>CABZTX010000003.1 GCA_902528875.1 uncultured SAR86 cluster bacterium | reverse complement strand
GGAAAAAAGTCTCTCAATAAAATTTATGCGTATAAATCATGCAGGTGAAGTGGCTGCTCAAGCATTGTATAGAGGACAAGCATTTGTCTGTAAAGATCCTGAAGTAAAAGAGCACTTAATTCATGCAGGAAATGAAGAAACTGATCACTTAGTTTGGTGTAAACAAAGGTTAGATGAACTTGGTGGAAAAAGTTCAATTTTAAATCCATTATGGTATGCAGGTTCTTTTGCTATAGGTGCAATATTTGGTTCAATGGGTGAAAAAACAAGCCTTGGTTTTGTTGAAGAAACAGAAAAACAAGTTGTGATACATCTTCAAAAACATCTTGATAAAGTTTCTAGTAAAGATAAAGAAACCATCGCAATCTTGAAGACTATGCAAGAGGATGAAGATTTACATGCCGGTCAAGCTAGTGAATCAGGTGCCGAAGAACTTGAGTCACCTACAAAAAAAGTTATGGAAGTTACTGCAAAAGTAATGACGTCAACAAGCGCATACATTTAGCAATAATTTTCATGCAAGAAAGTTCTTTAAAAGCTAAAGAAATTAATATGCGCAAAGTTGCGCTAACTGCTTTGGCTGGTACAAGCATAGAGTGGTATGATTTTTTTCTCTATGGAGCAGCAGCTGCTCTAGTTTTTCCTAAAGCTTTTTTTGGTGAAATACCAGAATCAACAGCATTAATATTGTCTTTATTAACATTTGCAGCTGGATTTATAGCGAGACCAATTGGTGGAATTATTTTTGGGCATTTTGGTGATAAAGTTGGAAGAAAAAAGACACTTGTAGCAGCTCTCATGTTAATGGGTATTGCATCTACGCTTATAGGATTGCTTCCAACATACGCAATGGTTGGAGTTGCAGCTCCATTATTGTTAACAACCCTAAGATTTGCTCAAGGACTTGCAATTGGTGGTCAATGGGGAGGAGCAATGTTATTAGTTACAGAAAGTGCTCCATCAAATCAGAGAGGATACTATGGAGCATACGCACAAGCTGGAGCGCCTTTGGGTGTTATCTTAGCGAATCTAGCATTCATAGCTACAAGCGCATCGCTCTCGGATGAAGCATTTATGAGTTGGGGTTGGAGGATTCCTTTTATTGCGAGTGCTGCGTTAATTGGCATAAGTATGTATATTCAAATTACTATGGAAGATACAAAAGCGTTCAGAGAGTTACAAAATCTCAGGAGCAATCAAGAAACATCAACAAATCAAATTAAAAAATCACCTGTGCTTGAGGCAATAATAAAATATCCAAAGAGAATTGCTCTTGCTGCTGGAGCTTTTCTGTCTATTCAGGTTACGTTCTATATCTTAGTTGCATTTCTTTTAGCATACGGAGTTAAAAGTGCAGACATGTCAAGAAATGATATGCTAACTGCTGTGCTTATTGGATCAGCAATAATGGTACCAGTTCAGTTTATCTTTTCATCTTACTCAGATAAATATGGTAGAAAAGGAATTTTTATGACTGGAGCATTGTTAACTGCTATTTGGGCTTTTGCAATTTTTCCATTAGTTGATACTGGTAATTTTTGGTTTATTACTGTGGCGGTTACTTTTGGATTGGGATTTTTAGGAATGATGTATGGGCCTCAAGCAGCTTTTTTCACAGAATTATTTTCAACAGAAGTTAGATATTCTGGTGCAACTTTGGGCTATCAGTTAGGTGCCATTATTGGAGGAGCCTTTGCTCCAACAATTGCAGCAAAGTTATGGACTGATTTTGATATCATTTGGGTATCAGTTTACATTGCAATTGCATCAATATTAACCTTGATCTCTGTAATGTCGCTAACTGAGACTTATAAAACAAACCTTAGCGAAAAAATATAATTTAGGACAAAGTCCTTCAAAATCTGAGTATTAATGACAGATATTATTATTTTAAATAGAAATTTAAGATTGCTTGATAATGCAGCTCTTTACTATGGCTCATTAAAATCAAACTTTATTGTGATTTATTTGTATGATGTTCATTACTGGAAAGCTAATGGTAAATCTTCAAGACAACTTAAGTTTTCAAATGATTGTCTTGAAGAATTAGATGAAGATCTGAAGAAGTTGAACTCAAAAATTAATGTATTTAATGGTTCTTTCTATGATTTGGGTAAATGGATAGAAACGAACTATAACGACTTTTCTATACATATAAATCATTGTACTGACGTAAATTATTTTCGAGAAGGATTCGATAATTTCAAAGAAAATTTTAAAAATAAAATAACGGTTTATGATGATTTTGGTCTTCAGCTAAATAATTTTGATAGAGATACTTGGTCAAAGAATTGGAACCATATTATGAATTCAGATTTATTGGGCGTACCAAAACCTTCAAATAATAAAGATAGGTTGAATCTTATAGGATTTAGCAATTTTAAGAATGAGATATCTTGTGAATTTTCAGGAATGAGTAATATTCAAGAAGGTGGAACTTCAAAAGCAAAAGAACTGTTAGAAACCTTTCTAGATCAAAGATGTAAAGGCTATAGAATTAAAATGTCTAGTCCTAGTCAGTCTGAAAATAGTTGCTCAAGATTGTCGCCTCATTTTACTTATGGTTCTATTTCGATTAGACAAGTTTATCAACAGTTAAATAAAATGTTGCCTGAATTAAATAATAAAAAAGATTTATATTCTTTTAAAAAAAGACTTTATTGGCATTGTCATTTTGTTCAAAAACTTCATACAGAACCTGAGTTAGAATTTTATTCTATGCACAGAATGTGTGATGACCTTAGACCTGAATATGATCATGAAATTATCGAAAAATGGATTGAAGGAGAAACTGGATTTCCCTTTTTAGATGCATGTATGAAATTCTTAAATAAAAATGGGTGGATAAATTTTAGAATGCGAGCCATGATAATGTCATTTGCATCATATAATCTTTGGCAACCTTGGCAAAAAACATCACCGCGCCTGGCTGAACTTTTTACAGATTATGAGCCTGGTATACATATTAGTCAGGTTCAAATGCAAAGTGGTGTTACTGGGATTAATCTTCCAAGAGTATATTCTATAGCTAAACAAAGTATGGATCAGGATCCAGATGCAGTGTGGACAAAAAATCTTCTGCCTCAGTTAAAAGATTTTGATCCAAAGTTAATTCATAACGCAGAATTAAATGCTTCATATATTCCTCAAATAGTTGATCTCAAAACCTCTGCAAAATTTGCACGTGATCAAGTATGGGGCATAAGAAAAAGTATAGAGTTTAAGAATGAGGCAAGAAAAGTCTATCTTAAACATGGTAGCAGACGAAAAAGATACACTAAGACTAGTTAGCTTTCCATTTTATGTTGCATCCCATTGATGGAAGTTGATCATCTGAAATAGGTTCATTCATAAGAAGACTATTTATAGCTGATCTTAAATCTTTTGCAGAAGGTTTACTATTGGATCCAGGAGATGTTTCATCCATTCTTCCACGGTAGACAAGTTTTTGTTTTTGATTAAATAAATAGAATTCTGGCGTGCATTCTGCTTTATATCTTTTGGCTATATCTTGGGTTTCATCATATAAATAAGGAAATGATAAACCAAGAGAGTCCCACAATTCTTTCATTTTGTTTGGGCTATCTTGTGGGTAATTAATAATGTCATTTGAGCTTATTGCAATCATATTAATATTTTCAAGATAATCATTTGCAAGCTTAACGAGCTCTTCATGATAATGAATGACATATGGACAATGATTACATATAAACATTATTAAAGATGGTTTTTCGTTATCAAGTGAATCAGATGAAAAGTTTTTGTTGGTTAATGAATTTAATAATTCAAACTTAATTAGATCTGTTTGAAGATCTAGCATACTTGAATAGGTTAAGGCCATAGAAGTATTATAGACTCATTTGCTGCCACTTAACTGGTACACCCTCTAGTTTGTATCTATTTGATTCTTCTCGTAATTTTTCATATTCAGTTTTTGAAGAATAGACTGTTACTATTAGGGCATTTTCTTTATTTGCTGTTATTCGAAGCACCCTTCCCATTCGTTGTATTCTCTGTCTTTTTGATGATGAGGCGCTTAAAATCATTGCCCCGTCTGCCTCAGGCATATCAAAACCCTCATCAAGGGCTGTGCAACTAACCAAAACATTCAATTTACCTGATTTAAAATTTTCAAGATTCTCTTGTCTTTCATCATCTTTAAGATCGGTATTATAAATACCTGACTTAAATCCTTTTTTATTAATAATTTTATTGAATTCTTTAGCCTGTTTCTTGTTTTCGGTAAAAACAATCCAACTGTCTCTTTTATATTTCTGTATGAGTTCTAAACCATAAGGAATTCTATTCTTAGAATTTTTTACTAATCTTGCCCTATTAAAAATAAGCATTTTCAAAGGATAGTCATTCATATCATTACCGCCAATAGTTGCTGCCCTTCTTTGGATGCTCTTTGTAAATTTCTTATATTTGTCTTCTTCTTCAGGAAGTAAAGCTGCATAGCCATAAAGAAGTTTAAAGTTAACAATTACTTCATCTTCTCTTGCATCAATATAGTCGTAATCAAAAATTATGTCGCCAAGGATCTTTGTAATTATGGTGTAAAAATTATCATCATAATCCCTTTCTGGTGTTGCAGATAATCCAAGTGTTGCGTGCCAATTATTTGTAAGCATATCTCCTCTTTTTTCAGTACCTATCTTGTGACACTCATCAACAATAAGTAATGTATTTTGACAATCAACTTCATCAATAACATTTTTTAAAGAATCTATCGTGGATATACATATTTTTGTAAGTTTGTTCGTTTGTTCTCCTCCACCATTTAGGGAGATGTCTTTATTACTATATTCTTGAGATAGGCTCTCATACCATTGATCAAGAAGTGCAATTGAAGGGACGACAATTAAAATTAATTTTTCAGGATTTACTTCTAAATATTTTTTTATACAGTAAATAGCAAAAAATGTTTTGCCACCGCCTGTTACAACTTTAATGATTCCTCTTTTTTTGACCCACCAAAGGGGGAAAGCTTTCTCTTGCCATTCCCTAAGTTTCAAAGAAATCTCCTTTCATTAAACTTTCGCCTATTAAAAAAACATTAATATTATGTTCTTGAAGTATTTCTATATCTTTAAAACTTTTAATACCTGATTCTGCTATAAAAATGTTGTTTCCTTTAAATATTTCTTTCAATTTAATAGAGTTATTTAGATCAACTTCAAAAGTTTTTAAATTTCTATTGTTAACCCCAATAAGTGCGTTTGAAAATTGTTCTACTCTTGAAAGTTCATTTTCATCATGGACTTCAATGATGAAATCTAAGCCTAGTTTTTCTGCTGTTTCAGAGAATGTAAATAACTCATTGTCATTCAATATAGAAGCAATAAGTAAAATACAATCAGCTCCAATAAATTTTGATTCATAAATTTGATACTCATCAATAATAAAATCTTTTCTTAATATAGGCAGATTGGTTATAGCTTTTACTTGTTTAAGATGTTCGATACTTCCTAAAAAATAATCTTCTTCAGTAAGAATGGAGAGAGCTGAAGCACCAAATGATTCATATTCTTTAGCTTTTGAAATTGCATCAAAATTTTCACTAATTAATCCTGCACTTGGGGAAGCTTTCTTTATTTCAGCGATGATTGCTTTAGGTTTATTTTCTAAGTTTTTCTTGAAATTACTTTGTTCGATATTCTCAAGGTTAATTTTTGAGAGTAATTCATTAAAAGGAAGATATAATTTTTTTTCTTCAAGTTTAGTTTTTGTATTTAAAACAATCTCGTCAAGAATATTCATGATTCGTTTGAGACCCTTACATAACTAGTTAATTTTTGTGCTGCTTGACCGCTATTCATTAAATCAAATGCCATCTCTACACCGTCACTCATTGAATTTACAATATTTGCTACGTATAAAGCTGCTCCACTATTTAATGCGATCATATCTTGAACTGCAGATTTTTCTCCTTCAAATGCTCTATTTACATGAAGAAGACTTTCTTGAGATGAACTTGCAGAAATTTGATCGAATGAAGAGATATTTAATCCAAAATCTTTTGGTGATATTTTATATTCACTTATTTGATCACCCTTAAGTTCTGAAATAGTGGTTTCTGAACAAATTGAAATTTCATCAAGGCCATCATCTCCATGTACTATCATGACGTGTTCCATATCAAGGTTTTTAGCAACACTAGAGAACATTTTGACTAATTTTTTATCATAAACACCCAAAACTTGCCTTCTTGCATTGCAAGGATTTGTATGTGGCCCTAACAAATTAAAAATAGTTTTATCAGCAATTTTTTGTCTTGCCGGCATAACATATTTCATTGCTTCATGATGAAGTGGCGCAAATAAGAATACAAAACCAACTTGGTCAAAAATTGATTTTAATTTCTCTCTTTCATGGCTTATATTTGCTCCAGACTCTACGAGGAAATCTGCGCTACCTGATTTACTGGAGATAGCTTTATTTCCATGTTTTGTAATTTTAGCTCCACCTGCAGCAGCCACAAATGAAGATGCTGTAGAACAATTAAAGGTATAGAGACCAGTTCCACCTGTTCCGCAAGTATCTATATGAGTTCCATCACCTAAATTGTATTTTAGTGACTTCTCTTTCATTACAGTCGCTGCAGCTGTAACTTCAGTCTCAGTTATACCTTTTGCGTTTAATGCAATGAGAAATGATTCAATATCAGAATCTCCCGCCATACCAGTCATTATTAAATTAATAGCTTCTTGCATTTCTTCAAGATTTAAATTTTCTTTATTATTTATTTTATTTAAAAAATCTTTCATGCTTTTTTTATAAAGTTCTCTATAAGCCTCATGCCATTATTTGTATCGATTGACTCAGGATGAAATTGAACACCATAAATTGGTTTTTTAACATGTTCAACTGCCATTATTATTTCTTCATCATCACTTAAAGTTGCAGTTATCTTTAATTCACTTGGAAGAGTTTTTTTCTCTATTATAAGACTATGGTATCTAACAACTTTATAGGAGCTTTCAATTTGATCAAAGATTAAACTTCCATCGTGATCTATATTTGAAGTTTTTCCATGAAAAATTTTAGGTGCCTTAATAATATTTCCACCGAAAGCTGCTCCAATTGCTTGATGTCCCAAACAAACACCTAGTATTGGAACTTTAGCTTTCTGTATTAGTTCAATCGATATCCCTGCCTCTTTTGGTGTGCAAGGCCCTGGAGATATAACTATTTTTTCAGGACTATGATCAATGATTTCAGACACAGTCATTTCATCATTTCTTATAACTTTAATGTTTTTTTCGATGTCACCGATATAGTGAACCAAGTTATATGTGAAACTATCATAATTATCTATAACAATAATCATGAAATCATCTCCATAGCATCCAAGAATACTTTTGATTTTTGTATGCATTCCTGCCATTCTTTTTCAGGATCTGAATCTGCAACTATTCCAGCACCTGCTCCAACATGAATAAGATTATCTTTAATGACTGCGGTTCTTATTGCAATAGCCGTATCAATATTTCCATTCCATGAGATATAACCTATTGCACCTCCATATATTCCTCGTGAACTTGGTTCAAGTTCATTGATTATTTCCATTGCACGAATCTTTGGGGCACCTGAAAGTGTTCCTGCTGGTAAAGTAGCTTTTAAAGCCTCAATGAAAGTAAGGTTTTTTGAAAGCTTTCCAACCACATTTGAGACTATATGCATAACATGAGAGTATCTCTCAATAATCATTTTTTCAGTCAGCTTTACACTTCCAATTTCTGAAACTCTACCAACATCATTTCTACCAAGATCAATTAACATTAGGTGTTCTGCTAATTCTTTAGGATCACTTAATAAGTCAAGTTCGTTTTTTTTATCTTCATCCTCATTTGTGCCTCTTTTTCTTGTTCCTGCAATAGGCCTTAAAGTAATTTCATCGTTTTCTAGTCTCACTAAAATTTCTGGAGAAGATCCAACAACTTCACATTCTTCAAGATTTAAATAATACATATAAGGAGATGGATTTAACTTTCTAAGAGCAGAATATAATTCAAAAGAATCACCCTCAAATGACTTATAAAAATCTTGAGCCAATACAACCTGCATTACGTCGCCTTCTTTAATATATTCCTTTACTCTTTTTACAGCACCTATATATTCATTTTTTGTAAAATTTGATGAATATTCTAATTGTCCCAAAATATCTGAATACTCTAATTCTCTATACTGACTTGATGAGTCAATGCTTTTTTGAATTTCATCAATTTCTTTTTGTGCATCTTCATATGAGATTTTTTGAGGATCAGCGTTGTAAATTGCCTGCATAGTTTGATTAAAATTATCATAAACAATTAACTTTTCAGATTTAACTAAATAAATATCTGGCATATCCTCTTCAAATTTTGATTCTTTTTTTGGAAGATCATTAATTTTTGCCTCAGCATATTTCGCACTTTCATATGCAAAAAAACCTACATATCCTCCATAGAATCTTGGCATATCTTTCAAATTGGGTGACTTGTGAATACCTATTATTTTTTTTAATTCATTAAGAGGTTCGTTTGATTCAATTTTATTAGTGCCAAGTTCGTTTTTGATTTCAATTTTTTTATCAGATACTTTGATGGTATCTTTGCAATCCAATCCAATTATTGAGAATTGTGCCCACTTCTCACCTCCCTCAATTGATTCGAGTAAAAAAGTGTTTCGTTTATTCTTAATTTTAGAAAAAACCTTAATTGGTGAATCTAAATCAAGATCTATAGTCTTTACTAATGGGATAATATTGAAACCATTTTCGCTAAATTCTATGTACTCTTCTTTACTTATCATTAGATAAAATTGTTTTAATTTTTATTACGTCTCCAATTTCAATTTTGTTTTCTTCAAACCAACCAGAATTTACTTCTAATGCATATTTCGCTGCTTTATTTGAGCAAACTGAATTTTTTGAAAGTGGAACCATATCATATATTCCAATAACTTTACCTCTCTTATTTAAATATCCAACGCTTAAAGGTATTAAAGTATTTTTCATCCACATGCATTGTTTTTTTTCATATGGCCAAACAAAAAACATTCCATAATTATCTGGAATTGATTTTTTATACATAAGTCCTTTTTTTCTATCCTCAAATTTTGAAACGACCTGAATTTCATCCAGATAATCATAAATATCAACATCTTTTGATGCATCAAGATGATTTACATAGAGTATAAATATTAGATACTTAAACGATTTTAGAACGAAGTTCAGATATTGTTTGCTCATAATTTTCTGTATTGAATATTGCTGAGCCGGCAACAAATGTATCCGCACCAGCTTCTGATGCTAAACCAATGGTTTCTTTGTTAATTCCACCATCAACCTCAAGACGAATATCTCTTCCTGAATTATCTATCATCTTTCTAACTTGAGCGATTTTTTCTAAGGAGCTGTGAATAAATGATTGTCCACCAAATCCAGGATTAACACTCATTATTAAAACTAAGTCTAAGTCATCTAATACGCTCTCAAGAGTATTCAATGGTGTTGCAGGATTATAGACTAACCCAGCCTTGCAACCTTTATCTTTGATAGCATGAATTGATCTGTGAATATGTTTGGAAGCTTCAGGGTGAAAACTTATCAAGTCCGCACCAGCTTCTATAAAATTTTGTGCTAAATCATCAACCGGATCAATCATTAAGTGAACATCTATGAACTCTTTTATTCCATATTTTCTGAGTGCTTCGCAGACCATTGGACCAATTGTTAAGTTTGGAACATAGTGATTATCCATAACATCAAAATGAACCCAATCTGCTCCAGCATCAAGAACATTCCTTACTTCTTCTCCTAATCTAGCAAAATCTGAAGCTAATATTGAAGGTGCGATTATGTAAGTTTGATCACTCATATGTTAATTCTCTTCGTTATGAAGAACATTGGCAAGCTTTAAACGATCTTGAGTACCAACATCGATCCAAAATTCAGACGACTTATGAGCAGTAACTTTGCCATTATTTATATACTTTGGTAAAACACCTTTCCAAATGTTAAAGGATTCGATATCAAAGACATTTTCATTAAAAATAATTGGATTTATTAGAGATATGCCGCTCCAAGTGAGTTTATTTAATCCATCTTGCACTTCAACTATATTCTCATTTTTTATTGAAAAATCTCCATTCCTATTATGATCTGGATTTGGAACACCTATCAAATGAGCTGCTTCAGTTGTTTTTGGAAAGTTCGTGAAGCTAATGCAATGATAGATATCAGAATTTATTAGTAAAAAAGGCTCGGCTCCCAAAATATTGAGGGCCTTTAAAACGCCACCACCAGTTCCAAGTGGCCTTTCCTCAAAAGAAAATAAAATATTATTTTTCGGGAATTTTTCTTTAACATGACCTTCAATTAACTTTGATAAATGAGAAACATTAATAACAATCTCTGAAAACCCACTTTCAAGTAAATTATTGATATTACGCTCTATCAGAGTTTTATTTCCAACCTTAAGAAGTGGTTTGGGAGTATCTTTGGTAAGAGGTAAGAGCCTTTTGCCATAACCTGCAGCTAAAATCATTGCTTTCATATTTCTGAAACTCTTTTTATTAAAGTCGGGCTAATCGCATTAATTATGAATTCTTTAGAAGCATGATTTTCAGGAATCATTTGAAGTAAATTTGATAAAATCATTGGTAAATCTTTTAATCTAAAACTTCGATTTTTTGTTAAATATAAATTTGATAAGGTTCCAAGAATTCTTAAGTTTCTTTGGATAGTGCCCCATCTTAAAAACTCAAAGAAATCATCTTCAGAGCAGTCTAATTTAACTATTTTTGAAAAGAATTTTAATAAGTCTTTTGTAGCACAAAGATCTACTTCATGATAATGATCAACCAAAATACCAGCCAGATCTATTCCTATTGGTCCAATTCTCATATCTTGGAAATCAATTATTGTTAATTCATTATTATCTAAGATGAGATTTCTCCTCTCAAAGTCAAAATGACAATTTACCCATGGATGCTCAAAAAGATAATTTAATGTTGTGGTAATAAGATTATCAATTGAGGAATTTACATTCACATTTAAAAAATTTCTACAAAAAGCATCTTTGAATAAATTCATTTGCCCTAGAAGTTCTTCTTTGGTGAATTTATTTATATTATTAATCGAAGAGTTTTGTATTGCAGAAAGCATTTGTAAGGAACTTTTTAGCAATTCATTCTTATTATCTTCATCTAAAATTGAAAGAAGATCTCCATCTCCCAAATCATGCTGAATGGTTACGCCTAAGGCTTTATTATGATGAACTATTTTTGAACAACTGATGTTGTTTTTAATGAGTTCTTTAGAAATTGCTATAAAGTTTAAATGATCTCCTTTTAAGGGATTTAAATAACACAACACCATAGAATTATTATCTGCATCGATAATTCTCCAATACTCTCTTCCACTTGCTTCGAGTTTCAATGAGGATGCTTTAACAGCATGAAAGTTACATTTTTTACTTAGAATTATTACTTCTTCTTCTTTCAACTAACTATTTTTAATTTCCTCAGGCAATGGTGTGTCATCTGGAACAAAAAAATCTGGCATTAACTCTCCAAATGGAGCAGAGGCATATTTTGAAAAATCTTTCACTCCAGCTTCATATAAAACCATATCGTCAATACAGAAATTTCCAGTGAATTCTTTAGAGCTCTTTGTAAGAATTTCATATGCTGAGTCGGCCATGATATCTACATTTCTAGATAATTTCATTATCTCATCTCCACCTAGATGATTTTGTACAGCAGCAGTAGCAATTGCAGTTCTTGGCCAAAGCGCATTAACCGCTATACCGAATTCTTTAAATTCTTCTGCCATACCTAAAACACACATACTCATAGTGTACTTAGCCATTGTGTAAGCAACAGTTCCTGAGAACCACTTCGAATGCATATCAAGTGGTGGTGCAAGATTTAAAATATGAGGATTAGAGGCTTTCTTCAAATGTGGTAAACAATATTTGCTTACCATATAAGTACCTCTACCATTAATTTGATGCATAAGGTCATATCTTTTCATCTCTGTGTCAGTCACATTTGTTAATTGAATTGCAGATGCATTATTAATACATATATCAATACCTCCAAAATGATCAACAGTTTGATTGATAGCATCCCTGACATTATCTTCGTTTCTAATATCACAGATAACAGGTAAAGCTTCACCACCTGCTTCAACTATCTCATCTGCTGCTGTATAAATAGTTCCAGGAAGTTTTGGATGAGGTTCAGCAGTCTTGGCGGCAATAGCAACTTTTGCACCGTCCTCGGCTGCTTTTTTTACCATTGCAAGTCCAATTCCTCTGCTTCCACCAGATATAAAAATAACTTTATCTTTTAAACTCATAATTTTTCCTCATAATTATTATTAAAATTTTTCCATGTATGGACGTAAATCTAATTCATGTGTCCAAGCATTCTTTTCTTGTGTATGCACAAACCAATAAGCATCAGCAATTGCATTAGGTTGTAGAATACCGTCTTTTTCTTTGAGAGCATATACGTCTGGAAAATTTTCTTTAATAAATGCAGTATCAATTGCTCCATCAATTATAAAATGAGCGACATGAATGCCTTGTGGACCAAGTTCTCTTGCCATACTTTGGCTTAAAGATCTGAGAGCAAACTTTGCACTTGAGAAAGCTGCAAAACCTGAACCTCCTCTTACAGATGCTGTTGCTCCAGTAAAAAATATACTTCCTCTATTTCTTTTTTTCATATGCCTGGCTGCCTCTCTTCCAGATAAAAAACCTGCAAAAGCAGCCATTTCCCAAACTTTTGTAAAAACCCTTGCAGTTGTATCAACAATTGGGAAAAAAACATTAGCTCCAGGATTGAATATTACAACATCAATTGGAGCTACATTATTTTCAACCTCTTCAAAAAAATCCTTTATAGATGACTCTTCTCTGGCGTCAACACCATAGGCCTTTGCCCATCCTCCAGAATCCTTGATTTCATCAGCTAATTCTTCGAGTTTATTGATATTTCTTGGCCTTCTTGCTGGACAAACCTTATAGCCAAAACTTGCAAACTTTTTAGTTAAAGCTGATCCAGTTGCATCACCTGCACCAATAATAATTGCAGAATATTTTGAAAAATCTTCCATATAAGTGTTTAATTGTTTTACTTTACAAAATTGTTAATAGAAATGATAGTAGACTTTATATTTGATGTTGCCAGTCCAAATGCTTATTTGGCTCATAGAGTAATTCCTGATTTTGAAAAAAGAACAGGGACAACCTTTAATTATATTCCTTGTCTTTTAGGTGGAATACATAAACTAACCAACAATCAACCACCATTTGTAGCATTTGCTGAAATTAAAAATAAATCAGACTATCAGATAATTGAACTTGAAAGGTTTGTAAAACAACACAAACTTAATAAATATAAATTTAATTCTCATTTTCCTCCATCAACAATTCAAATACAAAGAGGTGCCATTGCTGCAAAAGAATTAGGTGTATTTGAACAATACATTGAATGTGTCCTGGTTGCTATGTGGGAAAATGATAAAAATCTTTCAGATATAGAAGTATTGAAAGAAACACTTAATGAAAATGATTTTGATGTAAATGCAATTATTGAAATAGTTACATCTCAAGCCTGCAAGGATGAACTCATTAAAAATACTGATGAGGCTGTTTCAAGAGGAGCATTTGGTGTTCCAACCTTCTTTCTTAATAATCAAATATTTTTTGGCAAAGATCACCTTCATCAACTAGAAGAATATATATATTCTTTAAAAAATTAGAACTTTTTTTAAAAAAATCTTTCAAAAAGAATGATGTATTAAAATAATAGAATGTCAAAGATAAAAAAAAATTTTCTTATTGCAATTCTTGTCGCTTTCCAGAGTCACATTAAGAGTGATCTCGTAAATGAGAAAATTTTAAAAATTAATAAATTAGATAATGCTGTCTCATGTTTTATTTATGAGCCATATCTTGGAATTGTAAATAATATTGAAGATCTTGAAATTAAATCTGAGAAATTTGAAATTACTGATGATGAAATTCTCATCCTTAATGGAGACGTTGAATTAGATTTTCCTGATGGTTTGTTGAATTCACAAAAAGTTAGAGTAGACAAAGACAGAGGATATGTAGATTTTAAAAGGCAGGGTCAAATATTTTTTAAAGATTATTTTTTTAAAGCTGAAGAAGGAACTTTCAGCAGAGATGATGGTTATATTAATTTAAAAAATGGGGAAGCATTTCTAAATTCGAGAAATTTAATCATAAGCTTTGAAGAGCTTAATGGGGACTTGGATGATAAAATTAATCTTTCTAATGTTCAAATGACTTCGTGCTTAGACTCAACAAATGGTTGGGCTATTAATGCTGACAAAGTATCACTTGATGAATCAACAAAAAGAGGAATTGCAAGAAACGTAAGAATAAAGATTCTTGATAAGTCCCTAATCAAATTACCTGTCCTTCCTTTTGCTACATCTAATGAGAATATGTCAGGATTTTTAGAGCCTACACTGTCTTACTCATCAGATGGGTTAGACTTTGTAATTCCTTATTACAAAACTATATCGAAAAGAAGTGATATAACTATTGCTGCCAGAAATATCTCTGAAAGAGGTTCTGGAATTGAAACAAATTATAGAAATCTGCATGGTAAGAAGAACAACCTTCGTAATATAGATCTAATTTATTTTAATAGTGATAAAGAACATAAAAAAATGTACCCAAGTCAATCTGATGCAAGATGGGCTTTTAGCGTAAAAGATTCATATTTAGACAAAAAAACCCTATGGATAGATATAGATTGGTCAAAGGCTTCGGATGATTTGGTTTTGAGAGACATATCTGGTGAAATAACTTCGATTGGTTCGCAAAGAGAGCAAAATCTAAGACAAAACATTTCAATTAACGGTATATACAAAAATGTTGAATTTAAAATTTCTTACAATGGATTTCAAAGCCTTAATCCAATACTAACAAATGGGTACAAAACATTACCATCAATAAACATAAGATATTTTAAAAGCCTTAAAGGATTTTCTATTGAAGAGAACTTAAATTTGTCTGTATTTAAAGCAGATGATGTTCATGGCTTTTATGGATATCAAAACAAAAGTAATCAGTTTCCATTTTTTATAGATCCTGTTGAAGGATCAAGAGTATTCTCCGATTTCAAAATTTATAAAAGTTTTAACTTAAACACATTAAATATCTATTCTGGATTGGGATTAAAAAGTATTAACTATAATCTTGATAATTCACAGCAATCTCAATCAGTAAATATTCCCAATTTTATAGTTGACATAAATACATTATTTTTTAAGAAGAATAAGATGGATATCCATTTATTGAAGCCAAGATTAACCATTGGATATGTAGGGTACAAAAATCAAGATTCAAATCCCATTTTTGACACAAATAAAATTTCGATGATGAATCAATTATTTAATATAAATCGGTTTTCTGGAATGGACAGAATTGGTGACCAAAAATTTTATACTTTAAATTTGGAATATAAAAAAAGAATGATGCATATGGATAAAATATCGTTATCTGTTTCAAAAAAGTTTTACCTTGAGGATAGAAAGGTATTTCTTGATAGCATGCACATGTCAAATGATCCAATGAGTCAAATGAATATGGCTATGATGAATATGTCATCTCAAATGAATGGCATGATGGATATGTCTCAAATGGATGGAATGATGAAGATGCCAATGGATGAAGGGCCAATTATGATAATGGGCAAGTGGATGCCTAGTATGAAAACAATGATTATGTCCTACACAAGCTATATTGAGGAATCAAATAAGATTCCAATGGGAGGCATTACAATTAATCATAAATTTAGGTCTGGTTCCATGGGTTATGCAAAGAGATACACAAGAATGTCAGGCGACTTTGGAGTTACTTTGGATTATTCAGAATTATTTGCAGATATCAAAATAAAAAATAAAGTTAGCTTAATTGCGAAAATCAAGTATGACGATGAAACAAGCAAAAAAATTGAATCAGTTTTTGGTATTGGTTATGAAAATTGTTGTATTGCATTAAGATTAACCACTTCTGATAAAAATCTTTCAAAATATTTAGATAACTTTGAATCAACTTCCTATGATTTTTTAAATGAAGCATGGAATAATGTCATAGAAATTGAAAATAAGAGTAGAGTTAATTTTCAATTTGAATTTAAAGGATTAAATTCAACTTTTGAAAAGGCAGGAAAAGCATTGAATAACTCAATTTTAAAATATTAATTATGACAAAAATTCTAATAACATTTATCTTTTTAATATCTTCTGTAATGGTATCTGCTAAAACAGAGATACTTGATCGTATTGCTATTATTGTTGATGACGGTGTTGTAATGGAATCACAAATCAAAAGTAGCATTGCTAAAATCAATCAAAGATACGAAGATCAAAATTTACCAAAGCCTCCAATAGATGTTGTGGAAGAAAATGTAAAAGAACAATTAATTGTAGAAGAGTTGCAACTTCAACTTGCAGATAGAGCTGGAGTTAGAATTAGTGATGCTGAATTAAACGTTACATTGGAAAGATTGGCTGGAAATAACCAAATGAGCTTAGAAGAGTTTATTACATATATAGAAAATAGTGGTGATTCATACGAAGACTTAAGAGAAGATATTAGAAAAGAAATGAGGATTCAGAGAATCCAAAGAGGACGGGTAAACTCAACAATTGATATAACTGAAAAAGAATTTGATGCATTTTTAGCCACAGATGAGTCTCTTGATGCTCTTCAACCTGAGCTATTAGTTAGACAAATCTTGGTTAAGGATAAAAGTACTGCTGAAAATATCATTAATGAAATTAATAAAAATGTTGAGTTTTCTGATTTAGCAAAAAGATACTCAGTAAGTGCAACTGCACAAAATGGTGGACTTATGTCATGGAAAAGACTGAGCGAAATGCCGGCTTTATATGAGAATGCTCTTGAAAAAAAATCTGTAGGTTTTATTTCTGATCCATTAGAAAGTGGATCAGGATTTCACATATTAAAACTTGAAGACAAACAAGGAGATTTTGTGCAATTTCAAGATCAGTGGAAATCAAGACATATTCTCTTAATGCCCACTGCAATTAGAAACGATGAAGAAACAGAAAGACTTTTAAATGAAATTAGAGACAGAATTATAGCTGGTGAAGATTTTGGTGCTCTAGCAGATGAATATTCAGAAGATCCAGGTTCAGCTAAGCTTGGAGGTGACCTAGGCTGGTTAGGGCAAGGAGTTTTAGCAGACAAATTTGAAGAAACAATGCTTGCCTCTGAAATTAATGTGATTTCTGAGGTATTTAAAACTGAATTCGGCTATCACTTTCTTGAAGTTTTAGGAAAAAGAAATCATGAGCTTACAAATGAATTGATTGAGGAGAGAGCATATCAAGTTTTATATTCTAGGAAATTTGATGAAGAGCTTGATAATACCCTAAGAACAATGCGTGCTGAGGCTTTTGTTGAATTTAAAGATTTAGATTGAAAAAAATAATTTATTCTCCTGGTGAACCCGCCGGTATTGGTCCTGACATAATAATTAAATTATGTTGCTCAAACTCATGGGAAAAATATAAATCATCAATAGTCACAATTGGAGATATGGAATTATTTATAAGAAGAGCAAAATTATTAAAAAAGAAATTAAAAGTAGTTGAAGCTAATTCGTTAGATGATTTAAAAAAAAATAGAAAAAATGTTCTCCAAATAATCAAAGTATCCAAATGTAAAAATTATCAAGCAGGTAAGCTATCAGCTAACAATGCAAAATATGTAATAGACAACTTAGACTATGCAATTGATCAAACATTAAATATAGATAAAGTGGCACTTGTTACTGGTCCTATTAGTAAAGAAAATATTACCTCAATCATTAAAAATTTCTCGGGTCATACCGAATACATTATGCAAAATACTAAAAGCAAAGATGTTCTTATGATGCTCGCATCACCAAAATTGAGAGTGGCATTAGCAACTACCCATGTACCTTTAAAAAAAGTATCTAAAATGATAAAAAAAGAATTAATTGTTAATAAAATTAAGATACTTAATGACGAACTTAAAAATAAATTTAATATTAATAAACCAAAAATAAGAATACTTGGCCTTAATCCTCATGCTGGTGAAAATGGAAAAATAGGCACTGAGGAATTAGATCATATTAAACCTGCTGTGAGGATCCTCAAGAAAAATAATATAGATGTTTCTTATCCAATTTCTGCTGATACTGCATTTTCTATTGGCCTATTAAAAGATACAGACGCATATCTTGGTATGTATCATGATCAAGTGCTTCCAGTATTAAAAGCTTTAAGTTTCGGCAACTCAATTAATATTACTCTCGGTATTCCAATTATTAGAACATCTGTAGATCATGGTGTAGCCCTTGATATTGCTGGAACATCAAAGTCAAATTCATCCTCTTTAGATCTTGCAATTAAAACGGCAATAAGATTGACTAAATGAGCTCTAGAGACCTAAGACGTAAATATGGTCAAAACTATTTAAAAGATAAGGCTATTTTATTCGAAATGGGCGAAGCAATAGCTCCGAAAGAACATGATAATTTTATTGAAATTGGTCCTGGTTTGGGTGCCCTCACTGATCAAATTAATATAGAAAAAATAAATATTACATGTATTGAAATAGATACAAAAAATATTGAATATTTAAGAAAGAAGTATGACGGTCCTGCAAGCTTTAAATTCATAAATAAAGATATATTAGAATTTAATTTAGATGATAAAGTTAGTAACTACAGATTAATTGGTAATTTGCCATACAATATCTCGACTCAAATAATGTTGAAGTTTATTGAAAATTACAAAAATATTTATGACATGCATTTCTTAGTTCAAAAAGAAGTTGCTGAAAAAGTCACTGGTAATATTTCAACCAAAAATTGGGGAAAGTTAGCATTAAAAACTTCAGCTTTTTTTGACAGTGAAGTTCTGTTTGATGTTCCACCAGAATCATTTGATATCAAGCCTAATGTAAATTCAAGTTTTATAAGGCTCTTGCCAAAAAAAGACATTAATTATGGTTTAGAGATCAAATCAGATCTTTTCAATGTAATTGATTCAGCCTTTATGTCTCGAAGAAAAAATATAAAAAATAATTTAAAAAATCTAAAAATTAATTGGAATGAGGTTGATATAGATCCAAATAAAAGATCTGAAGAATTGTCAACACAAGATTTTATCTATTTAGCTAAAAGTTTAAAAAAGTAAATGTCACACTATGTAGTTGGAGATGTTCAAGGTTGCTTTGATGAGCTAATTTCTTTATGTAAAAAAATAAAATTTAAACCAAATAAAGATAAGTTAATATTTGCAGGAGATTTTGTTAATAGAGGTCCAAAGTCTCTTGAAGTTTTAGAATTTTGTTTGCAAAACAAAAAGTCTATTTCTGGTGTACTTGGTAATCATGATTTTTATTTGTTATATCTGATTGAGCACAAAAAAAGAAATAAATCATTAAAACCTATTCTTGAATCTAAAAATGTAAATAGAATTTTTAAGTGGTTACGCAAACAACCTCTTGTTCAAAAGATTAAAATTAATAAATCTAAAGAGATCTTTTATATTGTTCACGCTGGCATTCCATTTATTTGGAGTCTAAAGACTGCAAAAAAACTTTCAAATGAGCTTCAGGGAGAATTAAAAAAAGACTCCTATAATATTTTAAAAAAAATGTGGGGTGATTCACCCTCTAGATGGAAAGAAAGCTTAGAAGGTTATAAAAGATATAGAACTATAATTAATTATTTCACAAGAATGCGATATCTTGATGTCAATGGGGATCTAAAGTTGAAGAAAAAGGATCTTAAAAAGGAAAAAAATCATATACCCTGGTTTGAACAAACTATAATTAATTTGAAATCAAAAGAATATATAGTTTTTGGTCATTGGGCAGCTTTAAATGGAAAGACAAAATTTAAAAATATAATTGGTTTGGATACTGGTTGTGTATGGGGTAATAAACTAACAGCAATTAGATTAGAGGATAAGAAGATATTTCAAATTAATAAATTATGAAAATATACAAAGTTGGTGGTGCTGTAAGAGATAGTCTTTTGGGTGTAAAGGCAAAAGATAATGATTGGGTTGTTGTTGGTTCCTCACCAGATGAAATGATCTCAGAGGGCTTTAAACCTATAGGAAAAGACTTTCCAGTATTCTTGCACCCTGAAACTAAAGAGGAATACGCATTAGCCAGAACTGAGAGAAAGTCAGGTGCTGGTTACCATGGTTTTACATTTTATTTTGGGAAAGAGGTTACCTTAGAAGAAGATTTATCAAGGAGAGATTTTACAATAAATGCAATAGCTCAAGATGAAAATAATAATATTATTGATCCACTAAATGGTCAGATTGATTTGCAGAATCAAATTTTTAAACATGCATCTGGAGCATTTTCAGAAGATCCACTCAGGGCTATTAGGTTGGCAAGATTTTTTACATATGATCACCTGAAAGATTTTAGTATTAATAGTTCAACGATTGATAAAGTTAATCAAATTGTCTCATCAAATGAAATATCAAAACTTTCATCTGAAAGAGTTTGGATAGAAACATCAAGGGCGTTATGCAGTTCTAATCCCAGTAATTATTTTGAAAAAATTATTTCCTTGGATTTAATAGAGCCCTTTTTTGAGAATCTAAAAATAGCGCATTGTCATAGTCATTCAGACATTGAAATCAGATGGTCAGAGCTTCAAATAAATAATCATTTTAAATTAGGCAACACAATGCCTATCCCAAATGAATTTAAAAATGCGTCTAATGTACTAAAAAATATTTCAAAAATTGCTAATAATGTTGAAGAAAGCCATTTAATTAAAATTATTAAAGATACTCAATTTAAAAGAAATAAAGATCTTATTAAGAAGCTGCTAACGCTTCCGTGTTTGTCAAAAAATAAAGATTATGTGTCTAGTATTGCTGACGAATTAAACAATACCGATTTTTCTTTCCTTTCAGGCATACCAAAAGAGAAAGTTGAGACAGAAAAGTCTAAAATATACAAAGAAATACTTAAAAATTTTATATGAGCAAAACTATATTTATTACAGGAGCAGCAAAAAGAATAGGGAAGGAAATTGCTCTTACCTATAAAGAATTGGGATGGAATATTATTATTCATTATAATTCGTCAAAAAAAGATGCCGAAGATCTTGCTGATTTTATTAATAAAGATAATCCTGATTCTGCAAAAACTGTAAAGGGTAACTTAGATATCAAAGAAGATGTTGAAAAAATATTAACTGATATAGATGGAATGTTCCCCTCATTAGATTTACTAATAAATAATGCATCAACTTTCTACCCTACTCCAATTGAAGAGGTGTCTGAGGATCATTGGAATAAATTAATTGGTAGCAATTTAAAAGGTCCTTTATTTTTAATACAAGGCGTAAAAGAAAAACTTAAAAAATCTAATGGTCAAGTAATTAACATTACTGATACAAATCTCTCAAGAGGTGTAGCAAATTATTCTATATATTCTGCTGCAAAGGCAGGCCTCGAAGCAATTACCAAGGGACTTGCAAGAGAGCTTGCTCCTGAGATTAAAGTTAATGCAATTGCTCCAGGAGCAATGCTTGAACCACCAGATGTTACATGGACTGAAGAACAAAAAAATAAAGTAATTAGCAGTATTCCTTTAAAAAGAATGGGTTCTGAAAAAGATATTGCCGAAGCTGTAAAATTCTTAGAAAGTTCAGACTATATTACTGGCCAAATTATTAAAGTTGACGGCGGAAGATCTTTGTAATGAAGGCTTTGGATGATGCAAAATTCTCTGGAACAAAGAAAGTTGATGAAAGCTTAAAAATTGAAGTTTCAAAATTACAACCTTGGATTGATGAGTTCGTCCCAAAAGCTGGAAAAATAAATTCCATTGAACAATTTAAAGGTGGTCAATCAAATCCAACATACAAAATTATTACAGAATCAAAAAGTCTTGTATTAAGGCGAAAGCCTCCTGGAAAACTGCTCCCTTCAGCACATGCAGTGGACAGAGAATATAAAGTAATTACTGCTCTGTATGAGACTGATATTCCAGTTCCAAAAACATATGGGCTCTGTGGGGATAATGATGTTGCAGGTACAGAGTTTTTTCTCATGGATTTTTTAGATGGTGATCTATTTTGGGATCCAATGATTCCCTCTCTCGAAAACAAAGATAGAGCAGAAATTTACAAAAATAAGAATAAAACCTTAGCTAAACTTCATAGTATTGATTATAAAAAAATAGGACTCGAAGACTATGGTAAACCTGGTAATTATGTTGCTAGACAGGTTTCAAGATGGTCTAAGCAATACAGAGCATCTGAAACTGACAATATTGAAGCAATGAATAATCTAATTGAATGGTTGCCACAAAACATCCCTGATGATGATGAGACTTCGATTGTTCATGGTGATTACAGGTTAGATAATATGATTTTAAAAAATAATAAGGTAATGGGTATTCTCGACTGGGAATTATCTACACTTGGACATCCTATTGCAGACTTTAGCTATCATTGTCTATCCTGGAGAACTCAAGAGGCCTTTTGGGATCATGCTAAATTAAAAGAACTTGGAGTTCCCTCAGAAAAAGAATATATGGAAATGTATTGTGAAAATACAGGTAAAGACCTTTCAAAAAATTGGGAGTTTTATATGGCTTTTAATATGTTCAAAATTGCTGGAATACTTCAGGGGATTTTAGGAAGAGTAAGAGATGGAACCGCATCAAGCAAACACGCTGAGGATCGAGGCATGATGGTTTATCCTTTATCAGAAGCAGCTTGGAAGACAATTAAAGAAAATTTCTAGAATTTATTTTTTTACAAAAAATAAAGTAATGCCTGATAATGAGGTAATTAGCGCAAGAACAGATAAAAGTTTTAATAAAATATTATTTATATTATCCCTTTCACGGTAATCCATAATGTGAAGTGACCACATTAGGTCCCAGATTCTCCAAGAATCACTTCTTATTGAACTAATATCACCTGTCATATATCCAACATATACATTTATCTTATCTTTTGAGTCTGTCTTTACTTTATATGCAGGAAGAGCTCCTCTGTATTCAGAACCAGGTTTTACATCCTCAATAAGAATAGCTTCTAATGGATTAAGGGTTGTTTTTTGAGATGTAATCAATAAGGCTTCTTGTTTAGTTAAAGGTTCGATAAATTCTCTTTCAGGATAAGTTTGATAAGACTTTTTACCATCTTTATTTGTCTCTATTAAAGTTAGTCCCAGCCTTTCAAAAATTCTATATTCTACATTTTTTGGAAGGCGGTATTGCTCGCCTCTTACCAACTCAATCTTATTGTAAGCAAAATAAATACCTGACACAGTCCACAATAACAATTGAATAGAAACAAATATACTTAGATATCTATGAAAATTTCTTGTGAATTTCTTTGCTCTCATTAAATTAATTCTTTTAAAGGTTCAGATACAAAAGTATATTTTTCAACTTCATCACTTTCAAATAAAATTTCTTCGTTTTCATCGATTTGAAGAACAATATCAATATCAAGAGTTCTTGCACTAAACTTTGGAGCGTTTCTATTTCTTCCAGACTCATCCTCAATTAATTTAAGTTTTTTATTGAGTTCATCAAATGATAAATCTGTTTCGCCACATACGACTGAATTTAAAAAATCGTCACCTTCAAATCCTTCAGCTTTTGTTCTATGAATTGAAGACGAACTAGTGTTTTGTAAAATTTTAGTTAATTCTTTGTGAGCAAAGTCTAAGTTTTTTTGCGCATTAATATTGCTTCCGAGTGATAAAAAATATTTCATCATCTATAGATAATTAAGCCTACATCTTTTGCTCCACGAAGAGCTCCAGGCTTTGATACTCTTAGCTTGATTGATTCAACACCAAAATCATCTTTTACCAATGATGCAATGCCTTCAGCTAAAGATTCTTGAAGTTGGAATGAAGATTCTTCAACAAATTTTATTACAGCTTTACAAATAGTCTTGTAATCAGTTGTATCTTCTATTGAGTCAGATGCTGCTGCTTTTCTGCAATCAAATGGAAATTCCATATCGATACTCACTTCTTGTTTTACCTTTCTCTCCCAATCAAAAATTCCAATGATTGTTTTAACTCTTAAATCTTTTATATAAATAATATCTTTCATTGTTTCAACTCATCCAGTGGCCATCTTGCTCTTACTTTTGAGGTTCTATATCCCTTATTTTTTGGGCTCATCTTCGATCCGACAAAAGCTATCATTGCAGCGTTATCACCACAATATTTTAGATCTGGGTAATAAACTTTAATATTAAGATCTTCTTCAAGGTTTTTGAACTCATTTCTAATAAATTTATTTGCTGCAACTCCTCCAGCAATAATTAAATCCTTTCTATTTGTTGTCTTGATGGCTTTTGTTGTTTTAGCAATTAATAAATCTGAAACAGCCTTTTGAAAAGATGCAGCTATATTTGATTTTACTTTCTCATCTAAATTATCTATCTTTTGAACTGTGTACAAAACAGATGTCTTTAATCCACTAAGACTCATATCAAGATTATCACTATGAACCATCGGTCTAGGGAAGTCATATGTTTCTGGATCCCCACTTATGGCTATTTTTTCAATATAGGGACCTCCTGGATATGGGAGATCAAGTAATTTTGCTACCTTGTCAAAAGCTTCTCCAACAGCATCATCTTGAGATTGACCAATAATTTGATAGCTGCCTTTATCTTTTACATCAACAATCATGCTATGTCCGCCTGATATTAGTAAACACAAAAATGGCATTTTAATTTCTGGAAACTCCATCATAGGTGACATCAAATGTCCCTCAAGATGATTTATTGGGATTAATGGAACATTAAGTGCAGAAGATAACCCTTGTGCAAAGCTCTCTCCAATTAAAAGTGCTCCTAATAATCCTGGACCAGATGTGTAAGCTATCTGATCAATACATTCTATTGGATAATCTCCAAGTGCTTCTTTCATAACATTTACTATCTTTGAACAATGGTCTCTAGATGCTAATTCGGGTACTACACCACCATATTGTGTATGCATTTTTATTTGACTATGAATTGATTCACCAACTAACCCTTCATGAGAATCATAAATAGCGATTGCAGTTTCATCACAAGATGTTTCTATTCCTAAAGTTTTCATAAAAAATTTTGCAAAATTGTTAATAAAAGCCTAAACTACGCGTCACATTATGCCTTCAATTATAATAAAAGATACAGAACATTTTGATATTGGTTTAAGAAAATTCAAGCGTGCATGTGAAAAAGCTGCAATTGTTCCTGAAATAAGAGCAAGAGAATTCTACGAAAAACCAACTGAGAAGAGAAAACGTCTAATGGCAGCAGCTGTCAAAAGAGCAAGAAAAACTAATAGGAAATATTCATTCCCAAGACAAAGATCTAGATAATTTTGGCTCTTATATCAGATATTAAAAACGACCTTAAGCAGGCAATGCTTAATAAAGATGATTTGGTTCGAGATACTTTGAGAATGTTCTTATCTGAAGTTCAAAGATTTGAAATTGATAACAAAGAAGATGTGGATGATATAAAAGCCATTCAGATTATTAATAAAATGATTAAACAACGAAACGATTCAATTAATCAATTCAAAACTGGTGGGAGAGAAGACTTAGCTGAAAAAGAACAACATGAGTCTGACATTTTATCTAAGTACAAACCTCAACAACTCAGCGAAGCAGATATCACAACCAAAGTAAAAGAAGTTATAGAGCAAACTGGTTCAACTTCTATGCAAGATATTGGAAAAGTTATGGGTGAGCTAAAATCTTCTTTAGCTGGTTCTGCTGATATGGGTATTGTGAGCAAGATAGTGAAAGATCTGCTTTCATAAAAAATTTAATATGAGAAAAAAAGATCGTGATCATAACCAACTTAGAGATATCTCAATTGAATCAAATGTTAATATTCATGCGGAAGGATCCGTTTTAGTATCATTTGGAAATACCAAAGTTATTTGTAATGCCTCTATTGAAAATAATGTTCCACGATGGATGAAAAACTCCGATGAAGGTTGGATAACAGCTGAGTATGGTATGTTACCAAGATCCACCAATGAAAGAATGGGTAGAGAAGCCGCAAGAGGAAAACAGAGTGGAAGAACTCAGGAAATTCAGAGGCTAATAGGAAGGTCTCTTAGACAAGCTGTAAATCTTAAATACTTAAAAGGCAAAACAATTAATATTGATTGCGATGTTATTCAAGCTGATGGTGGCACAAGAACTGCATCTATAACTGGAGGTTGTGTTGCATTGTTTCTTGCAATTAAGAATCATCATGATGATCATAGAGCGATTAAGTCCCTCGTAGCTGCGATATCTCTTGGTATCAAGGACAATAAAATTTTATTGGACTTAGATTATGATGAGGATAGCTCAGCTGATACTGACATTAATATTGTGATGAACGAAAATGATGAATTGATTGAAATTCAAGGTACTGCTGAAGATGCACCTTTTTCAAAATCAGAACTTGTTGATATGCTAGAGATGGGTGGCTCTGCAATAGCAGAGTTAATACAAAAACAAAAAGCATGTATTGAGTAAGTGAAAGATTATCAAAAACTATTTCTTAATTTAGCAATAGAGTCTAATTCTTTGCAATTTGGTTCTTTCACTCTAAAGTCTGGGAGAAAAAGTCCATATTTTTTTAATGCCGCAAATATGTTGAGTAATTGTAATCTCTTCGAGTTAGCAAATTGCTATAAAAGTGCTATCGAAGATAAAAAGCTAGAATTCGACTCAATTTATGGTCCAGCTTATAAAGGTATATTTCTAGGTTCTATTGTTGCAGCAGCTTTTGGTAAAGATGGCAAAGAATATCCTCTTTCATTTAATAGAAAAGAAGAAAAAGATCATGGAGAGGGAGGCAATATTATTGGGCCACCCCCATCTGGAAATGTTTTGATAATTGACGACGTTTTATCAGCTGGAACTGCTGGAAGAGAGTCAATAGAAATGATTTTAAAGCTTTCCGCTAACCCTAGTGCATTGTTAGTTGGTTTGGATAGACAAGAAATAGGTATATCAGAAATCTCCTCAAGCAAAGAGCTTGAAAAAGATTTCAATATTAAGGTTGAATCAATAGTTAATTTAGACTCACTTGTTGATTTTATTAAAGCCTGTCAAAAATTTGATGAGCATATTGAAAATCTCAACAAGTATAGAGAAGAATGGGGAGCATAAATGTTTTCAGGAATAGTCCAAGGAACAGGCAAATTATCTAAAATCGTCAACAATAAAGACTTCGTTAGGCTTGAAATAATACCGCCCAAGAACTTTTCAAAAAATCTCAAAAAGGGTTTTAGTATTTCTGTAGATGGAGTTTGCCTGACATCACTCTCTGGCAATTCAAAAACTTTAAAGTTTGATGTAATTGAAGAGACCTTATCAAAAACAAATTTTAAAGAATTAAAAAAAGGGTCATCTGTCAATCTAGAAAGATCAATAACTGCTTCGTCAGAAATTGGTGGTCACTTAATGTCTGGACATATTCATTTTACTGGTAAAGTTAAAAAGATTATTAAAAAGCCATCAACTATCGATATTGTTGTTAGCTTCCATAAAAGATTTAAAGAGTACATTTTTGAAAAAGGCTATATAGGTATTAATGGCTGTAGTCTAACTCTAGGAAAGGTATATAAGGATAGTTTCTATTTACATATTATTCCTGAGACTCTCTCAATAACTAATTTAAAAGAATTAAAAACAAATTCATTAGTTAATGTTGAAATAGATCAAAATACTATTTCAATTGTAGAGACAGTTAAAAAAACTTTAGCAGCTCAAAAATCTAGATAAAACAGCCATCCTTATAGCAACTCCATTTTTGACCTGCTGTCTAATCACTGATTGCTCAGAATCATAAATGGACTCAGTGATTTCTATATAATTTACTGGTCCTGGATGCATAATTATTGCATCTCCTTTTGCATTATCCATCTTTTCAGACGTAATTTGATAATCATGTTTGTAAGTATCTAAATCTAAATCTAGCTCTTGTTCGAATCTTTCGTGTTGAATTCTTAAAGCCATCACAACATCAGCATTGTCCAAAGCTTTATTCAAATCTGGTTCATATACTACTTGTTTATTATCTATATATTTTGTGCACATTACGGGATGACCTGACAAAACAAGTGCTTCTTGCTCAAAATTTTTGAGAACCTCTAGAAAAGATGAAGTAACACGAGAGTGATCAAGATCACCCACAATTACAATTTTTAGGTTATCTAGAGTTTTTTTATTATCCATTATTGTCTTTAAATCAAGCAAGGTTTGAGTTGGATGTGACAACATGCCCTCGCCTGCATTTATAAAAGTCATATTTGGTAAGTATTCTGCAAGATCCTTTATCACTGAGTCAGAATGTCTTAATACACATAAATCAACACCCATTAAATGGAGTGCATCAATAGTTTCATAGATTGTCTCTCCTTTTTGTATAGAAGAATTACTTACATCAAAATCTAAAACAGAACACCCTAGGTTTGATGCGGCGATAGAGAAAGAAGATTTAGTTCTGGTGCTTGGTTCACAGAAAACATTTGCAATAGTCTTATCTGGAAAAAGATCCTCTTTTCTAAAATTACCTTCATCATCAATAAAACTATCAGAAAACTTAATAATTTCTAAAATTTCATTTTTAGATAAGTCAGAAATAGATATTAGATTTTTAGCCATTAGTTGAAACAATTGCCTCAATCTCAACATTCACACCCAGAGGTAAACCAGATACTTCTACGGTTGCTCTTGCAGGAAATGGCTCAACAAAATTATTAATCATAACCTCATTTACTTTTGTAAAATTAGCAAGATCAGTTAAAAAAATTGTTATTTTTACAATGTCTTCTAGTCCTAATCCTGCAGCCTCGCATATGCTCTTGAGATTTTTAATTACTTGAGTGGTTTCTTCTTCTATAGATCCCTCAACAATATTTCCTGTTTTTGGATCTAAGGGTATTTGCCCTGATATAAAGATTAAATCTCCAGTTTTAATGGCTTGTGAGTATGGTCCTATGGCCTGAGGAGCATTTTGTGTTGAGATTACTTCCTTAGACATTTTTAACTCCTTTGACAAAATAAAATTAGGTAGTAGTAGAATTGTACATAAAAAAAAATAAATTTTTTTACTATTTATCATTAATATTTCTTCTACAACTAGTTGTAAATTTCATGCCTCTTACCTTTTTCATTATATTCTTTAGATCCTCTAAATTTTTAACTTCAATTTCTAGTTCAAAACCCGCAAATTTTTTATCAATTGTTTTTGTATTTACTGAGTCAATGTTTATTCCATTCTTTGCAAATACCGAACCTAGATCTGATAGAACTCCAACTCTATCTTCTGTGTTAATTTCTATTTTTGTTTTGTATAAAAGATCCTTCTTATTTTCTCCCCAGATTGCAGGCAAATATCTGGGATCTTTTTTGATGTATTTTAAAATTTGTTTACATTTTTTATGATGAACAACCATTCCCCTTTCCGTATCTGAATGTGCTGCAACAGGATCTCCATATACCGGACGGCAACATTTTGCAAAACGAACAGTAACACTTTCAATTCTGTTATCTAAAATAATTACAGGATTGGGCTCTTCAATACCCTCTCTAATTTGAAGACCTGAGTAAAATCTTTCAGCGATAATACTTCCAGTTCTCTTGCCTAAACCAAGATCGGTAAGTAAATTATTAAGTGATGTAACTCCAATGGAGTCGAGTATTTTCTTTAGATAGCTTCCTCGATATTCTGAAAGACTGGAGCCAGCTCTTTTTAATTCAGTCTCAAGCATGACTTTGCCAGCCTTTCTTGCATCTGATTCTTTTTGTTTTCTCAATCTTGCTCTGATAAAACTTCTTGCTTTACTTGTTACAACATAATTCAGCCATGAAGGATCTATCTCTGATTTAGTTTTTGACGTGATTATTTCAACAGTTTGACCAGTTTCAAGTTCAATATTAATTGGTACTTCCTTTCTGTTAACTTTGCATCCAATGATTGAATTTCCTAGATCGGTATGAACTTCATATGCAAAGTCTATTGGTGTAGCTCCTTTTCTTAGAGCATACACATCACCTTTTGGTGAAAATAAGAAGACCTCATTAGAATCTAGATCTGTTTTTATGGATTCAGCAAACTCAGACGGACTATTAGATTTTTTTTGAAGATCTACTAAGCTACTGAGCCATCTGGTTGCTCTGAGTTCTGATCCCTTATTTTTATCATTTGTCTTGTACTGCCAGTGAGCTGCAATTCCAAAACTTGCTATTTCCGACATACTTCTTGTTTGTATCTGTACCTCAATTGGGAAAGCATTTAATGCAAGCAAGCTTGTATGAAGAGCCTGATATCCATTACTTTTTGGAATGGCGATATAGTCTTTAAATCTATTTTCAATCGGTGAAAAATAGTTATGGATTATTCCAAGAGATCGATAACATTCATCAACAGAATCAACAAGTATTCTAAAACCGTAAACGTCTAAAATTTCAGAAAAAGGCTTATGTTTAGATTTAATTTTCTTATAGATGCTGTAGATATTTTTTTCTCTGCCCTTTACACCAACTTCATCAATTCCATTTGATTTAAGATGCTTTTTAAGTTCTTTTCTTATTTTAGAAACAATTCTTTTTCTGCCCCCACTGGATTTTTTTATTGCACTTTCAAGCATTGAGGCTCTTAGAGGATGAATACATCTAAATGACAAGTCCTCTAGTTCAGATCTTATATCTTGCATACCAATTCTTAACGCTAATGGGCCATATAATTCTATGGTTTCTTTGGATTTTTGAATCTGCTTTGATCTTGGTAAATGCTCAATGGTTCTCATGTTATGTAGCCTGTCACATATTTTTACCAATATTACTCTTACATCTTTTGAAATTGCTAACATCATTTTTTGAAGATTATTAGCATCTCTCTCTGATGAGGTTTTTATATCTAAAGCACTAAGCTTGCTCACTCCATCGACTATCTCTGCAACATCATTTCCAAATAACTTTGCAAGATCATTTTTTTTAACATCACAATCTTCAAGAATATCATGCATCAATGCAGCACATATAGAATCAGGATCCATTTTAAGTTCCAAGAGAATGCTAGCTACATTTACAGGGTGTGTGATATATTTTGAGCCGTCTTTTCTCTTTTGGCCCTCATGAGAATAGAATGCAAATGTATATGCCTTTTGAATCTTTTTGACATCTTTGACATCTAAATAAGATTTTGTTTTTTTATAAAAATCATATGGTAATTTGAGGAAATAATCCTCTTTGAAGTTATTAACTAATGTGCTTGGCAGGACATGGTCACTCAAGTTAACCGCTCCCTAATCATTTATCCAATATTTTCTTTTTCTGAATTTGAAGGAACAGAGAATTCGTCAAGTAAGACGTCTTCTTCAAGTGTTTTTTCTAATGTTTCCTGATCGAGTAAACCTTCTTCAATTTCCCTTAACGCAACTAAAGTTGGTTTATCGTTATCCCATTCCACTAAAGGATCTCTGCTAGTTGTGGAGAGTTGTCTTGCACGCTTAGATGCCATTAATATAAGATCGAACCTACTAGGTATCTTCTGTAAACAATCTTCTACTGTAATTCTTGCCATATTATGCTCCTGGGTTGAGTATTCTAATTCTTATTAACTCATTTATCCAATAAATTTTTTAATATATTAGTACTTTTTTTATAGTCATAGCTTTTCTTTTCATCAAAAATTATTAATTTTAAATATTGAATAGTTTTCTCAAAATTATCATTCACTAAAATGTAGTCAAAATTCTCTGCGTACTTGAGTTCTGATTTCGCGTTAACAAGTCTTTTTTTGATTACATTTTCAGAATCTAAACCTCTATCTTTTAATCTCTGCTCTAGCTCTTCTAATGATGGAGGCAGTATAAATATAGATATTGTGTCTGCAAAGGATTTCTTTATTTGCTCATATCCCTGAACATCAATATCTAGAATAATGTCTTTACCACTACTTATTTTTTCATCAATATAAGTTTTGAGCGTACCATATTGGTACTCATGAACAGTAGCATGCTCTATAAAAGCATTATCTATCTTTAAAGCATGAAATTCTTTATCTGTAACAAAAAAATAATCTTTACCATGCTCTTCACCTACTCGAGGTGAGCGTGTTGTAACAGATACTGAGAGTTCAATCTTTCCACCACTTGATTCAATAATTTTTTTTATCAGTGAGGACTTACCGGCACCTGAGGGAGCTGCAAAAATGATTAATTTTCCTTTTATTGAATCACTCAACATTTTGAATTTGTTCACGCATTTCTTCAATGCTTAATTTTATTTCTAATCCATAACTCTTCAAATTAGACTCATCCAGTTTTACAGTCAAAGTATTGGCTTCTCTAAACAATTCCTGAAGAATGAAATCTAGCTTTTTTCCACTAGATTTTTTTTGATTTATTTCCTTAACTAAAGACTGGCAATGAAAATTTATTCTGTCTATTTCTTCACTTACATCATGTTTCAAGGCAAGCAAAACAATTTCTTGTTCCAATCTTTTTTTATCTAATGTATCAATAATTTCTAAAACTTTTTGCTGATACTTCCTTTTCCTTTTATAAATATTTTTTTTGCTAGCCTTATTTATTTTTGAAATAGTTGTTTTTACATAATTAATTTTTTTTATAAGCACTTTATAAATTTTTTTTCCTTCATCGGCTTTTGATTTATGAAGATCTCCTAATGCATTATTAATGACATCCTTTATATGTTTTTTGTTTAAATTAATGGATGTATTTATCTGAAAAATCCCTGGTACATTTTTAATATCATTAAATTTGATTTGACTGGAATCTATAGTGCTATTTTCAAGTGATCTTTTAAATTTTTTTAAAAGCTCGGTATCTATTGAATAATATGTTTTTTGAGGCATTTTAAATCTCAGTTTAATTTCAAACTTTCCTCTCTTGTTATCTTTAGAAATTGATTTTTTTATATAATCCTCGAGATCATTAGGCAGATCATTTGACTTAATAGATATTTCATTAAATCTATGATTAACGCTCTTTATTTCACAATATATTTCAAAATCATTTCGGATCATCTCAGAGGATCCAAAACCTGTCATACTATTAATCATCTAAATATTGTATTTTGCAATTGAGATTTCTACTAGTTAAATCTATTTTAAAAGTTAAATCCTAGCTTTTTTAATTTATTGTTTGAAATATTGCGTTCCTTATTTAGGTTTAATTTGTCCTCACAACAATTAAATATTTCAGAAGATTTGAATTTAAAATCATTTTCAATAAAGAACTTGATTATTTTTGCTGCATTATTTCGACTGAGAAAATTTTTATAGTTATGTGGTTTATTCTGATCATATAATCCAGCAAACCTTAAAATAATTAGCTTATCTTTATAATAGTTAATTTGCTTTTTTTCATAATCTTGAATTATTTCACTTCTAAAGCCATTCTGAATCAAGATATCATCTTCTGAGACTATTTCTTTTTTTGAGGATCCATAAACTCTTGTCGATGATATTGAAATAAACTTTTGATAAGAAATTGTTTTTATAAAATTATTTATATTAGTTGAAGATTTTAAAAAGCCTTCTTTATAATCATTTTCATTAATGGAATTAGGCTTTGGAAAAAAAATTATAGAATCGAACGTTTTAGGCTCTAAGCTCAAAGAATTATCCGACAACCAGTCCCAGTATAAATGATAATCTAAATTTTTTTTATTATTTCTTGATACCCCAATAACCTTATATTTTGATAAATCAAGAATTTCATAAAGTCTCGATGCAATTTCTCCATAACCAATTATTAAAATATTCTTTTTCATTGACCAATTTTATAAATATATCTCAGAGATTTTCAATCTGAGATATATCTTTAATTATTTAAGCGCTTAATAATGGTGCTATAACCAGACTTACAATTGCCATAACATTTATTAATATATTCATAGCAGGACCTGAGGTGTCTTTAAAAGGGTCTCCAACAGTATCGCCAACTACCGTAGCTGAATGTGTATCAGTTCCCTTGCCTCCATAGTTACCTTTCTCTACAAATTTCTTTGCGTTATCCCATGCTCCACCAGCATTAGCCATCATTAAAGCCATCAAAACACAACCTAATAAGGCTCCTGCAAGCATCCCACCAAGATGAACAGGTCCTAGAATAAAACCTACTAACATTGGCGACAAAATTGCAATTGCTCCTGGAAGGAGCATTTTGTTTAATGCTGCCTTTGTAGCTATATCAACACACTTTGCATTATCAGGTTCTGCTGTACCCTCTAATAGACCAGGTATTTCTCTAAATTGTCTTCGAATTTCTTCTATCATTTCAAAGGCTGCATCGCCGACAGCAGTCATAGTTATTGAAGATACTAGAAATGGAATTGATCCACCAATAAACATGCCCATTAAAACTCTTGGATCATTTAACGAGAGATACTCGATTCCAGTAGCAAGCATATACGCAGCAATTATTGCTAGAGCTGCTAATGCTGCTGCACCAATTGCAAAACCTTTTCCTATTGCAGCAGTTGTATTACCTAATTCATCTAAAGAATCTGTAATTTCTCTTACCTCTGGTTCCATACCACTCATTTCAGCAATTCCACCAGCATTGTCTGCTACAGGCCCATATGCATCAATTGCCATAGTTATGCCAACAGTTGATAACATTCCAACAGCAGCTATACCTACCCCATATAAACCAGAAAAATTTGTTGAGAGTCCAATAATTGCAGCTATTACAAATAAAGGCATTACAACTGATTGCATTCCGACACTTAGACCAGTAATCATTACTGTGGCAGGACCAGTTTCACCAGATTTTGCAATCTTTCCTACAGGAGAATTCTCTGTCGATCCTCCAGTATAGTATTCAGTAATTAAGCCAATTAGTATTCCTCCAACAGCTCCAGTTAAAACAGAATAAAATACACTCATTTCTATATTTGGTGACATAGATATACTCATTCCGGCGATAATAAGAAATACTATTGGTGAAAAAAAAGTTCCTAATCTTAATGCAACGGATGGAGATCTTGATACTTGAGTTCTAACAATTCCAATTCCAATAAGAGAGCAAAATAGACCTAAGGAAGCAAGCCAAAGAGGCAAGAACATTAAATCAGTATTGCCAACTGAGGCAGCTATTGCTATTGAAGCTATCATAGCCCCACAATATGACTCAAAGATATCTGAACCCATTCCAGCAATATCTCCTACATTATCTCCAACATTATCTGCAATTACACCTGGGTTTCTTGGATCGTCTTCAGGAATACCAGCCTCAATCTTTCCAACAAGATCCGCTCCAACGTCAGCACTTTTAGTAAAAATTCCACCGCCAACCCTTGAAAATAAAGCGACTGCAGATGCGCCAACTCCAAAACCTTCAAGAGCTTTTGCTATCTTGTCTGGGTCATCCATTGCTCCTGAGAAATAAAAATATAATCCACCTAATCCAACTAACCCCATTGAAGCAACACATAATCCCATTATTGATCCACCAAAAAATGAAATAGACAATGCCTGTTCAGCTCCAGAGTTTTCTGCAGCAGTAGCTGTCCTAACATTTGCTTGAGTCGCAGAATACATTCCAATAAAACCAGCAATAGCAGATGATAGTGCACCAACAGCAATTGCTATTGCTGTGAACCACCCCAAAGGTGAAAAACCACATGCTATGACAAGAACTAAAACTACAGGCGCAAGTATTTTGTACTCCGTAAACATAAATACTTTTGCACCCAAATGTATCTGGTCACCAATTTTAACAACTGAATCTTTTCCTGAAGGATATTTCATTATTAAACCATACAGAATAAAAGCAAAAGCGAGCCCAACAAAACCAGTTACAAATGGTCCCCATGGTGTCATCGGACCTATAATAAAACTCTCCATACTATCCCCTATTAACTATTAAAAATTTGTTTATCTAATTCCTCTTCAGATGATGCAACTATACATGACACGGCTGCATCTCCGCAAACATTTACTGAGGTCCTTATCATATCCAAAATTCTATCTACAGCCAGAATTATCCCAATTGCTTCTAAAGGCAATCCAAATTGCTGAAGAATGATAATGAGAGTTATTGTCCCTGCAGATGGTACTGCAGCAGTACCAATCGAGGTAGCAACAGCCAAAATAACAACTTGAACATATTCAATCAAAGTAAGCTCAATACCTGACATCTGAGCAATAAAAATTGTAGCCATGCCTTGCATGATTGCCGTTCCATCCATGTTAATAGTTGCTCCAACTGGTACAACGAAAGATGCAACGTTTTTGTTCACACCAAGATTATTTTCAACAGTATTTAGTGTAACTGGAATTGTTGCTGCGCTTGATGATGTTGAAAATGCAAATATTGCGACATCTTTCATCTTCTTAAAAAAAGTTACTACGTTTAAATTAGTAAAAAACTTTAACATTAAAGAGTATGTTAAAAATGTATGTAAAATTAGTACTGAAATTAAAAGAATTACATACATAAATGCTTCTTGAAAAACATTTAATCCATCTGAAATTACAAATTTACCTATTAAACAAAAAACTCCAATAGGCGCAAATGAAATAATCATAATAACCAGCTGCATAAATACAACATTTAATTTTTCAAATGCCTTGCTTATGTTGTCCGTAAGATGATTAGTTTTATTCAAAGCTAATCCAAAAATAATACTAAAAAATACTATCGCCAACATTTGATTGTCAGCCATTGCTTGGATTATATTTGATGGAAATATTCCTAAAATAGTTTCGTAAGTTCCTTGACCTTCTGGAAGAGAATCTGGAGAAACGCTCAGATCACTTGAATATCCTGATCCAGGCCTAAAAATAGAACCAACCAACAAAGACAAACTTACAGCTATTGCTGTTGTTGTAAGATAAAGGCCAATTGTTTTTAGAGTGATATTACCAAGACTTTTCAAAGATCCTAAAGATGAAATCCCAGTCACCAAAGAAAAGAACACCAGAGGAACGATCATAAGTTTTAGAAGATTAATAAAGATATCACCACCAAGGTTAAATAAATATGTCCCTATAAAAAAAGTAAGGTATTCTGGCAGTGGATCCAAATAAAATATAACTGCTCCAAACAGCAGCCCAAAAAACATGCCCAAAAGAATATTCTTAGTTAAATTTTTTGGCGTTTCAATCATGTAATCTCGATCATATCAAAGTCTTCTTTACCAACTCCGCATTCTGGACACAACCAATCGTCTGGCACGTCCTCCCATTTTGTTCCTGGTTCAATGCCATCATCTGGCCAACCTAACTCTTCGTCATAGATTAATCCACAAACTATGCATTCCCATTTTTTGTAATTCATAAAATATTAAAGATAAGTTGTTTGGTATAAAAACATCGAAGATTATAATATCAGATTTATACTGTTTAATTAATGAAGCCTGTACAAATATCATCTTGGAAAAAATTTGAAATAATGAATAATGAACTTCAAAACGAAATAGTTAGGTCATGGTTGCTTGAGGATGGACCGATCACTGAAAGAATAAAGTTAAAAAATAAATTTAAATTAAAGCTTCTTAAAGATGAAGTTTCACATATTGATAGCTCTGATAAGGACTTTCTTGGAAATATTTCAGGATGTGTCAAAGTCAGGGAAGTTATTTTAATGGCAAATAATGTGCCAAAAGTTTTTGCAAGGTCTTTAATTCCTGAAATTACAATCGAGCACGGATTGTCTAAACTCGGTTCTTTGGGGTCAACTCCACTTGGAGATATTTTGTTTGAAAAAGGAATCTTTAAAAAAATTGAAGTTTTATTTTCTAAGTTTGAAGTAAATAAAGAAATATTTTGGGGAAGAAAAACAAAATATAGTGTAAAGAATTTACCCATTTCTGTAATGGAAGTTTTCCTAGTTAATTAAATTATGTATCAAAATATGAGACCTTATATTGAGCTTGCCAGACTTGATAAACCTATAGGCATTTATCTTTTATTATGGCCATCGCTTCTTGGCTTACTAATCTCTGGATTTAATTCAAATATAGGTTTTAAAGAATTGTTTATAGTCATAATTGGATCAATACTAGTTAGGTCTTGTGGATGCGTAATTAATGATATAAGCGATTTTAAAATTGATAAATTGGTAAAAAGAACGGTCGGTAGGCCTCTAGCAAGTGGTGCTGTTACTCTTCAGTCTGCCTGGAGATTTTTTTTCTTGTTAAGTTTTCTATCTTTATTAATTCTTTTGTTAACAAACCCTTTCACAGTAAAAATATCTTTGTTTTTTGCTCTTCTTATTGTGTTGTATCCTTTAACTAAAAGATTTTTTATTGCTCCTCAAATAATTCTAGGAATTACATTTGGCTCAGGATCAATCATTTCTTACTCTTTAGTTTCAGATACATTTACAGTATCTATTTTGTTGTTATATGTTGGAATAATTGCATGGATAGTTAGCTTCGACACTATTTACGCTTTTCAGGATAAAGAAGATGATATAAAGATTGGTATTAAATCTACAGCAATATTGTGGGGTACAAATTCAATAAAAATATGTCAATCTCTTCAAATATTTTTTTATTTCATGTTGACTTTAGTTGCTTTGATCAATTCATTTTCTTTTTATTTTATCATTACGTTGATCGTCTTAATTTCGTTGCTTTTTTTTCAAAAGAAATTGATAAATCAAGGCAAGTTTTTAGAGGCCTTTAAAATAAATAATTGGATTGGCCTTGTTGCGGTAATAAGCTTTTATTTTGAAATTATTATTTAATTCGTAATGGAAAACCTAAAATTCATTCAAAAAATTTCATCGTTGAAAGAGTTGGATTATCAAAAATTAATCAAAAATGACGATAATCCTTTTATACAGTATTCTTTTTTAGATTCTTTGGAAAATTCAAAAAGCGTATCTATTAAAAATGGCTGGCAGCCCAATCATTTAATATCTTTTAATAAAATCTTAAAAGGTTTTATGCCTTTGTATATTAAAAATAATAGTCAAGGAGAGTTTGTTTTCGATCATTCCTGGTCGTATGCTTTATCTAGAGCAGGAAGGAATTATTATCCAAAACTTTTGACTGCTGTGCCCTTCACGCCATGTGAAACAAAAAAGTTTTTACAAAAAGAATTTTCATTAGACTTTATTGATAAAACTATATCTTTTATGGATGACAAAGATATCGAGACTTGGCATGTACTTTTTCCAGATAAAGCTCTTGGAAATAATTTAAAAGAAAATGGCTTTATTGAGCGTTATGGATATAAATTTATTTGGCAAAATAAAAATTATAGCTGTTTTGATGATTATCTTAATGTGTTCAAGTCAAGACAAAGAAAAAATATCAAATCTGAAAGAAAAAAGATAAAAGATCTCGGTATAACTTTTGAAATAAAAGATCTCGATAATATTACAAAGGAGGATTGGGAAATTTTCTATGATTTTTATAAAAGTACCTATCATCAAAGAATGCAAATGCCTTACTTAAATAAAAAATTTTTTGAAGGTGTTCACAAAAATAAGTCAATTTTGAAGCCTGTAATTTTTTTTGCTGTTCATAAAAATAAAAAAATAGCTGGATCTTTGTGTTTCAAAAGTAAGAAAACTTTATATGGCAGACATTGGGGCTCTAGTTACAATATTGACTCACTTCATTTTGAATGTTGTTATTATCAGGGGATAGAATTTTGTATAAAAAATAAAATTGACACTTTTGATCCTGGTGTACAGGGCGAGCATAAAATACGCAGAGGCTTCGAGCCACAAAAATCAAGTTCTTATCATTACATACATAAAGAAGATCTTAAAGGTGCAATTTTAGATTTCTGCAACAAAGAAAAGAATGAAATTAACAGATATATAGAAGCTTGCAACAGATATACTCCATTTAAAAAAGAATATAAAATTAAATAATGCTAAAAAACTTACCTAAGACAAGTTACCAATTATCAATATGCGAAGCAAATTTTCTGCGTTTAAAAAAAATCTTAATAAACTTTGATAGTGATAATTATGAGTATGAAACTGTAAATAATAGTTTAAGCCACAATAAAGTAATTTTTAAGATATTACAAAAATCTAAACATACTTTAATAATTGAGGCTAAGCAGATTTCATCTAAAATGAAAGGTATCAATAATTTTACTTTGCGTTTTCAGGTTTGTCTTGATGCAAAGCTTGCAGAGGTTATTTCTTATCAAGGAGAAAAACCAATACCATTCTTTCTAAAAAATTCTTTTATTCAATCTAAAGATGAAAAAATACAACAAAATAGATTTCTAACTGAGTGGCTGGAATCTATTTTAGCCTCAGGAATTGATACTAGTTTGAAAATATAAATTGAAAGCTATAGTTTTATATTTTCATGGATTCGCCTCATCCTCAAAATCAGATAAAGTTAAAATGCTAAAAAAATTCTTTTCTGATGAAATTACAAATGCAAAAATTATTGCTCCTGACTTAAGTAATAACTTTTCAGAAACAATCTCTCAAATTGAGAAGTTAATTGAGAGATATAGTAAGTTTGAAATTTGTTTGATGGGAAGTTCTCTGGGTGGATATTATGCATCATACTTTGCAACCAAACTTAAGGCCAAGGTCGTACTAATTAATCCAGCAATCTATCCTCTTGAAGGTTTTGATATTTACTTAGGAAAAAACAAAAATTTTTCTACAGGTGAGGAGTTTTATGTTACTGATGAAGATATAAAATATTTAAGAACAATATCTTATAAAAAATATAAAAATCAAAGAAATACTCTAATCCTATTAGAGTCAAACGATGAAGTGTTAAGTTATAAAAATACATGTTCATATTATTATGGATCTAACATTGATATTACCTTTGGTGGAGACCATTCATATACATCACTTAGTAAAAAAATGAATAAAATAAGAAATTTTCTTAATATTGGATAAATGTAATTAAATTAAGCAAAAAACTTTATTTCGCACAGAAAAAATGCATAATAATATCAATAATAGTGCAATTTAATTAAATACAGCATTCTTAACATTTTTTTAACATGAGGAGAATTTAATGAAAACTTACGAATATATTTGGCTCGATGGATATAAGCCTGAACCATCAATGAGAAGCAAAGTCAAAGCTACCAAAGATGAAAGTCCACCTGATTGGTCATTTGATGGATCTTCAACAGAACAAGCAGAAGGCGGAAGTTCAGATTGCCTGCTTTTGCCTGTTCAAACATACGAAAATCCAAATGGTCATGATCTTGTTATGACACAAGTTCAAGCTGCTGATCATACAACTCATCCATCAAACTTTAGAGCTGCAGCAGCAGAAGTCGTAACTGACGAATGGTGGTTTGGATTTGAGCAAGAATACTTTTTTACAGATCCTGAAACAGGTGAACCACTAGGTTGGGAAAATGGTGAGCCAGGACCTCAAGGTCCATATTATTGTGCAGTTGGTGCTGGAAACGTTTCTGGAAGAGAAATCTCCGATGCTCATCTTTTAGCTTGCTTAGATCTGGGAATTGAATTAACTGGAACTAATGCTGAAGTTGCAATAGGTCAATGGGAATATCAGTGTTTTGGTAAAGGCATTAAGGCTGCAGATGATTTATGGGTAAGCCGTTATATGCTATATAAGATTGCTGAAGAATTTGGTGTTGGTGTAAACATTCATCCTAAGCCAAAAACTGGTGATTGGAATGGCTCAGGAATGCATACTAACTTTTCAAACGAAGCTATGAGAACTTCTGGCTCTGAAGAACTCTTTAACTCAATGTGTGATAAATTAGGTGAAGTACATACAGATGGTATAGCTGCATACGGATCTGATAACGATATGAGATTAACCGGTCTTCATGAAACACAAAGTATTGATACTTTCTCTTATGGAGTTAGTGACAGAGGTGCTAGTATAAGAATACCTGTATATACAGTTGAGCATGATTGGAATGGCTATCTTGAAGATAGAAGACCTGCTTCTAATGCAGATCCTTATAAAATTCTTGCGCATATTGTAGGAACACTAACTTAACTAGCTTGATGATTTTACTGCCCTATTGATATTGGGCAGTAATATTTATGAATTTAAAAAATACAAACTTATCTTTTTTGAATCAGTTGGCTACTGAGATTATTATTCTTGATAAAAATTTTAATATTGTTTGGCTAAATGATTCAGCTCTGAATAAGGGCTGGGTCATGATCAAAGATAAAAAAAATATTATTACAGATCAACTTTCTGCTAAGACTAATTCAACCTTAGTTGGGTTATTAAAAAAAACCGTCGAAACACATGGATCTAAAACTAAAAGAGATTTTGAAATTATATCCTCAGATGACTCGAAAAGAATAATTGATCTAACAATTAAATGGAGCAGAGAATATAAGTCATTGATTCTTGAAATCCTATGTGTAGATAATCTAAATAAAATAATAGACTCTACAAAAACTTTTTCTACTCAAAAAATTGCTGCTAATCTTGCGAGAATGTTAGCTCATGAAGTAAAAAATCCATTATCAGGAATTAGAGGCAGTGCACAAATCTTAGATAAGAAACTTAATGACAAATTTTCATCAAAATTCTTAAAAATTATTATTGATGAAACAGACAGATTAAATCAAATTGTCACTAAGATTCTTACGCCTCCTACTAAGCCTAATTTAAATTTCTTTAATATTCATTCGGCACTTGAAAAAGTATTTGCACTTGCAAAGGCTGATAAAAATCAAGAAATTGAAATAATAAGAGATTATGATCCAAGTATTCCTGAGATTAATGGAGATGAAAATCTTTTTGTTCAAGCTATTTTAAATATAGTAATGAATGCTCAACAAGCTTTAAAAAGTTCTGAAAATCCCTGTGTAATAATTAGATCAAGGGTAAGGTACGATCAGCCAGTGAATGGCATTATCCATCAAACAGTATGTGGAATAGAAATTGAAGACAATGGTCCAGGAATACCCAAAGATATTCATGATCAGGTTTTTTTTCCAATGGTATCTTTAAAAGAAACTGGATCAGGTCTTGGTCTTACAATTGCACAGGACATTATTAGAATTCATGGTGGAGGGATAACTTTTAAATCTGAGCCCGGTAAAACTTCTTTTTCAATCAATATCCCACTTAGGATTAAGAATGAGGAGCCAAAAATTGCATAAAATTTGGATTGCAGATGACGATGAAGCAATAAGAATTATTCTTGAAGAGAGTTTAAATGAAGCTGGTTTTAAAACAAAAGTGTTTGAGACTGGTGATGGGCTTGTAAAACAATTAGAGACAGAAAGTCCTGATTTAATAATAACGGATATTCAAATGCCAGGAATGTTAGGATACGATGTTTTAAAACATATAAACAATAATTTTGAAGATCTTCCAGTTATTGTAATGACTGCTTTTGCTGATATGCAGGCAGCTATTGAATCTTTTGGTGGAGGCGCTTTTGAATATCTTCCAAAACCTTTTGATCTTGAGGAAGCAATACAGATTGTTGAGAGAGCTCTTGAAGACAAACCAAAAACAAAAGGACTCAAAAAAAACAATAAATTAGATATTATTGGAGAGTCTCAAGCCATGCAAAATGTTTATAGGGCAATTGGAAAATTATCCAATACAATAGCGACAGTTTTAATTCAAGGAGAGTCAGGAACAGGAAAAGAGCTTATTGCAAAATCACTGCATAAAAATAGCCCAAGGCATGACATGCCTTTTATTGCTCTAAATATGGCAGATATTCCTAAAGAGTTGGTTGAATCAGAGTTATTTGGCCACGAAAAAGGATCCTTTACTGGAGCTGTGGATAAAAGAGTAGGGAGATTTGAACAGGCAAATGGAGGTACTTTATTTTTAGATGAAATTGGTGATATGCCTTTAGATTCACAGACAAGATTGCTTCGTGTACTCTCGAATAAAGAATTTTATAGAGTTGGAGGAGATAAGCCAATTAAAGTCGATGTAAGAATTGTCGCGGCTACTCACCAAAATTTAAGTAATCTTGTTTCTCAAAAACATTTTAGAGAAGATTTATTTTATAGATTAAATGTTATCAAGATTGATGTGCCTCCAATGAAAGAAAGGAAAGAGGATATTGATGATCTATCAAAATATTTTCTTAAAAACTATTCAGATTCACTAGATGAAGATCTGAGGGTCTTATCCGAAGATGCCAAAAATATCATGATGAAATATGATTGGCCAGGTAACGTCAGGCAGTTAGAGAATGTCTGTTATTGGCTAACCTTAATGTCACCAAATCAAAATGTAAAAGCTCAAGATTTACCAACTGAGGTTAAAGAATACGAGGTGATTGATGTTCCTTCTTCATCATGGGAGGACGGCATGAAAAATTGGCTTAAAAATGTCTCGCTAAATATTGACTCTGGACTATCTGAAATCGCAATCTCAAAAATTGAAAAAATGCTTATTAAAACTGCGCTTGAAAGATCTAATGGAAAGAAAAATGATGCCGCACAAATTTTAGGATGGGGGAGAAATACATTATCAAAAAAAATGAAAGAGCATGGAATTTAGACTAATGGCAAGTTATCCATTTTCCACTGATTAATTCCACCCTTTAAAATTAAAATACCTTCAAATCCCTCTTTTTGTAATAGTTCTCCAGAGTTTGGAGAAACGTTCCCCATTTCACATATCAAAACAATGGATTTTTCTTTTTGACTAATTTCATTGCTCCTTCTTATTAGATCATTTGAAGGGATATTGAAAGAATTTGTTATAGACCCATTTTTGAATGAATCTGAGTCTCTCAGGTCAATTAAAAAGGCTTTGTCTTGATTGCAAAGACTTATTAATTGTTGTGTTGATATTTTTTTTCCACCTTTTCTTGCATTCGAGATTATTAATAAGACAATCACAATTAATAGTGGTCCTGACAAATAATAATGTTCAATTAAAAAATTAATTAGTTCCATGTATATATTATCTATTAAAATAGATTAAATTATGAAAAAAAGTAAATGAAAAATAGAAATCTAATATTGGTAAGGCACGGGCAGAGTGAATGGAACGAAAAAAATCTTTTTACTGGTTGGGAAGATCCTGGATTAACAAAGAAAGGTTCTGATGAAGCAAAAAATGCTGGAACGCTTATCAAAGGTCTAGATATAAAATTTGATTATATGTTTACTTCAGCTCTTATAAGAGCTCAACTTACTGGTTCTATAATCTTGCAAAACATTGGTCAAGAGGATGTGAAAATTGTAAAAAATAAATCTTTAAATGAGAGATTTTATGGTGATCTTCAAGGTCTAAATAAAGATGAGTGCAGAGAAAAATGGGGTGAAGAAACAGTCCAAATATGGAGAAGATCTTATGATAAAGGTCCTCCTGGTGGGGAGACTTTAAAAGAAACAGGTGAAAGAGTTTTACCCTACTATTTTGGAGAAATTCATCCATTAATATTAAAAAATATGAATGTGCTTATTGCTGCGCACGGGAATTCACTAAGATCATTAATAAAGTTTTTAGATAATATGTCTGATAAGGATATAGTCAAGTTAGAAATCCCAACTGGCGCACCAATCCATTATAGCTTTGATGAGAATGGTAAAGTAATAAATAAAATAAATTTAATTTAGTAACTTGAGGCTAAAAGACAAAAAATTTTCTAAAGAGATTATTAATTGGTATAGCTTATTTGGAAGGGATAATTTACCTTGGAGAAAGAATATTTCTCCTTATAAAATTTGGATTTCAGAAATAATGCTTCAGCAAACTCAAGTTAAAACTGTAATTCCTTTTTACAAAAAATTTCTTAAAAAGTACCCCAATCTAAAATCCATTGCTCCTGCAAGAGAAGATGATATTTTGGCACTATGGACAGGCCTTGGATTCTATAGAAGGGCTAAAAACATCTACAAAACAAAAGAGATAATAAAAAAATCTTTCAGCAATAGATTCCCAAAAAAATTTAGCGAGTTGGTAGAGTTACCAGGGATTGGAAGATCAACTGCTGGTGCAATTATGTCAATTGCATATCAAGAGCCTTTTCCAATATTAGATGCAAATGTAAAAAGAGTTATATCAAGATATAAAAAAATCAATTTAAAAGAAAAAACTTCAATCAAAGAACTCTGGTCTTCTTCAGAAGATCTAACTCCAAAAAAAAATATATTTGAGTACACTCAAGGTATTATGGATCTCGGTGCAACAATTTGTAGAAGCAAATCTGCTGAATGTTTCGATTGTCCGCTTAAAAAGACATGTAAAAGTGCCTTTCAAAATTTTCAAATAAAAACTAAGGTCAAAAAAATTAGGCCTGTAAAAGATATCTTCTTTACCCTAGCCCATTCAAATAATACATTTTTGCTATTTAAAAAAAATGATAAAAGTTTTTGGGAAAGTCTTTGGGTTCCCTACGATGATAAATACTTAAATAAAGAAAGTATTTTTAAGAAATCTTTAAAGAAAAAGACAACAACTATAAACCATTGTTTAACGCACCTAGAATTAAATATAAAAATAGAGATTATTGATTATAAAGATATATTTAAAGTTAATTCTAATCTAGAACACCAATGGATAAATAAAAAACAAATTCATAATTATGGCCTGCCAAAACCTATAATGACTATAATAGAAGAATATGTCTAAAAAAATATTGTGCAAAAAGCTTGGTAAAGAACTTCCAGCTTTACAGATACCTCCAATGCCAGGACAAAAAGGAATTGAAATAATGAATACAGTATCTGAAGAGGCATGGGAGATGTGGAAATCTCATCAAACTACACTTATTAATGAAAAACATCTTGATATGTCAGATCCAAATAATAGAAAGTGGCTCTCAGAACAAATGGAAAAATTTTTTAATAATGAAGATTATGAATCAGCTTCTGGTTTTAAAGCGCTAGATTAAAAATAATATTTCATTGATTTTTTGACTAAATAACTAACTGAAAAAAATTTAAAATTGAAATTATATAGGTTCAAACTTTTTGATTTACAAAGTAAAAAAAATAAAGTTTAATTTATTAAGTTTCATATTTTTAGGGAGCATGAAATATGTCTGATAAAACAAATTCTAAATTCCCAAGTGAGGCAGATATTGTAATTGTTGGTGTCGGTGGCATTGTAGGTTCAATGCTGGCATATTGGCTTGCTGAGCTTGGTCAAAAGAATGTTGTTGGGCTAGAAAAATCTTCTGTCATACCTTCTGATATTGCATCAACTGCACATGCGTCTGATTTCGTTTATAACACCACTCATGACAAACTGGGCTGTTGGACAACAGCATTTAGTAGAAAATTCTATGAAGATAACGGATTTTTTCTTAAAAAAGGAGGTCTTGAAATTTGTAGAAAAGACGATGAAATGCGTTGGGAAGAATTAAAGAGAAAGGTATCGTCTGGGAAAGCCTTTGGAAGTAATGTCCGACTGATTTCTGCATCGGAGGCTAAAGAAAAATTCCCATTATTAGATGAAGACTCTATGCGAGGTGCGATGTGGGACCCGGATGCAGGCCTAGTGATACCAAGATCACAAGAGGTTGTAAGTTTTGCAGTGGAAACTGCAAAAGATAAAGGATCCTTAAAGACATTCACAAACACTCCTGCTATTGATTTTGAAATTGAAAATGGTCGCATTACTGGAGTTAAAACTGAGAAAGGAATTATAAAAACTGAGAAAGTTGTGATTGCGTCTGGAATATGGGGACCTTTAATGGGCAAAAAAGCTGGTGTATCAGTACCGTTAATGCCATTAGAACATCCTTTATTATTTTTTGGGCCACTTCCAGAGGCACAAGGTGCTGAAGATTTCCTTATATATCCACTATTAAGAGATCAAGGAAATTCAGCATATGTTAGAGATACTGGAAGACTCCACGGTGGAATGCTTGAATGGGGTTTTTATGAAGATAAAAATCCAAGACTAGTTGATCCAGAGGATATTGGAAATCCAGAAAAAACAATGGGATCTGACTCAATGAGATATCTTGATCTGGAAGAAGTTGCAGAACCTCTAGAAAAAGCATTTGAAACAACCCCAATACTTAATGAACTTGGTTGGGATGAAAAGAGTTCTTTCAATGGACTTTTATCGGTTACGCCTGATGCTGGGTCATTAATAGGAGAAAGTCCTGAAGTTAGAGGATTTTGGATGTGTGAGGCTGTCTGGGTAAAGGATGGTCCAGGATGTGCAAGATTATGTGCAGAATTAATGGTAAATGGTAAAAGTCAGGTAGATATTCATTCTTTTGACATAAGTAGGTTTTATCCAGAACAAAAGGAAAAAGAATTTGTAAAATCACGCGCATATGAAAATTCACAAACTATTTATACTCCTGCAGTTCATCCAAGAGAACCCTATATCAGTCAAAGAGAAAAGTTTGTAAGTCCTTTTTATGAGAGAGAGATTGAGCTTGGGGGATATTTTGACAATGAAGTAGCTTGTTGGGAAAGAGCTTTTGCTTATGAAAGCAATAAAGAGAAACTCCAAAAATACGCAAATCAAATACCTACAAGAGAAAATGAGTGGGATAAACGACATGTTCCTTATGAGATTGCCAACGCGGAACATTTAGCAATGAGTGATTCTGTTGGCATGATTAATTTATCGCATTTCCCTATCATGGATATAAAGGGTCCAGATGCTGAGAAAATGTTAGAGTATCTTTCTGTTGCCAAAGTTGGTGGTGATACTCCAGAGGGTAAAGTTGTCTATACCAACTTTCTTGATGAAGATGGCGGAGTTCATGCAGATCTTACTATTTCTAGATTGAGTTCAGATACTTACCGAGTGGTTACAGGTGGTGCTGATGGAAATAGAGACTGGGTAACATTAAGAAATTATAGAGACGATAACGGACTTAATGCTGATATAAATATTAGAACTCATGACATAGCAACTTTAGGCTTATGGGGACCTGATGCAAAAAAAGCGTTGAGTCATTTCATTAATCCAAATGAAATATGTATTGAAAACTTTCCTTTTGTGTCTGCTAAAAATCTATCGCTTAATTTAACAAATGGGAAAAAGATTGACGTTTGGGCTGCTCGAATTTCTTACGTTGGTGAAAGTGGTTGGGAAATCTATCTTGATAACAATAGTGAGGACGGTCTAGCTTTGTATGATTCCCTTCTTGATGTTGGAGTTATTCCAGTTGGAATCGAAACCTATGCTAATAGTAGAAGGCTTGAGAAGAGCTTTAGACTTCAAGGAGCTGATCTTGAAACTGACTACAATGCAATTGAAGCTGCAATTCAAAGACCCTTGGTAAAAGAAGCAGATTTTCATGGTAAAGCTGCTCATCTTTCACACAGAAATGAAGATCCATGTGCTGTTCTTTGTACAATGACGTTAGATGATCTTAACGTTTCAGGTGATACCAGATATCCAGTTGGTATTTCACCTATCATTGATCCTGCAACAGGTGAGGTACCTATAGATAGCAAAGGGAGAAGATCATATACAACGGGCATGTCATACTGCCCTTCTGTCAAAAAATTTGTAGTTATGGGGTACCTTCCTAAAGAAATTGCAATTCAAGGTAAGTCACTTTTAATAGAGTACTTCAATGAAGATGGTGATGGTTTATATCCAATGACTGTTGAAATAGTTGGCAAAGGATCCCTTTATGATCCTACTAATGAGAGAGTTCGTATCTAGTGATTAGACTTAATGACAATGATTACAAACTTGCCTATAATCCAAAGTTCAATTAAGCCCAGATAGCTCAGTTGGTAGAGCAAAGGACTGAAAATCCTTGTGTCGGTGGTTCGATCCCACCTCTGGGCACCATTCATCAAAATTGTACGAATTAAAATTAATTTTGGATGTTAAAATATTTAAATGACTTTACAAAAACCCATAGGGTCTGGATTCAATTCTAAAACTAACGCAAATAAGATTACTTGTGATATCGATCTTAGTGGAAAAACTGCGATTGTAACTGGAGGTTATTCTGGCATTGGTCTTGAGACTTCACGTGAATTAGTCTTAGCCGGAGCTAATGTGGTTATCCCGGCAAAAAGAAAAGATGTAGCAACTAAAAATCTTGATGGGATAGCTTCAAAAGAAAATATTATTGAAATGGATTTAGCTGATTTAAATTCTGTTAAAAAATTTACTGAAGATTATAAACAAAATTTTAAAAAATTAGACTTATTAATCAATAATGCTGGGATTATGGCCTGTCCTGAAACAAGAATAGGAAAAAATTGGGAAAGTCAGTTTGCCATTAATCATATTGGTCATTTTTTGCTTACAAAAGAATTAATGAATCTAATGGCAGATAGTCAAAATGCAAGATTTGTTAGCCTATCATCATCAGCACATTCACTTACTGGCATTATTTGGGATGATATTCACTTTCAAAAAAATCCTTACAACAAATGGATGGCATATGGTCAGTCCAAAACAGCATCGTCATTAATAGCAATGGAATTTCATAGAAGAATGAAAGATAAAGGGGTCTCAGGTTATTCTGTCCATCCAGGAGGGATTATCACACCACTTCAACGCCATCTAGAAAAAGATGAGATGGTTGCTTTGGGTTGGATGAAAGAAGATGGATCTCCATCAGATCTTGCTAAGAATTTTTTTAAAACACCCAGTCAGGGTGCCTCAACAACCCTTTGGTGTGCAACAAATTCGAAACTCAATGATATTGGAGGAGTATTTTGTGAGGATTGTGATATCGCAAAAAGAAAGACAGATATTGAGGAATCCATGCAAAGATATTTTGGTGTTGCAGATTGGGCAATTGATAGCGAAGAAGCACTAAAGCTTTGGGAAATATCTGAAAAAACTTTAATTTCATGAGTGAACACCTAACTCTATATCCGAATATTGAGCCCTACTCTCAAGATTATCTTAACGCTGATGGGCATGAAATTTATTATGAAGAATGTGGGAATCCAGATGGAAAGCCAGCAATTTTTCTTCATGGTGGACCTGGTGGAGGTGGGGGAACTAATGTTAGGAGATTCTTTAATCCTGAAATTTACAGAATAGTTGTATTTGATCAAAGAGGTTGCGGAAGAAGCAAGCCTCATGGATGTCTGGAGAATAATACGACATGGGATCTTGTTGAAGATATAGAAAAAATAAAGCAAATACTAAAAATAGAAAAATGGCTTGTTTTTGGAGGATCCTGGGGCAGTACGCTTTCTTTAGCATACGCTCAAAGATATCCAAATTCAGTTTCTGAATTAGTGCTTCGTGGAATTTTTATGCTCAGAAAGAAAGAACTTGATTGGTTTTATCAGTATGGGGCAAGTAAAATTTTTCCAGATGCTTGGGAAAAATTTTTAGAGCCAATAGATAAAGAAAATAGAGATGATTTGATTGGTGCCTACCACAAAATATTTGATGGAGATGATGAAAAAAAGAAACTAGAAGCTGCAGTTGCTTGGTCAAAATGGGAAGCATCAGCTAGTACATTAAGTTATAAACCTGAAATAATTAACTCATTCTCAAACCCAAAGTTTGCACTTGCATTTGCTTTTATTGAAAATCATTACTTTATAAATAAAGGATTTCTTGAAAATGAAAATCAACTTATATCAACGGACAATATTAATAAGATTAGGCATATTCCCACAAAAATTATTCAAGGAAGATATGACATAGTGTGTCCAATGGAGACTGCTTGGGAGCTTTATAGAAATTGGCCTGAAGCTGAGCTTATTATTGCTCCATCATCTGGCCATAGTGCTATTGAAAAAGAAATAACGCATTTTTTGGTATCTGCGACAGATGAATATGGCAAACATTAAAAATATATCATTTATTGGAATGGCGGGTTGTGGGAAATCTACTGTTGGAAAAAAACTTGCGGAAGAGTTAGCTACCAGTTTTATAGATACAGATTTATTAATTGAAAGGAAATATCAATCCTCTTTAGAGGAGATTAAACAAAAGTTTGGATATAAATTTGTTAGATCAGCTGAAGAAGGAGTGATACTTAATCTTGATATAAGTACAAAAATAATTTCAACCGGTGGAAGTGCAGTATATTCATTAAAATCTATGGAACACTTAAAGACATTCTCAAAAATTATTTACATTAATACTCCTCTAGAAATAGTGATTGAAAGAATTAATACTGGTCAAGAAAGAGGACTTGCAGTTCCTGAGGGGCTTACAATATCAGAAGTGTTTGCAGAAAGAGAGCCACTATATGAGAAATTTAGTGACTTTATATTGGATGGATCAAAAAATCTTGATGAAAAGATTTCAATAATCAAAACTTCTTTCTTAGATGAATAAAAAAATTCTTATTGCTGGTGCGTCTGGTTTGTTAGGAAGCAAAATACTTAATAATTTAGATTATGTCGCTAATGAAATAATCTTGTTAGCAAGAGCTAAAATTGATTGTGATGAAAGAATTATTCAAATTCAAACTGATTTTGAAAATCTACAAGATATTGATACTCAACCAATTGATGATGTCTACATCGCTATTGGTACAAAGCTATCCTTATCTGAGCTTTTATACATAAAAAAGAGTAAAAGGGATGACTTTAAAAAAGTTGATTTTGAATATGTAAAAAATATTGCAAGCTTTGGGAAGAGGTGTGGCGCTAAATCATTAAGCTTCATATCAGCAATTGGTGCAAATAATCATTCACTAAATACTTACCTTAATGTGAAAGGTTCGATTGAAAACAGAATTATTAAGATGAATTTTGATAAGACTATTATTGCCAGGCCAAGTCATTTGCTGGGCAAAAGAAAAGGTGAAGCTTTCAATATTGCTATTTTTATTTTTGAAGTGGTGACAAACTTTACAGGTTTATTTTTATTTGGTCCTTTTAAAAAATTCAGAAATATAGACGCAGCCAAAGTAGCAAGTGCTGTAATTGATTCGATGGATAATCAGCAGAATGGCTTAAAGTTTCTTGAATACAAAGACTTTAAATAGATTAAGTCCTGCCTTTTCTTTTTGATATTTTCTTCATTCCATTAAGCGCATTTAATAACCAAAAAACATTTGCGAAAACAAAAGAATATAATCCTAGATAAATTTGAGCGATTATTGCAAAAAACACTCTAAAGTTATCGCTAATAGTCCAATAAATCTTTTCTTAAATTTTTTTGAAAAAATAAAGGGTGCAGCTATTAAGGTACCAAAAAAAAACTTATTACTTGAAGAAGATCGATCAAATTCATACTTATAAAAATTAGAGCATTATGAATATTTAAATTTAGAAGTAAATGTTTTTTTGAACTTTCTTAAAAAAAATGTACTCTAAGAGAAATGAATATATTTAATAGGTATAAAAATATGAAAAATAAAATCTTAATATTAACCCTTTGCTTAACTTTTAATCTTTTTGGTGATCATCATAATGGACCATCAGATAAAGGAGAAAGGAAGATGCCTAATCCAAATTATCTCTTAAGCTTTAAAGAGTGTAAGGAAACTAAAGACGGAATAGATGGCCTGCTTTCTGCAGCAGAATCTATTTGGAAAGAGATTGAAATGAATCCAGAAAACGAAGAAAAATGGATAGAAGCATCTGTTCTTGTAGATTTAGCAGCAAATTATTCAACAGTTTATGATGTCTGGTGTAAAGATATGATCAACCATAGAATGAAAATGAGAATAATGGGAGAAAAGAAAAAGCAAAAAAAAGATATGAAAAAAGAAGATGGCTAAAATTTTCCTCTTAGGAATCTCATTCTGATTGCGTAAACTCTTAACAGCGCGACTACAGTTATTATCATCTGTACAAACATTGATATGGTAAGTGGGTTTGACCACTGCCAATTATCAATTGTTAACCAAAGCAAAAAAGTTTGAAGAGGAAAGTTTATAACTGCTCCCATTAGCACAACTATAATTGATTCTCTTAGTGCGATTTTTTCAGTTTTGTTCATAATTATTCCTGTTTTATTTTTACAGCAGTTCCATAAGCAAGTATTTCCGCAGCTCCTTGAGCAATAGTAGAAGTTTGAAAACGAAAACCTAAAATTGCATTTGCTCCTTTTGTTTTAGCATCTTCAACCATTCTCAAGTATGCTTGCTCCCTCGAGCTCTTAAGCAGTTTTGAATAGCCAACCAGCTCACCTCCAATCATATTTTTTAGACTTGCAAACATGTCTGCTCCAAAGTTTCTGGCCCTTACAGTACTTCCTTGAACAAGACCGATGTATTCAACTATTTCTGATCCTGCGATATCATTTGTTGAAACTACAATTAATTCATCTTCCATGACTTTTTCTTAATAATGGTTTAAGTTATAAATATAATGCAAGAACTAGTAGAAGCAAAGTTTTCTATCGGAAATATAGTAAAACACAGATTTTTAAACTTTAGAGGAGTGATTTTTGATTTAGATCCAAAGTTTAATGGAACTGAAGAATGGTATAACGCAATACCTAAAAATATTAGGCCAAAAAAAGATCAACCCTTCTATCACCTTTTTGCTGAGAATGAAGAAATTTTTTATATTGCATATGTGTCTGAACAAAATTTGGTCCATGATAAATCTTTATTACCTGCAAATCATCCAGATATAAAGCAAATTTTTTCTTATTTTGATGGTGAGAAGTACATAACTCACAAAAAAAATAAAAATTAAGTATTTAAATCTAGATGGGCTATTTGAACTGCTGTCACAAAGACATCCATTGCTAGAGATAATTCGTCGAAAGTCACAAAAGTTGGTGCAATTCTAATAATGCTGTCTTCTGAATCAATTCCTTTAGGAAAAGTCGATCCTGCGGGAGTTAATAAAACACCAGCGTCCTTACATATTTTTACTACCTTACTAGCAATAGGTTTTGAAGTTGCATAGCATATAAAGTAACCACCAGTTGGCTTAGAAAAGGTTCCAAATTCTTTATCAAGTTTTTCTAAAAATGAATAAGCTAACTCAAATTTTGGTCTCACTAATTCAGCATGTTTTTTCATATGAAGCTTAACTTTTTCAGCACTCTCAAGAAAATCTACGTGCCTTTTTTGATTGATCTTATCTGGACAAATAATCATAGTCGTTCTTACTTTTTTAACAAGATCTAGACTATGACCTCCAGTTGCCATGAATGAGATACCGCCTCCTCCAAATGTAACTTTTGAACAAGATGTAACAATGACTGTTTGATTAGAAACATTAGCTTTACTTGCAATATCCCACAAGGGACTTTGTAATTTTGTAGGTAAAAAATCATGTACAAGGTATGCATGATCAAATAAGAAGAGAAACTTTTTTGAAAAATTTGAACCAACTACAAACATTTTCTGAATGTTTTCATCAGAGTATGTTTCTCCTGAAGGATTAGAATGCCTGGGAACACACAATATACCTAAAATATCTCCATCACTTTTAAGAGCCTCTTTAAATGCATCTAAATCGATACCATCATTTGTCAGAGGTATTGGAACAACATCTATACCAAAATCATTAAGCATCATAAAATGCCTGTCAAAACCCGGTACTGGACATATGAATTTAGGATTTTTTAAGTCTTTCCAAGGAATTGGTTCGGCAAACAAAAAGTTAGCCAATATGGTTTGATATGTCAGTAGAAGGCTAGACTGCTCACCTGCGATAATATTCTCTACTGGTGCAGAGAATAAATCTGCACCGAGCTCTCTTGCCTCGGTTATCCCAAATGTTTCTCCGTAGTTTCTCAAATCTGCTCCACTGTTTGAGGTTGCAGAAACAAAAGAACTAAGTAATTCATTAGATAGATCTAGCTGATCAGATGATGGCTTGCCTCTTGTGATATCAATGGAAAGATTCATTGATTTAAGTCTTTTAAAATTATTAAGAATTGCTTCAGACATAGTATGTAAGATATTTTAATGGAATAATAAGTATATGTTACAAGAAAATTTGATTCTTTTTATTCTACTGCCTTTGTTTTTTATACTTTTTTTAGCTTCTGCATTTTTTTTAAAAAAATATAACAGAAAACTAATGGATGCAGATTTAGTTAACTTAGTATCAAAGGTCCTTGATGAAAAAAATCAAACTCAGTCAAAAGATAACATAGATAGGATAAATGAGACCCTAAAGCCTTTTAAGACTCAAATCAAAGAATTAAATGAGCAAATTGTGAATTTAAAAAAAGAGCAATCTGCAGCAAAAGAAAGTTTCTCAAACGAAGTAAGTAAAGTTATTGAACAAACCAACAAACTTAGTATTGATGCAGATAATCTCACAAATGCATTAAAAGGTGACTCCAAAGCACAAGGGTTATGGGGAGAGCAGCTACTAGAGAAAACCCTTGAAGAATCTGGATTAAGAAAAGGAAAAGATTACGAAGTTCAAAAAGGATTTAAGAATCAAAAAGGAAATATCGTTATACCAGATGCAGTTATATATTTACCAGGTGATAGAAATATTATCATTGATTCAAAAGTATCATTAACAGCTTATTCAAATTTTGTTAATGAAAATAATGAAGATGAAAAAAAAGTATATCTTAAAGAGCATATAAATTCTTTTAAAGGTCATCTTAAAGATTTAGCATCAAAAAATTATAGAGATATTCCAGCATTGAACTCACCTGATTATGTCTTACTGTTTGTCCCAATAGAATCTGCTCTATCACTTGCTTTATCAAATGACTGGGATATTCAAAGGACTGCTATGCAAAATCAAATGGGTTTTGTAACCCCAACTAATCTAATTGCAATTCTTAGGATGGCTGAAAGTCTATGGAGATTAGATGCTCAAAATGAGAATGCATCTATGATTGCAAAAAGAGCTGGCCTCCTAATTGATAAATTTTCTGGTCTCAATGATGATATTATAAATATTGGAAAATATCTTAGGCTTGCTGAGAGATCATTTGAGGGTGCAGAAAACAAATTAACTTCTGGAAAAGGTAATCTTTTTGATCAAATCAAAGAACTTGAAGATTTGGGTGCAAAATCAAAAAAAATTATTGATCAGCCAAAAAATATAAGCGCTAAAGAATAAAAATGAACAACCTTAAAATTTGGAGATACGTTTCATCACCATGGCTTATTTTTTCTTCATTTTTTTTTATTGCATTTTTCTTTTTGTCGTTTAGTTCTGATATTGAGAGTGAATATATAAACAATAGATACTTATCTATTTTATTTTTAAATACTATTCTCTTATCTCTTCTGACAGGCTTAATATCTGCATTAATTGCTATACCACTTGCAATTTTAGTAACTTTTTATAAGTTTCCTGGTCATCAGTTTTTTAACTGGAGTCTTAGTTTATCAATTGCCTTTCCTGTTTATGTTTATTCATTTATCTATGTAGGGATTTTTGAGTACTCCAGTCCTATCTCAGAACTTTTTCGTAACTTTAATATTTATTTGCCATCTTTAAAAAATCTGATTGGAGCTTCAATTATTATGTCAATGGCATTATTCCCATATATATTTATTTTAATTAGGGCTCAGCTATCCACATCAGGAACAAAAATTTTTAAAGCAGCAAAAACATTAGGTCAAAATAATATTCAAGCCATTTATAAAGTAATTCTCCCGTCTATGAGACCAGCAATTATAGGTGGTATCACATTGGTGATGTTCGAAACAATATCTGATTTTGGTGGTGTCTCAACTCTAAGAGTTGATACTTTTACAATAGGTATCTATGAAGCTTGGTTTGGATATCAAAGCTATGTATCTGCAGTTAAACTTGCAGGTTATCTAATGATATATGTCTTATTTTTAATGTTTCTAGGAAAAAGTCTTGGGGTAAGTTCAGAATATTTAGCCTCTAAATCCTCAGAGGAATTTGAAAAAATAGAATTAAGTAAACGAAACAAATATTTATCTTTTCTTGGATGTCTTGTAATCTTTGTTTTCGTATTTTGTATTCCGTTGGTACAACTAATAACATGGAGCTTTTCATCAGCTTCAATGACTGTTATTAGTAACTTAAGTTTAATTTTTAATTCACTTCTAATTGGACTACTAGTTGCAGGCTTGACAGTTTTTATAGCTATGTCTCTTGCTTTAAGTTATCAGAGTTTTAATAAAATTAAGTTAGTAATATCGATTTCAACTTCTGGATATGCGATACCTGGTTCCGTCATTTCTGCAGGATTATTATTTTTCTTTGACTATTTTTTTAATACTTCCCTTACAACTATCGGTATTTTTGGCCTGATTTTATGTCTAAGTGTAAGATTTATGACTCCACCATTTAACTATTTGCTAACATCATTAAAGAATATGTCTCAATCATCTATGAGTTCTTTATCGTTAATGCCAACAAATTCTTACAAGGCATTCAAACAAGTTTTATTGCCTCAGTTAAAGCCAGGTTTAGTAATTGGATTCATGATTGTTTTTATAGAATCTATAAAAGAACAACCTGCTACTCTGTTATTAAGACCAGTTGGATTTGATACCCTGTCAACTAAAATATATAACTATACAAGTGAAGGTCAATGGATATTGGCATCGAGTCCGAGCATCATTTTAATTTTTATTAGCCTAATTTTTGTCTACTTAATTAATAAAGGTATCAATTCAAAAAAATAATATATGAGAGAGCCTGGATATAGATTGAATGTAGCTTTAGTTGTGATTAATAAAGATAAAAAAGTATTGATATGTAAACGAAGAAATATGAATAGTTGGCAATTTCCTCAAGGTGGAATTGATGACGGTGAGTCACCATTAAAATCTGCAAAAAGAGAACTCTTTGAAGAAGTAGGCATACAATCTAAATCAGTAAAATTAATAAACTCAACTGAAGATTGGTTTAAGTATGAAGTACCTTCAAAAAGTAGAAGAAGAAACTTTCTTGACAGAAAATTTAAAGGTCAAAAGCAAAAGTGGTTCATGTTCAAATTAATTGAGAATGTAGAAATTACATTTGAAAACGATCCAGCAAATGAGTTTGAGGAGTATATGTGGGTATCCTATTGGTATCCCCTTAATGTGATAGTTTCCTTTAAACAGAAGGTATATTGTCAAGCAATGAATAGTTTAAGAAATTCTTTTCATGAAGAGTTTAGTGATGTTTGATGAAATTTTGATATTTGCTTCTCTAGGAATATTAGCTGGAGTTTTAGCAGGTATGTTTGGAATTGGAGGTGGCTTAATAATTGTTCCTGTTTTAATAGGAACTTTTGTAAATTTAAATTTTGAAAGTGAAATTATTGTCCATTTAGCGATAGGGACTTCCATTGCATGCATAATATTTACTGGTTTTTCGTCTGCAAGAGCTCACAATAAAAGAAATTCAATAGATTTTTCATATTTTAAGCCCGTTGCAACTGGAATAATTTTTGGTGCAATTGCTGGAGCTCTTTTTGCTGTTCAGATCGACGGTATTATTTTGAAAATTTCAATTGGTATATTTATTTTTTTAGCGGGGTTGCAAATATTGTTTGGAATAAAACTTTTTTCAAAGTCAATCCGACCAAATAAATCAAAATCAATATTTGCTGGATCAATAATTGGATTCTTATCTTCAATCCTTGGAATAGGTGGAGGAACCTTCTCAGTGCCATATTTCAAAGCTTATGGATTGAATCTTACAACATCAATTGGTACGTCTGCAGCGTGCGGTGTTCCAATAGCGATTTTTGGTAGCTTAGGTTATGTTATTGCAGGAATAAATATTGAAAGCTTGCCTATTTATAGTTTTGGCTATGTCTATCTCCCAGCCTTAATAGGTATCTCAATTACAAGTGTTTTTGGAGCAAAATATGGTGCAATGCTTGCACATTATTTTTCACAAGAAACTCTAAAAAATATAATGGCAGGATGGTTTTTTATTGTTTCAATATATATGATTTTAGTATGATTTTTGAATTGCCAGAATTTTTCAATAATCCAAGTTTAATATCATTTGGATCTCTTAGAATACAATATTATGCTGTTACCTGGTTGCTTTCAGCGTTATTCATATATCTATTCTTAAAGAAGAATAAAATAATACGTAGCATTGGGTTAAGTTCAGAAAAGGTAAATGACATGGTATTCCTTTATGGTCTTTTTTTTGGAGCAATGTGTGGTGGTAGAGTAGGTTATATGATTTTTTATGGAACTGAGCAATTAATTAATAACCCTATTTCACTTTTTTATATTTGGCAAGGTGGTCTAAGTTTTCATGGTGGCTTAATAGGAGTTATTTTAAGTTTAATAGTATTTTGTAAAAGAAATGAAATTGACTTTTTTTGGCTTATGGATGCAATCGCAATGGCAATGCCAATTGGTCTTGGTCTAGTTCGCATTGGTAACTTCTTAAATGGAGAACTTTATGGAAGAGCAACTAATCAAGCCTGGGGTTTTATTTTTCCTACTGATCCCTATGGTTTTGCTCGACACCCCTCACAATTATATGAATCATTCGGAGAAGGAATAATATTATTTTTGATGCTTTATATTGTAAGCAAATTAACTAGCGTAAAAGGTTTAATTTGTTCATCATTTCTTATATTTTATGGTGCAATAAGATTTATAATTGAATTTTATAGGCAGCCTGATGCGCACATTGGATATGTAGCATTTGACTCTGTGAGCATGGGCCAAGTTTTATGTATCCCAATGATAATTGCAGGAGTGATAATTTTAATTTACTCAAGGAAAAAAAATGAAAGCATATATTGATCTTTTGAGGTTAATACTTGAAAAAGGTGACGACAAAGAAGATAGAACAAATATAGGAACTATCTCTTCTTTTGGTCACCAACTAGAATTTGATCTTGAAGAAGGTTTTCCGGCAGTTACAACAAAATCTCTTGCATGGAAAGGAGTTGTCTCAGAATTGCTTTGGTTTTTGGAGGGATCAGATGACGAAAGAAGGTTAGCAGAAATTCGTTTTCAAAAAAATAGAGAAGAGCTTGCTGACTTAGATAAATTTTCAACCATTTGGACTGACAATGCTGAAAATCAGGGAAAAGCATTAGGTTATGACAACAATCAAACAAAAAAAATATTAGGCCCAGTCTATGGAGTTCAGTGGCGAAATTGGACTGGAATAGATCAAGTAAAAGAATTGTTAACAAATATTAAAGAGAATCCAAATAGCAGAAGACACATACTTTCAGCATGGAATGTTGGTGAGCTTGATAAAATGGCATTGCCACCCTGTCATGTTATGTCTCAATTTTATATAAATGGAAAAGAAATTAGTTGTCATATGTACCAAAGAAGTGCAGACATGTTTCTAGGTGTTCCATTTAATATTGCAAGCTATGCACTTCTTCTTTCTATTTTTGCAAAAATTTTAGGTCTTAAACCTAGAAGATTTATACACTCATTTGGGGACGCTCACATATATAAAAATTCTATTGAGCAAGTAAAGGAACAGATTTCTAGATCGCCCAAGCCATTACCAACTTTAAAAATTCCAAACATTAAATCATTAGATGATCTCAAACATTATGGTGTAAATGACTTTATTTTAGATGGTTATGAGCACCATCCACCAATCAAGGCAAAAATGGCTATTTAAATGATAAAGATATCTCATGTAGTGGCCTTATCTAACAATAATGTTATAGGTATTGATAACGATTTGCCATGGAGTCTTAAATCTGATCTTGCTCACTTTAAGGAATATACTTCAAATAAAATAATTATTATGGGAAGAAAAACATTTGAGTCTATAGGAAGACCTTTGCCAAACAGAATAAATTATGTAGTCTCTACAACTATCAAAAATATTGATGGAGTAAAAATATTTTCATCAACAAAGGAAGCTATTCATGAGGCTTATAAAGAGTGTGCATGCATTCAAAAAGATGAAATTGTAATTATAGGTGGAGGGTATTTGTTTAGGGAAACTATGAGAAATATTAACAAGCTTATATTAACAAGAGTAGACTGTGAAATAGATGGTGATATTTATTACCCAGAAATAGATTTATCAAGTTGGAAATTAATTAAAACTCAATCTTTCACAAAAGATACAAATAATGATTATGACTTTAAAATAGAGGAATATATAAGGTAATTATGATGATGTGTTTTGTTGTATAAAATCTCTTCTCAATGACAAGTTTTTAACCCTTATTTCTTCATTTTCAGTATATTTTAGCCAAGTATTTGCTTGAGTCTTTATTGACTTCTTTTTATCCCTAGCCGCGATTCTAAAGTTTTTTCTTGCTTCATCAAAATTTTGAAGCTCAAAATAAGCCTGGCCTAATGTAAGATAAACTTGAGATATATTTTTAATATCTCCTTTCTCAAGACCTTTGTTGATTGCTTCGATAGCTTTATCTACCCTATCCTCTGATAAATATAAATTACCTAAAATTACATATGAGGTGCCTTTTTTGGACATTTTTGCAGATTTCTCCAATACAGGAATTGCTTTATCAATCTCTTGAGCCATTCTCCACGAATCTGCAAGCAATTTAAGATTTTTTTCTGTGTCTTTTACAACTGGTTCAACTTTTTCTTCTTTGGTTTCTTCATCTACTATAGTTACCATCTTTTTTTGTCCAGATGTTATAACGTCAGCTGCCCAATATGGATTTTTATTTAGTAGTAATAATTGAGCTAGTGCTAAATATTCTGATTCTTTATTTAAGAAATCTTTTAAATAAGCAGCTTTCAGGGTGATCATGTAATCTCTTTCTCTTCCAAGCTGACCATATGAGCCCCCCAATTGAATAAAGTACTGTTTTTTAGGATACAGATTTACAAGAATTTCATAAATATCAATTTGTTGAAGTAGTGATTTTTCCTCTCCAATTTCAGACTTAAGTTCATTAATATTAGCTGCCATGATTACATACCAATTCTCTCTTGGTTTGTAGCCTTCCTCTTCAGCAAGTTGAATAGCTTTTTCAATAGCAGAGTATGATTTTCTGTAATCTTCTTTAGCAAAATATGCTTGTCCTAAAAAAGACCAGGCCTGAGCAGTAACCTTCTCAACTTCATCCATCCATTGCAAAATATATTTGATACCCTGATCATAATTTTCTAAGACCATACTTAATTGCCCCATCGACAAAAGAGCACCTGTTCTCAGGGGTATTGTTGACTCTGGTTCATTCATTAAATTGTTGTAAGCATCTAATGCTTGTTTATATTTTGCATCACTAAAATAAACATATGCCCAAGCATTCCACATAACTGATCGATCATAACTTTTAAGATCATCTTTATTTGCTTTTAAATCGTTTAGGACAGAAAGAACAGTTTCCATATCTGGTGCAGGTTCTCCTTTTTCATCAACTGCTTCAAGAGCCTCATAGACTTTGGCCATTTTTTTTGCTGTTGAGGACTGAAGAGCCCTTGCTTTTTTATATTTAACTGGTTTTTTATTATCAGCTGAGGATTGTGCTTCAACAGATAAAGGGATTGATGCAAAAGAAAAGCTCAAACTTAAAAAGAGAAATTTATAGAAAAATTTATTCATGTTAACTAGCTAGCCTCATCTAATACATATTTAAAACTATGAAGAACACCATCCACTGCTACAGCTTTTCCATCAACAATTTTTGGTTTATATTTTAACTTCAATGCTGCCCTTTGTGTTGCGCTATTAAACATACTACATGGTCTAAATTCAGCATCTGGATCATCGGGATTCTGTCTAGAACAATAGCCCTCAACAATTTCTGGATTCTCAACACTTCCAGTATCAGTTATGGTAAATTTTACTAGAGCATAGCCCATTGTGCCTCTTTCTAATGCTCTTCTTGGATAAATTGGGACAACCTTAAATAACGGTATATATTCTCCATCCCTAAAAAAGGAACCACCTGCTTGAAAAGCTGGTTTAGGTTTAGCCATTGAGACATCTATACCTGTTAATGGTGCAAGATCAAGTTCTGGTTGAGCTATGTCCTCAGGTTGCTCCTCTGGCTTTTCTGGTTTATCAACCTCAGTCATAAATGTATCAATTTCTCTTTCTGGCATAACAATATCTGCAAGTTTGACTGACGTATCATCCCTCATTCCACTATCACCCAACGCAATTAAAATTACCATTATTGAAAATAAAACAAATGTAATTAAGACGGAAAAGCCAACACCAGCAACATATTTATTATAGTTAAATGCTCGAACATATAATTCATGAACAGATTTAAAAATTAGATTAAAAAAAGAAAGAACTTGATACATAAAATTATTTAGGTTCTGATGCTAGAGAAATTGCGTTTACTCCAGCTTCTCTTGCACCATCCATCACTTTAATTATTGTATCAGCAACAGCTTTTTCATCAGCTTGAATAACAACGGATCCCTTTGGATTATCTGCAAGCATTTTTACGACATTTGCTTTAACTTGTCTTACATCTATCCTTCTTCCATCCATCCAGACTTCATCATTTGATCCTACAGCAATAAGAATCGCTGCATTTTCTTGTGTCTCAGCAGTATCTGAATCAGGTCTGTTTATTTCTAATCCTGGTTCTTTGATAAAATTAGCAGTAACAATAAAGAAAATAAGCATGATAAATACAACATCAAGCATTGGTGTTAAATTTATTTCACTTTCATCATCTTTTACAGCTGCATTTATTGCATTTCTTCTCATAAAATTCTCCTAAAGTACTCTTTTGATAAGATCATTTAGATTATTATTATGCCTATCTGAAGCACTATTTAAATATATGCTAGCAAAGACTCCTGAAAGTGCAACAACCATACCAGCCATTGTTGGCAATGTCGCTTTTGAAACTCCGCCTGCCATAGCTCTTGCATCCCCACCACCATTAAAAGCCATAACTTGAAATACCTCAATCATTCCAGTAACAGTTCCCAGTAGACCAAACAATGGGGCCAAAACAATGCAAGTTTGTATTATTGAAAGGTTTTTACTAATCTCAACTTTTGCCTCTGACAACATCTTCTCTCTTATTTGAAGCGCATGCCAAGAAGTTTTATCAGATCTACTATTCCATTTACTTGCTAAATCTTGAACATAGAACTCATGTCCATGAGAAAAATACCATATTCTTTCAAAGATCATTGCCCACATAAAAAATACTAAAATCGCAATAAGCCATAAAACACTTCCACCAGCTTCCATAAAGTCTCTTATTGATGAAAATGCTTCGGTTATTGCAAAAAACATATTACCTATTAAATTTTTTCAGCTCTTTCGGCTAAAATGCCAGTACTTTGCTCTTCAAGCACACTTATAATGCCTTTTGCAGAGGAAGCAGTGAAAGAATGCAAAAGAGTTGTTGGTATCGCTACTAACAAACCTAAAACAGTTGTGACAAGTGCTTGTGATATACCACCAGCCATCAACTTAGGATCACCTGTACCGTAAAGTGTTATCATTTGGAAAGTTACAATCATACCTGTAACAGTTCCCAATAGTCCTGCGAGAGGAGCTACTACAGATATTATTCTTACTGCACCAATTCCCTTTTCAATAGATGGTCTTTCTGCCATTATCGCTTCTGCAAGTTTTAATTCGAGAGTATCAATGTCTTTGTTAAAGTTTTCTTCACCTATTTTTAGAACTCTTCCTAATGGATTTCTTACGTCAAGGGTGCTTGAACCTGCTTGTTTTCTTACAGCAGCTCCTAGCATATATAAACTATAAAGTTTCCAAAACGCAATACCAATACCTATCAAACCAACAGTAATAATTGCATAACCTACTTCTCTTCCTTGTGCTGCTCTTTCAGCCAATGAAGGCGTTTGTATTAAGTTTGCAAGCAAACTTCCTCCAGTAGGTCCAGTAGGATCTACTCCAAATTTAACTTGATCACCAACTTCTGCGTTACCAACTTTTTTAGCTGTACTAGTATATCTTCCAGCTGGCTGTCTTGGTAAAAATGCGTAGCCACCTGTTGATGCAACATATTTTAGATACTTTCCATCACAAACAGCATTAAACAAACCAACCCTTGTTACATTACATGATGAAGATTGGCCACCTACCTCAGTAACATCTGTATCAAAGGATACTACCTGACCACTTGCGACTAACTCTCTTTGAAGCTCATACCATAGTCCTTCAATTTCTCTAATTGTAGGTAATTCAGTTGTCTCAGACATCTTAGACGTTAGTTCATTTAGGAATGAAACTCTTTCTTGTCCATATTGGGCACTAGAAAGAGAACCTGAAAATTGAACTGCTGCTTCACCAGCCGAACTTTGAAGATGTCCAAATAATTCAACTAACGAACCTAGTTCTTTTTGATAGGCTTCTTCTTTAACTCTAAGGATGCCCTCATTCTTTTTATATTCTGCTTCAAGTTGATCTGCAATCCTTTCTTGTCTGGCTAATTCTCTTTTTTCAGCGGCAAGAATCGAAGCTTGTTTATTTTTGTCTGCTAAAAACTGGGCTTCTCTTTCAGCATTCACTGATTGCTCTTTTGTTTTTCCATCCTTAACTAATAGTAATAATGCCTCTACAGTGGAAATCTCAGGAGCATCTTCTTCTGAGTCCTGTGCTTGAAGAAAACTAAAAGAGAAGACAAGAGTAAAGATTAATAAATACAAATTCTTCATTATACCTCTCCCTTTACAACAGGCATTAAGAGCATATCAGTAGGTATTAATTTCTTAGCCATTCTTATTCCATCTCTTATGGGTTTTCTATAAGTATTTGGCAAATCTTCCCACTCGCCAAGCTCATTATTCCATCTGCCACTATCTCTTTCATCAAGGGTTTGATAGAACATTCCAATTCTTCCAATAACAAGTATATTTACTACAGTTCCGTCAACTAGCTTATCTTCATATGTATCAATTTTTCTTCCATATTCAGCTTCAATATTGTAAGCCTCTAAGACCTGCCTTACTTGCTCTGAAGCTGTAACCTTAGGTTTAGAAAGTGATGCTCTGACTAAATCAATTCTATTTCTTCTTTCCTCAAGTCTAAATGGAGTATCAAGCTTTACAAAAGTTTCAAGGGTTTCAAGCATTTTTTGAGCCAATGGCGGAATTTGTCTTTGCATAACTACAACCTGAACAAGCTGTTCATCAAGCTTATCCATTAAGTCAAGCTGAGCCTGAATTTGTATTCTTTTTTGTGCGTTATAAAGTTTTAATCCTTCAACCTGCTTGGATACAACTTTGTATTCATTAATGATTTTATCAGTTTGTTTTTCGGTGGCATCGATTTTGTCTTGTGATGATGCTGAAAGTTCTTGATTTTCTCTGCCAACCTCAAGAACATTTTCCATACTTGTTTCAATATTTACTTCATTGTTAGCAAGAATAAAACAGCTAAAGCTTAGAAATGTTGATAAAAATATTGTGTTTACATATTTATGCATTACGTACTCCCTAAAGTTTTTTTATGTTAACAGTCTAAGAACAATAAATAAAACAATTTTATATATTTTTATGACATTAAAATCTTAAATAAATAACTTTTTAATCCATAAAAAAAATAAAAAATTACTTTATTTTAAGAGCTATTAAAAAATCTTAAAAAATAAAATAGGCGTTTTTTTCTTATAATCTTGATACTCAATTAGATTTCCCCATTTTTTATTAGCCCTATCCTCCAACATCCTTACACCACTAACGTATACAAGTAATAAATATGTAAAAATTGGAGATATGAGTGCGATATATTGTGTTCCACTAAGAGATGAAAAAGATATTACAGCTATTGCAAACCATAAGATGATCTCTCCTAAATAATTTGGATGTCTTGATTTAGACCATAGTCCAGAAGTAATAAATGCATTCTTGTTTTCTATTATTGATCTAAAAGCTGTTTTTTGTTTATCTGCAATTACCTCAATACCAAATCCAAGAAGAAATAACCCAATACCAATATATGTTACTAAATTCAAAGTCACCCCAAAAGGATTGGCTATTGCAGTTAAAGCACAGATTGAACACAAAGACACCCACATTCCTGAAAGTGTCCATGTTAAGAAAAATTGTGAAGCTGACGTTTTTATAGTCCTAAATCTTTTATCTTCTCCATCTTTATGAATTCTCATAAATAAAAAACTACCTAATCTTATTGTCCAAATAGATATGAGAGTCGCCAAAATTAAGTTTCCTATGTTGAAACCATATAACTCATATGAAAGAACATAAATAAACCATGTTAGAAATAAGTATTTAATACTACCTGTTAAGTCATAAAATTTTTCAGTCTGAAAAATATAAGCCGGTATATAGGCAATCCAACTAATCAAAAATGCTAATAAAACTGCAATAAAAACTAATCTACTTCCTACAGCATAAGCTATACCCATAGTTAGAAAGAAAGCTAGGAGAGATAAAAAAACATATGAATACCACTTCATGATTTTACCCATCCACATGTTCTGTTTTTATTCTGCTCATTAAGCCAAGTCATTAGAGGATTATAATAATTTAATATAGATTTCCCACTAAGCTTTCTTGAACCTGTTAAATTCTCAAAAGCGTCTTGCCAAGGTAAACTTTCTCCCATTGCCATGGTAGAAATAATTTTTTCTCCAGCTTCCATACTACCGTATATAGAACAATCATGGAGATTTCCTTCAAATCCAATCGAATTACAAAGTGCTTCATGAAATTGATATTGCATAATTCTTGCTAAATAATATCTAGTATATGGAGTATTTCCAGGAATATGATACTTTGCTCCAGGATCAAAGTATCTCTCATCTCTTGTTTCAGAAGTACTTATTCCTTGGTATTGCTCTCTTAACTCCCACCAAGAAGAGTTTAGATTAGTATCGTTAATTTCTCCATTAAAAACTCCTGATCTCCACTTATCAAGCATTAAAGCCCATGGAACAACAACAATTCCTTCTAGAGCTTGTTTCATTAAAAGGCCTATAGGATCTTCCTTAGCTAACTTTGCTTCATCTTTTGAGATGAATCCTATTTGATTAAGATAGTCAGGTGTTATTGATAATGTAAGTAAATCACCGAACGCTTCATGGAAACCATCGTTGGCGCCACCTTGGAATAATGTTGGTAAATGATTATATGCTTGATAATAAAAAATATGTCCTAATTCGTGATGTATTGTTGTAAAGTCTTCTTCATTTTTTTCAATACACATTTTTATTCTTAGATCATTTTCTACAGGATCAAGGTTCCATGCCGATGCATGACAAACCACTGATCGATCTAAGGGTTTTACAAATAAAGATCGCTCCCAAAATGTTTCAGGCAAAGGTTCAAATCCTATTGATAAGAAAAAATCTTCTGCGTATTCGACCATCTCGATTTCAGATAAATTTTTATCCTTAATAATTTGTGTTACATCAATTGAATTATCATTAGCTTCTTTTGTATAAACTAAATCATATATATTTGACCATGATTGACCCCACATATTTCCAAGCATATGAACAGGCAGTGGTCCTGTTTTTGAGATCACATCATCACCATAATGATCATTTAACTTTGCTCTAACATGACAATGTAATGCATCGTACAATGGCTTTACCTCATCCCAGACTCTATCTGTTTCATTCAAAAACTCATCTGCTGGCATATCATATTTACTAAACCAAAGATCGCTTAGGCCATCATAACCAAGATCTTTGGATCCTTTATTTCCAATTTCAACCATGCGTAAATACATTGGTTTCATCGGTTTACCAATCTCATGCCACCCTCGCCATGCACTTAACAGCTGCTTAGGATTTCTCGACTTGTCAATAATTGCTTCGAATGCTTCTAAATCGAAGCAATGTCCATCTTCATAGCAGTATTCACCTGAACCATACATAGCCTCGAGGCCTGTTGTTATTTTAGATAACTCACTGGCCAAAGATTCATCTAATGGTGGAGGCATTACAAATGAACTTTTGAGGATATTCAACATCCTCCTATTTTCAGGAGATGTTAGGACATTATCAAAATTTGAAGCCATTCTAGCTTTTTCTAGTGAGTTGAGAGTATAACGAGTTCCATAGTCAGCAAGAATTTTTTGTGAATCAAAGGTTATAAAATTTGAACTAATCCATGAGGCTGATGAAATTATTGGACCATCTTTTTTGTTTTCTTCTTCTACTTTAGTCAAAAAATCCTCAAGCATTCGATTCTGACTGTTTTGTTCGCTACTAGTATCACAAGAAGATACAATAAATATAATACAAATCATGCTTAAAAAAATTTTCATTTGTGCTACCTCGATATTAAAATAACATAAAATAAATCTAATATGAAAATTTCTACAAATCAGTTCAAAAATGGTACAAAGTTGATTATTGATAATGCCCCGTGTTCGATAGTTGAACATGAGTTTCATAAACCCGGCAAAGGTCAGGCTGTGATGCGAGTAAAATATAAAAACTTAATTACTGGAAGCACAAACGATAAGACTTTTAAAACTGGTGAAACGGTTGAGGCTGCAGATGTAAAGCATAGAGAAATGGAATTCTTATATCAGGATAAAGAGAAATGGCATTTCATGGATACCAGCAACTATGAACAAGTTGAAATTAGTTCTGAAAAAATGTTAGATGCAAAAAAATGGATCACTGGTCAAGAGATTTGTGAGATTGTATTTTGGAATGATGAGCCAATTCTGGTAAATCCACCAACAATTGTTGAGTTAAAAATTATTCAAGCAGAACCAGGTGTTAAAGGCGATACAGTTTCTGGTGCTACTAAAAATGCATTACTAGAGACTGATATTTCAATTCAGGTACCTTTGTTCGTGAATGAAAATGAAACTATCAAGGTAGATACTCGAGATATGTCTTATGTTGGAAGAGCTAAAACTTGATAAATAAAATTAATAAAGAAATAAAATTATTTATCAGTTCCATTGATGGAATTGAAAAAGATTCCGTTAGCGAAATTTGTGAAAAGTTTAAGACCTCCATATCAGAAAGTTTAAAAAATGGTCATATTACAACTAATGTTTGCATGATTGCTGGTAGCATTCTCAAGTCTAATCCAAAAAAATTGGCTATAGATCTGCATAAAAGAATTAGTGATCTTAAAATATTTGAAAACGTAGATATAGCTGGTCCTGGATTTATTAATATTACTCTTAAAAGACAGGATTTTTTATCTACCTTAAATAATATTTATGAAAAAAATGTCAGCTATGGATCTTCTAATTTTGGTGGGAGTAAAAAGGTTCAAATAGAGTTTGTCTCAGCTAACCCTACTGGCCCTCTTCATGTTGGACACGGAAGAGGAGCTGCCTACGGGGATGCATTATCCAGAATTCTGAAAAATACTGGTTACGAGGTTGAGAAGGAATATTATGTCAATGATGCAGGAAGACAAATAGACATCCTCACAGCTAGTGTAATTATTAGGATGCTTAAAAAAGAACTTAATGGATTTTTCCCACAAAATGCATATAGAGGTGAATATATAGAGATTATTGGAGAAAAATTTGGAGAGGAAATTAAATTTAATGAAGCAAGTAATCTTATAAGTAATTTGCCCAGCGATGCTGAAGATGAAATTAATGAAATAATTACCAGTCTTAAAACAAAAGATTTAATGATTTGGAACAAAGTTAAAAATCATTCACTTTCGATCATTGTCGATCTTATAAAGGAAGACCTAAGTAATTTTAATGTTTTGTTTGATGAATGGTTTTATGAATCATCACTGGGAAGCATTAAGGAGCCAAATTCTGAAATTTCTTCTTCGATAACCAAATTAAGTGAAGATGGAATAGGATATGAAAAGGACGGCGCAATATGGCTTAATACGGAAAGTTGTGGTGATGACAAGCATCGAGTATTAGTGAGGAAAGACGGTCGTGCAACTTATTTTGCCTCAGATGTAGCCTATCATAAAAATAAAATTGATAGAGGTTTTGATAAATTAATAAATGTTTGGGGGGCGGACCACCATGGATACATTAAAAGGATTGAGGCTTCTGTTGAAGGTTTAGGAACTTCAAAAGATAAATTGATTGTAAAGCTTGTTCAATTTGCAAATCTTTTTAAGAAAGGTAAAAAAATTAAAATGTCGACAAGGTCAGGAGATTTTTATTCCTTAAAAGATTTAATAGATGATATAGGTGCTGATGCTGCAAGATTTTATTACTTATCAAAACAAGCTGATCAGCATTTAGATTTTGATCTTGATTTGGCTAAGTCAGATAGTAAAGAAAATATTTTTTACTACATACAATATGCGCACGCAAGAATATTCTCAATTGAAGACAAATATAAAAAAATCACTAAAAAGCAAATTGCTAGTAAAGCTGATATAAAAAATAATTCATATAGTAAGTGTGATGAATTAATTCATGAGATAAGTAAGTTTCCAAATTTAGTACTTAAGTCTTCAAATTCTCTTCAGCCTCACTTAATAGTTTTTTATTTGAGAGATTTATCTCAGCTTTTCCATAGTTTTTATAATGATAATCACGTTTTATCAGAATCTGAAGAAAATATTGAATTAATCATGTTCTGTTTGGGGGGAGTGAAACAGACAATTGCTAATGGGCTAGGTTTACTAGGAATAACTCCAATGAAAAAAATGTGATTTGATGAAAGATTTTGCGAATAGAGCTTCTACAAAAAAAGCAAGCAAAAGGAAGTCTGTGTTTAGATCAAAGAGAAAATCTTTAAACACAATTAGCTCAGAAACAATCCTTTCCTTAATAACTATAAGTGTTGGACTAATATTAACTTCAATGTTCTTTTTTAAGTCGGATGTTAGATCTTTTCAATCAGAAATAGTATCAAATAATATAATAATTGATTTCCCAACTTCCCTAATGGAGAATTCAGTTTTAATTGAATCAAATAGCATATTATCAGCAGAAAATTGTGAATACTTTGTTCAGATTGGGGCATACGGTAACAAAAAGTTTGCTGTTGAAGCTCAAAATATTTTAAATGTTGAAATTGAAAATATCTCAATCAATGACATCTATAGTTCACAATTACCAGGAAAGCTTTTGCACAGTGTTATATCAGGTCCCTATGAAAATAAATCTGCAGCAAATAATTCAAAGGAAAAAATAACTAAAAAAGGTTTTGATCCTAGACTAAGAACAGTATGCAAGAAAAAATAGCAGTTAATTTAAAAAACATCAAACAAAGGATTGAAGAGATTGCTTCAAATAATAATTTTGATTCTAAAGAAGTTAAGATCATTGCTGTTTCGAAAAAAAAGGATTTCAGCCTTATAAAAATTGCAAATAATTTAGGTGTGAAAGATTTTGGTGAAAACTATGCACAAGAATTAAAAACTAAAGCTGAAATGGTTAATGATGAAGAAATTTTATGGCATTTCATTGGTCCTATACAATCAAACAAAGTAAAGCTAATTGCAAAGCATGCTCATTGGGTTCATGCATTGGACCGAGAAAAAGTTATATTTAAACTTAATGATGAATGCGAAAAACAAAACAAATTAATAAATGGTTTTATCCAGGTTAATATTTCATCAGAAGATTCTAAAAGTGGTTGCAATCCAGATAACTTCATAGAGCTAGCAAAACTTATTAAATCAATGAAAAATATAAATTTAAAAGGCATAATGGCACTCCCAAAGCTAACTGATAATAGGTTAGATAGGATAGAAACTATGAAAAAAGTTATAAATCTTAGTAATAAATTAAAGGGTCACTTTCCTGAGGCCAAATACATATCAATGGGTACTACATCAGACTTTGAAGATGCTGTATCAGTCGGGTCAAATGTTATCAGAATTGGTGAATCAATTTTTGGAAAAAGATTATGAGGATTGCATTTTATGGTTGTGGCAATATTGCGCAATCTATTATTGAGGGATTGATTGAAGACGGATTTAAATCTAAAGATATTTTTTATTTGGATAGAAACAAAGAGAATAAGAAAAGATTAAAAAAATTAAAAATTAAAAATTTAGACAATCATAAAGTAAGTATTGATATTTTTTTCCTTGCCGTTAAGCCAAAAGATGCAATGTTAGGATTTGAAACAATTTTAGAATCATATAAGAATCCAAAAGTAGTATCTTTGGTTGCAGGCATTAACTCAAAGTCATATTTAAAAAGAGGAAACGATATAGAGTTTCTTCGTGCTATGCCAAATACTTCTTCAAAGTATAATTCTGGAATTACAGCTATCTTAAACTCAACCTTCAAAGAAAATAATCTTAAAAAAGTTATTAAGCTATTTAATAGAGTTGGAATTGTTTTAGAGCTTAACAAAGAATCAAGTATGGACAAGTTCACCGGCTTTATTGGCAGTGGGCCAGCATATTTTTTTTATTTGCTTAAAACTTATGAAAAAAATTTAAACAAGTTAAGTAATGGAGATTCTTTAAAATCTAAAGAAATTATTGCCAGCCTTCTTAACGGAATTGCTTTATCTATTAAAAATGGTGGTTCCATGGATGAGTTAATTAACATTGTGGCATCTAAGAAAGGAACCACTGAAGCAGGAATAAATCTCTTTAAGAGCAAGAAGTTACTTAATATTTTTGATTATGGTATTAAATCTGCAATAAAAAGGTCAAAAGAAATATCAAATGAATATAAGTAGTATTGAAATAGTAGGAATAATTTTAGACGTAGTAAACTATGCTTTTGTATTCCTGTTTTTGTTCAGCCTTTTAAAAGTTAATTACTTTAATCCTATTGTAAGTATGTTAATGAAGATATATTCGCCAATTGAAAAAATATCAATAATTAGAAATAGAACCATAAATATATTTTTTATATCTGTACTAATAGAATTTATTACTTTGATGATTTATTTCGGCAGTCAATACGAAACGTTATCTTTGGCTGCAGTATCTATTCTAAAAACTCTTTTACTTATTCTAAGAATTATATTCTTTGCAGTAATTGGTGGAGTGATTTTAAGCTGGGTTTCACCTGAAAAATCTAATGCTTTTCTTGAGTTAGTTGTAGAGGTTTCAGATAAATTAATGAGTCCATTGAGGAATATCATACCTTCAGCTGGAGGTTTAGATTTTTCCCCATTATTTATTCTCATTTTTATAAATTTAACAGAAAGCTTTTTAAGGAATATCTTAAGCTCAATAGTATGAATTCTAAAAGTGAACTAATTAAATTTGAAGAGGGTATTTCCCTAGAGTCTGGAGATAATCTGAGTTCTTTCGAATTAATGATAGAAACATACGGAGATTTAAATGATTCTAAAACTAATGCTGTTCTAGTTTGTCATGCTTTTTCAGGTAATCACCATGTTGCTGGAAAGAAATCTAATGGAGAAATTGGTTGGTGGGACGAAATAGTTGGTCCTAATAAAGCTATAGATACAAATAAGTATTTTGTTGTATGTTGCAACAATTTAGGTGGTTGTTCTGGATCATCAGGGCCTTCCTCGATAAATCCTACAACTGGTAAAATTTATGGTAAAGACTTCCCGATTGTAAGTGTTAAAGACTGGGTGAATTCGCAAAATATGTTAACTGAAAGACTAGGAATTCCTCGATGGCTTTTTGTTGTAGGTGGTAGTTTGGGAGGAATGCAAGCGCTTGAATGGTCCATTGCATATCCTGAAAAAATTCTTAAAGCTGGTATTTTTGCAGCAGCTGCAAAATCAAGCACTCAAAATATTGCAATGAACGAGGTTGGAAGAGAGTCTATTAGAAAAGATCCTAATTTTAATAATGGAGATTATATTGAGTTAGGTGTAAAGCCCAAAAATGGTCTAAAAACTGCAAGAATGTTGGGTCACATTACATATCTTTCAGAGGAAAACATGGACTTAAGATTTGGCAGAAAATTCCAAGATAGTAATTCTAAGGTAGATGGAAAAGTAGATTTTGAAGTAGAAAATTATCTCCAATATAAAGGAGAAAAGTTTACTGAAAACTTTGATGCTAATTCGTACATATTAATGACAAAAGCAATGGATGGATATGATGCGTCAAAAAACTTCAAGAATTTAGATGAAGCTCTTTCAAGTGTCTCATCTGAGCTTCTTATAGTTGGATTCGATTCTGATTGGCTTTATCCACCTGAAAGGGGAAAAGAAATTCAGCTTGCAGCTATGAATAATAATATTAGATCATCATATATAACCTTAGATGGTAGACAAGGTCATGATAGTTTCTTGTTTGCATCGGAAAAATATGAAGAAATAATTCAAGATTTCGTAGGCTCATAATGGCAAAAGAGCTTTCATCATATATAGAAAACTGGGTTCCTGAGAATAGCAAAGTTATTGATTTTGGCTGTGGTGATGGCTCATTGCTTAAAAAATTAATAAATAGCAAGAATATTTTGGGTTATGGGGTTGAAATTAATGATGAAAAAATTAATGAATGTATTAAGAAAAAGGTGCCAGTAATTAAGCAAGATATCGACATGGGCATCAACGAATTTGCATCTTCAAATTTTGATTTTTCTATTATGGCAAGATCAATACAATGCCTCAAAAATCCAAACTTGGCATTAAACAGGATGCTAAAACTCTCAAAAAGATGTGTTGTTACTCTCCCAAACCTTGGATATTGGAAATGCCGATTTGATTTACTCAAAGGAAGAATGCCAGTTACTCCGGACTTGCCCTTAAGTTGGTTTGAAACTGAAAATATTCATCTTTGCACTATCAAAGATTTTGAAAAATTATGTTCTGACGAGGGTATCAAGATACAAGATAAAGTTTTTCTTAGTGGAAGTGGAAAGAAAAGCTTAATTTCATCATTAATACCAAATCTTTTTGCAACTGAAGGAGTTTATCTGCTTGAAAAAGAATAAAGATATTCTATTTGCAACTTCTAATAAAGGAAAAATTAAAGAGTTTAAAAACATTTTTAAAGACTATAATTTATTTTCTTTGAGTGATTTTAAAATAGATGACGCTATAGAGGATGGGAACTCTTTTTTTGAGAACGCTTTGATTAAAGCAAAACATGGGGCAGCTTGTTCTAATAAATACACAATTGCAGATGATTCTGGTCTTGTGATTCCTGAATTAAATTATGAGCCAGGTATATATTCAGCTAGATATGCTGGAGATGCTGCATCAGATTTAGATAATAGAAACAAAGTAATAAAAAAGATTGAGAATATCTCTAAACAAAGTCTTGATGCATATTATGTCTGTGTTCTTGTAGGACTTAGAGCGTATAATGATCCTATGCCAATAATTTCTGAAGGTAAAATATATGGAAGAGTTTCCATAAATAGCATTGGAGATGGTGGATTTGGCTATGATAAGATTTTTTACCCAAGAGGTTTTGATTTATCTATGGCTCAGATTGATTCTGAGACTAAAAACAAGATTAGTCATAGAGCAATTGCTTCAAAGAATTTTTTATCACAAATCAAATAGACTTTTTAAAATCGAACACTGATATTTTTCTTTCTTCTAAGATGCCTCTTCTTTCAAACTTAGTTAACTCTTTTCTTGTGATTATGCTATCTTTTGTTTTTGAAAATTTTTTGAAAACTCGAAGATCTTCTTCAATGCTTTCAGCATAGTTTTGCCAATCAGTAGATATATGTAAATATGAATTTTCTTTCATAAAATTGAATATCATTTGCAGAAATTCTTTGTTTATAAGTCTTCTTTTGTGATGTTTATCTTTTGGCCAAGGATCTGGACAAATAATAATTATTAAATCAAAAATTTCTTCAGGTTCGCTGTCAAATAAATCTCTAACGTCGTTTTGATATATTTTTATGTTGGAAAGTTTTTTTTGACATATAGCTCCAATTAGTGATCCAATTCCAGATTTATATACCTCTGATCCAATATGTAAAGTGTTTGGATTAAGGATTGCTTGATTGATTAGATTCTCACCATTGCCAAAGCCAATCTCTAATGCGCATTTAGAATATTTTTTTAAGCTATTTTTTAAGTCTTTTAAGTTTTTAATCTCAAAGTTTTTAAAAAGCTCAAGATTTTTTTTCTGACTATTTGTGATTCTCCCATTTCTTTTCACAAAAGATGGGAGGTATTTTTGATGCATTAAAAATTGATGTTCTATGCGTGATCTACCATTACAGATTTAAGTTTTTTTAATGCAGAACTCTCAATTTGTCTGATTCTTTCAGCCGAAACCTGATACTCATCTGCCAAATCATGAAGTGTAGCTTTTTGATCACCTAGATATCTCCTCTGCAGGATATCTTTACTTCTATCATCAAGTATTTTTAGCGCCTCTACTAAATCATTTTTATTCACTTGATCTGCTTGTTCATTAGCAACAATAACCTCTGGGTCATATGTCTTATCTTCAATATACTGAGATGGAGACATAATTTCATCATCTTCACTACCAGTAGGTGCAGGAGCGTCAAAAGAAGAATCATTTGAAGAGAGTCTATTTTCCATATGAAGAACGTCTTTAACCTCAACGTTCAAATCATTTGCAATCTTTTCCGCTTCTTCTTTTGTAAGCCAGTCTAGGCTCTTCTTTTTACTTCTAAGATTAAAAAATAACTTTCTTTGAGCTTTTGTAGTTGCAATTTTTACTAGTCTCCAGTTTTTTAATATATATTCATGTATTTCTGCTTTAATCCAATGCACTGCAAAAGAAACTAATTTAACTCCTCTATGTGGGTCATACTTATCTACGGCCTTCATTAATCCAACATTTCCCTCTTGAATAATATCCCCTAATGGCAATCCATATCCTTGATACGATCTAGCAATGTGCACAACAAATCTTAAATGATGAATCACAAGCTGCCTTGCAGCATCTAAATCATCTTCTTCATATAGCTTAAGAGCTAGCTCTTGTTCTTGCTGTTTAGTAAGAATTGGTATTGCATGTATAGACGACAGATAGGATTCTATGTCCTTACCAGGACTATTAATCTGAGATGGTTGTAAATGTGTGCCCATATTATATTAAATATTTATAGTTAATTATATCAATTAATTATGTACATCTTCAAATTATACCAATTTTTTTGAGAAATCGCCTAATAATGGCAAAAAATCGTTTTTAATTACATTATTTCTAAATCCTATAAAAAATGGATTAAGTATTGAGGTTTTTTTAGAGTATTTCAGCTCATCATGATTTTTAATATCTATTATGCTTCCTCCAAAACTATTTAATACCGCATGCGCTGCAGCAATATCCCACTCAGAAGTTGGCCCAAATCTTGGATAAATATCAGCTGTATTATCTGCTAAACAACATAATTTGAGCGAGCTACCCTTCTCTATAATCTCAAAGTTAATGTCTAAGCTTTTAAGAAAATTTAAAAATTTTTTATCATTGACATTTTTATGGCTTTTACTCATAACAATTCTAAGAATATCTTGTTCAGAATTATTGCTTATATTTTCATCAAAAATTGACCCATGCCACACTTTATTTGATGCTGGTGCTCCTACAATTCCAAAAATTGACTTTGAATTTTTAATCAATGCAATATTTACCGTGAATTCATCTGTTTTGTTTATAAACTCTTTTGTTCCGTCAAGTGGGTCTATAAGCCAATATAAATTCTCTAGTTCTTCAAGCATGCTTTCGTGGAATATTTCCTCCGTAATTATAGGTATGGTGGGAGTAATTTTTTTTAGATTTTCGATAATGACTTCATTTGCTTTTTTATCAGCCTTGGTCAACGGTGATCCATCAGATTTATCAATCACTTCAAAATTGTCACTCCTGTAAATCTTCATTACCTCATTTGAAGCTTGTGATACACATTCTTTTACGGGATCTATTATTTCTTCAATAAAATTTTTATCAATATTCATAATTTTAAGAACATTTAGATTTTTGTAAGTTTTTGTAATTAATTATTTCTAAAATTTTATTATGTATTTCAGTATTATCCATCAAACCAGTAAATAAATTTGCTCCTGGTCCATATGCATGAACAGTTACTGGTTGAGCAGTGTGCTTACCATTTAGCCATTGAATAATAAATTTTCCTTTTTCTTGCTTAAGAACTTGTAAGCCACCTGTTTCATGATCTGCTGTAATAATTAAAAGAGTGTTTTCATCAATTGTTACAAAATTTATAAGATCTTTGATTGTGTTATCAAAATCTATAAATTCATTTATCAAATAATTAGTATCATTACTATGTCCTGCCCAGTCAATTTGACTTCCCTCAGACATTAAAAAAAATCCTGAACAATTTTTTGTAGATTGTTCTAAATGTGACAGTGCGAATTTTGTCATATCTAGTTGTGTTGGTTTGTCTGGAGATCTTTTGATCCCATCCTCATCAAATAATCCAATTATTTTTGATTTTGAATTTATACTCTTTAATTCTGTTTTTGATAGAAGCAAAGTATGTTCAGCATTAACCTTGTCAAGATCGAAGAATTCTTTTCCTCCTCCAAGCGCAACTTTAATTGGTGATTCTAGCAGTTGATTAGCAATCTCAATTTCCTTATATCGTGAATCAATATGAGCATAAAATGCTGCTGGAGTTGCATGGGTGACTGATGATGTGGCGACAATTCCACTCATAAAACCCTTTTCTGATAATTTTTCTGGCAATGTTTTTAATTTTTTTTTATCAGGCAGCATTGATAAATATCTATTTTTTGTTTTAAACCCAGTTGCCCATGCAGTCCCTGCTGCAGCAGAATCTGTATAAATATCATTCAAAGAATGAATAAGCATGAGACCTGTTACTGGCATTTGATCTATTGATAATCTGTAATCCGGGCCTCCAATAGCTAATCTTGCAAGCGTTATATGATTGATACCAGTTCCGTCACCTATAACCAAAATTATATTCCTAGGAGTTTGATTGTCTGGGAAACTTTTTATTTTTAGAAGCTCTGTTTTTTTTGTTCCAAAATTTACTTCTTCGATTCCTGCATTATTATTGTTAAAAATGAAATTACAGCTTGTAAGAAAAATAATTACTAATATAGATATGAAACCTTTTTTTGCAATCATCTTTTGAGGACTTCTTTTCTGTATTTTATAGCCTCTTCTTCAGATTCTGGAAATTGATCGTATAAAGAATATTCCCATCTTCCATAAGTTGGATTTGTAATCATGAACCATTTTTTTCCCCACATTTGATCATATTTTTTAGCAACTTTTTTTCGTTCTTTATGAAAAACATATGCCTCATCTGTTGAAACAAAATCTGTCAGTTGGTCACCAATTAGTAGAAGAACTCTGTATTTTTCTGCAATAAGCTCTCTTCGAGATGTTTTATCTCTTACATCAGGATCTTCTCTCATTAAAAGTATCTTTTCTTTGGTATCAAATGGTAGATTTAATTTTATTAAGTTTTTTTGTGTAGCATCTCTTAACGATTCTAATCTATTTGTTAAATAGAAAATCTTGATCCCTTTTTTATCAGCGTACTCTAAGAAATCCTTAACTCCAGCTACAGGGGTAGCATTTGCTTCATTAACCCATTCTATCCACCCATTTGGATAGGATAGTCCAGATATTATAGTTCTTCCCTGAAATTTTGAATTATCTAGAACAGTTTCATCTACATCAATTATTATTGCAGGAGGTTTATCGGCATAATTGCTTTTCTGTTCCAATACAGCAGTCCAAGAATTATCTGATAAAGCAAAGTCTAAAATATCTTTAGCAGAGTTATAAGTTTGAATATTATTAGCCTCGAATTCAGCGGAAGTTTGAACATATAAAACAGAGAGCATAGATTGTTCTTGAAAAGATTTATCATTTTCTGAGGCAAAAATATTTATATTAAAAATAATTAATAAATTCAAAAAACATAAGATTAGAGATTTCATCATATAAGTGCATTATAATGCTTTATGATTACAAGACTAATTTATTAATTACATATATGAATAATAAAATAATAGAGAATTTAGAGCAGCTTAAAAAAATGCTTGTTCTTTTAAGTGAGGAAAGAAAAGTAGTATTATCTCATCATAAAACGTTTGAACATGTTGAAAAAATGAGAAAAATAGTAAATGAATCAATCGATATGGCGAATCAATAATGAGTAATAAAAAATATAGTTGTTTTGAGTTAAGTATTGACAAAGGCATAGCAAGTCTTGTTCTTTCAAGACCTGAAGAGCTTAATACAATGTCTCGAGATTTTTGGGTAGAGCTTTCAGAAGTGTTGAATGACATAAATAGAAACTCTGATGTAAGAGTTGTTGTAATGTCCTCAACAGGAAAACATTTTTGTGCAGGAATGGATTTAAGTGCATTCTCAAATGGTGTTGAAAATATTCCTGATGATAAGAAACCAGATCATGCAAGAATTGGAGAAGCCCTTTACAGAGTAGCAAAAGAACTTCAAGAATATATAAGTACTTTAGAAAAAATAAGAGTGCCTGTGATCTCTGCCATTCAAGGTGGTTGTGTTGGTGGTGCTCTAGATTTAATAACTGCTTGTGATATCAGGTATGCTACAAATGATGCTTTCTTTTGTATACAAGAGATAAATATTGGTATGGCAGCAGATGTGGGAACCTTGCAAAGACTTCCAAGAATTATTCCAGACTCAAAAATGAGAGAAATGGCATACTCTGGTAGAAGAATGTACGCCGAAGAAGCAAAGGATTGTGGACTAGTTAGTGATACATTTGAAACTCAAGAAGATATGCTAGAGGCTGCTACAAAAATTGCTAAGGAGATAGCTTCAAAATCACCAGTTGCTATATACGGTCTTAAAGCAGTAATGAATTACTCAAGAGATCATTCAATTAGCGATAGTCTTGATTTTAATGCGCTATGGAGTGGGGCCATGTTAAGCCAAAAAGATATGGCTGAGGCTATGAGTGCTCAAATGGAAAAAAGAGAAGCTTCATTTAATGAACTAGTTGATGTAAAAAAATTTAACGAGGTTGATAAATAAACTTCTTAAAAACTTAGATTTAAATTACTAAAAGCAAAGAAATTACAATTGCTATAACCCACATTATTAAGCTATAAAGAAAAATATTTAATTTTGTTTCTAGAATAGATTTGAATGGAATTTGCATGCCAATACAAAACAATGCTGCAACAATAAAAATTTTACTTATAGATTCAAAAATATAAATATATTGGTCATTAAAATCCAAAAAAGAGCCTGACAAAACAGCCAGCATAAAGATTAAGACAAAAGTTGGTAATTGAATTTTTGTTTTATTTTTTTCTTCGTAAAAAAAGCCTAAAAGTATCATTAATGGTATTAACCAAAGTGTTCTTATTAGCTTTACTAATGTTGCTGTCTCAAGGGCACTTGGACCATAAATCATTGAAGCTCCAATAACTGAGCTTGTATCATGAATGGAAAGAGCGACCCAAGCTCCAAAAGTTTCTTCAGATATATTTAAATATCCGCCAATTACTGGAAAAACAATTATTGCTAAAATATTAAACATAAAAATAATACTTATAGATAAAAATAAGTATTTTGGCTTCACTTTAATTAAAGTTGAAACTGCTGCCATTGCAGTGATGCCACATATAGCAGTACCAGAGATTATTAAGATAGTTAGTTTTCTTTTTAATTTAAAAAGCTTAGAAATTAAAAATCCAAAAATTATTATTAATAAAAACTGAATAGCTATTGCTGGAAGATAAGTTTGAGTTATTGTTAAACTATTTGAAAAAGATAGCGTTAGTCCTAAAAAAATAATTCCTATTTGCAAAAAATTTGTGCCCAAAAACTTCTTTTTTGAATTTTTGTAAGAATTAAAAAAAAATGCATAGATGATGCCCGAAACAATTCCAAGTATTGGAGATGCCGATAATATAGCCACGAATGCAAGTGGCATCCCAAAAATATATCTCACTTTTGATGCTCTATAAGCAGGGTTGGAACTCCATTAGTATGAGATTTAATTGTTAAAACCTTAGTACCCTCTTTGATGCCTGGTTTGATATCTGAAACTTCAACTCCTTCATTTTTGAGTCTTTTATAAGCACTCTTAATGGAATCTACCTCCCATGCTAATCCCCACAAACTATCTGAAGGTTTATCTTTATTTTTGGTTTCAACGACCTCAAGTGTAGTTTTATTTAATCTAAAGAAAAGCATTCTCCTATCCCAGTGTTCAATTATCTTATCAAGTGCAAGTCTTATTTTGAAAAAATCTCTGTGAATTTTAATAAATCCATCTGCATCATTAGTATTTATAACCACGTGATCTAGCTTGCGAACTCCAGAGTTATTTTTTATTTTAGTTTTTTTTAAACTTCCAAATATATGTTGGATGACAAATATAAGAGCCCCCCTAGTGATCTCGTCAGGTAAAAATAAATTTTTCCATCCTCTTTTTTCTTTAGTTGAAAGGTTTATATCTTCTCCATCAGAAATATCTTCAGCATCAAAGTTGCTTTTAATCAATTCAGCTCTGATTTGATTAATGTCTTTTGAACCATAAACCATTCCGATTAGTCCCTCAGCTTTTTCTTTAAGATGATTCTTAATTATTTTTGAGCCTGGGCGGTTACTATCAGGATTTATTAATTCTAAGTAAATATTTGTGAAATTAAATACAACATTTCTTGTTCCAAGCTGCTCATGCTCACCCTTCCAAACTGGAGGAATTCCTAAAATTTTTTCATAATTTTTTTCTGCTTCATCAAGGTCTTTTACTGCAATGATTATATGATCAATTGAGGAAAGCATAATTTTTGAAAAGTTCAGTAAACTTTATGTTTTTTAGCTGATATAAGGGTATTTTTTGATTTATTTTGATAGTTTTCTCAAAAAAACTGGTGTGGTAACAGTAGATTCTTTCTTTGAAAATGAGTATCCATCTAGATTAAAATCTACTAAATCTTCAAAGTTTTGAATTTTATTTTTAATAATCCATCTTGCCATCAAACCTCGTGCCTTTTTTGCATAAAAACTAATTATCTTATAATTACCATTTTTATAATCTTTAAAAGTTGGTGTAACAAGATTAATTTCTTCAGACATTTTTCCAAGAACAGTAAAATACTCCTTAGATGCCAGATTAACTATAAGATCTGATTTCATATCTTTTAGCTCACTTAATACATTTTTTTGAATTTTATCTCCCCAAAATTCATAAAGATTATTTCCTTTGGATGTTTCCAACTTTGTTCCCATCTCAAGTCTATATGGTTTCATAAGATCAAGCGGTTTAAGGATGCCATATAAGCCTGATAAGATTCGAAGATGTTTCTGTGCAAAATTTAGATCATTTTTTGAAAGACTTTCAGCATGCAGTCCTTGGTAGACATCTCCTTTAAATACAAGCATTGAAGGTTTAGAATCATTTGAAACAGTTTTTGATGCTGTCCATGCTTGATACCTATCATAATTGAGAGTTGCTAACTTATCACTTAGGCCCATTAATGATGCGATATCCTTTGGTTCTTTTTTCTGAAGTAACTTAATTAATTTAGAGGATTGATTCAGAAAAGTAGGCACAGAATGCTGGTTTGAAAAATCAAAATCGTAATCAAGTGTTTTTGCAGGAGAAAGTACTATAATCATGGATGTATTCTAACGAATATATGATTACTTATTCAATAATAAATATGGAAAAAGCAATAAATTCTTTAGGAAAATTCATATCGTTGATGATACCTTGTATAACATTATTGATGATAATGATAATAGTGGCCAGATATTTCTTTGGTATTGGGCTTACAGGACTACAGGAATTTGTAATGTATCTTCATGCATTCGTATTTCTTGGCTGTGCTGGGTATGTTCACTTCAAAGACGAGCACGTCAGAGTGGATATTTTTTATAGAGGCGCATCTAATTCATACAAAAATAATGTTAATTATCTATTAAGTTTTTTTTTCCTGTTACCTGTTTGTTTTGTTATTGGTTTTTACTCTCTAGAGCTAATTGAGATGTCTTGGAAAATTAGAGAAGTTTCAACAGAGGCTGGAGGTCTTGATTATGTTTACGTCCAGAAAACATTAATTATTCTTTTTCCGCTCACTATGATTTTAACCTTCACGTATCAACTAATTCATAAAAAATGGAAATAGTTCCTCTTCTGCTACTAATAATAATTTGTGCTGCTTTGCTGTTAGGTTTTCCAGTAGCGCTCACTCTAGCTGGTGTATCGATAATATTTGCATTGATTTGCATTCCCCTAGGAATTTTTGATCCGACTATTTTTAAAAGTATCCCAATTAGAATTTTTGGAATTATGAACAATGTAACATTACTTGCCGTTCCGCTATTTATTTTTATGGGAACTATTCTTGAAAAATCGGGTGTTGCTGCAAAGATGCTTGAAAATATGGCAAAGGCTTTTAAAGGTATAAATGGTGGATTATCTATATCTATAATTATTGTTGGCGCTTTACTTGCAGCAAGTACAGGAATTGTTGGTGCAACTGTAGTAACCATGGGTCTAATGTCACTACCAATTTTAATAAATCAAGGATACGACAAAAGCTTTTCTTCTGGGTTGGTTGCATCCACTGGAACTCTTGGACAAATAATTCCACCATCTATAGCCTTGGTTTTACTTGGTGATGTTATGTCAAATGCTTATCAAAGAGCTCAAAATGACTTGGGTATATTTTCCCAACAGACCGTAACTGTTGGAGATTTGTTTATAGGTGCTATTGTTCCTGGAATTCTAATATGTATTGGGTATCTTATTTATACACTCTATAAGAATAGCAATAATTTAAATATAAAAAATACTTCAACAGAATTGACTATTAATAAAGTTGAGTTGTTAAAGACGCTAGCGCTTCCAATATCCTTAATTTTTTTAGTCCTAGGTTCGATATTTGCAGGTATTGCAACACCTACAGAAGCGGCAGCAATTGGAGCATTTGGTGCCTTTCTGATTGCATTAATTAATAAAAAAGTTAATTTACATTTTTTAAAAGAAACTTCTGAGAAAACTGCAATAGTTTCAACTATGATTTTTACAATTCTTATAAGCGCTTCAATTTTTTCACTAATATTTAGGGGGGTTGGAGGGGATGAGTTAATTGACTTAATTTTTAATTCTCTCCCTGGTGGATCATTTACTGCTCTTATATTTGTATTAGTGATTATTTTTTTACTTGGTTTTATTTTAGATTTTATTGAAATTTGTTATGTAATAGTGCCGCTTGTTGCTCCACCCCTATTGATGATGGGCTTTGATCCTGTATGGCTTGCTATTTTATTTGCAATAAACTTACAAACATCATTTTTAACTCCACCATTTGGATTTTCACTTTTTTACTTGAGAGGGGTTGCAGATGAAAACATACAAACTAGTGAAATTTATAAAGGCGTTATTCCTTTTATATTAGTTCAAATTATTATTCTTTTGACAGTTATGTTGTTTCCAATTCTAATAATATAAAAGTTCATGAATACAAACTTCTTAATAATATCTACTTTCTTTATTTTAATTAGCTGCTCAGATGATTTTGTTGAATTAGAGGAGAGGATCAAAATTCAAGCAGAAAAGAATGATATTGAGATGTCTTTTTTTCAAATTAAAAAAGAAGCTCTTTATATTCAACAATGGAGCAAAGACAATGCATTTATTGATGAAATTAATGAATTTAAAAGATTAGATAACGAAAGTTTTCCTGGAAAAGGCAAAATTCTATTTACAGGAAGTTCAAGTATAAGATTCTGGGATTCCCTAAAAGAAGATATGGAACCACTTGAAGTCCTGAATCGTGGTTTTGGAGGAGCACAAATTTCACATGTTATTCATCATTTTGATGAAATTATTAAGCCCTACAATCCAAAGGCAATTGTCTTTTTCTGTGGAACAAATGATTTAGCTGCATTAAAGACACCAGATGAAACTGTGCATGATTTCAAAAAATTCTTAAGTCTTGTTAAGAGTGAGTTTGGAAACATCAAAGTTTACGTAATTGGTATAAAGCCAACTGTTGACAGGTTGTATCTTGATGAAGAAGAAAGAGTTTTCAATAGTTCGATTAATCAACTTGCAAATGATAATGCCTACCTTGAATACGTTAATGTTTGGGATTCAATGTTGAATAAAGACGGAGGTAGAATGCCAGAGTTATATATTGATGATGGTCTTCACATGAACGAAAATGGTTATAGGGTATGGACCAAGCTTGTACGAGAAAGTCTTTTAAAAGATCTTAATATTTAACCTAATAAAGGATTTTTACCCCATTTGTTCTCATCTTCTTTTGCTGGAAGCATGCATAAAATTGTTATTACAGGAATCCCTATAACTATTAAATAAGATAATTGCCACCATCCTGAAATACCTCTATCTTGAAGTC
>CABZTX010000002.1 GCA_902528875.1 uncultured SAR86 cluster bacterium | reverse complement strand
AGGGTGGCGATAACGAACAATTAATTGAAAGTTTATATATTCATGAATTTTCAAAAAAAGGTGGAAGATATCCTGCTTACAATCCAATTGTTGCTAGTGGTGAAAATGCCTGCGTATTGCATTATGTTGAGAATAATAAGGATCTAAATAATTCTGATTTAATTCTTGTCGATGCTGGTTGTGAATTTGAAATGTATGCTGCTGATATAACAAGAACATTCCCAATTAGCGGTAAATTTTCTGAGGAACAGCTAAAGATTTATGAAGTTGTTTTAGAAGCAATGAATGCTGCAATTGATGAAGTAAAGGAAGGAAACAGTGTAATGAGACCTCAAGAGGCTTCAGAAAAAGTTATTACAAAAGGACTAATAAAACTTGGTTTATTGGAAGGAGATTTAGATGAACTCCATGCATCTGGAGCATATAAAGATTTTTATATGCATAAAATTGGTCATTGGTTAGGACTCGATGTTCATGATGCAGGTGATTACGTTGAAGGTGATGACTTTATGAAATTTAAACCTGGCATGATTACAACAATTGAACCAGGTATATATATTAGTAGCTCAATGGATGTTGATGATAAGTGGAAGGGCATTGGAGTAAGGATTGAAGACGATATTCTTGTAACCAAAGATGGAAACGAAAACCTTACAAAAAAAGTCCCATCCGATCCTAAAGAGATTGAGTCATTAATGTCTTAATATTGTGAAAACAATAGTCACTATTTCAGGAGGTGGTATTATTGGAAATTATATTTCCTCCAAGCTGCACAACCATAATATTGATTCGCTTGTAATAGAAAAGCTTAGTAAATCTAATCAGGTAAAAGAAAATATTAGAACTCTTACTCTAAACCGGCATCAAAGAAATTATTAGATGAAATAGGTGTAAATGTTAATTATGCCGAAATCAAAAAAATCTTTGTTAATGATGGGGAAGGTTCTGGAAAAATAAATTTTTCATCTGATGAAATAGGTAGCGATAATTTATCCTATGTAGTTTTTTTTAACGATCTTCAGCAAGCATTGCAACAAAAGACCTCGGAAAGAACAATATTTGAAAATGAAATAAAAAAAATTATTAGTGGCGAGCCTTGTAAAAACTCTGAGGTTACTCTCTCTAATAATCAAAGCATTTTAACTAAGTTTGTAGCAGGTTGTGATGGAAGAAACTCAAAGGTTGCAAAGATTGGAAAATTTAAAGAGATTAACAATACCTACAATCAAACGGCAGCAACTTTTACAGTAACTGTAAATAATTTAGAAGAAACAAGCGCATATCAAATTTTTTCTGAGAAAGGTATATTTGCCATTATGCCGGCACCAAAAAGCTCAGGAAAATTAACACATACTGTCGTTTGGTCAATAGACAATAAAAGACTAAAGGATACTGATATTGAAAGTTATGTTATTGATAATATTAACTACTTTGAAAATAAATTAGGTACAAAGATAAAAATTTTCTCAAAAATCCTTAGCTTTAATCTTATAAATCATCATTATCAAAGCTATGTATTCAACTCAATGGTACTAATTGGAGATGCAGCTCATTCAATTCATCCATTGGCTGGTCAAGGCATTAATTTAGGATTTGCGGATGCTCAAGTTTTTTGTGAAGAAATAATAAGAGGATTCGAAAGAAGCCATGAACCAAACCAAAAACTTATTCTTAAAAAGTATGAAATTAAAAGAAGAAGCCTCAATCTAGCAATGCTTAAATCTATGGATTTATTTGTGAATACATTTAACTCAAATAATCTTTATACAAAGCTTATAAGAAACATTGGACTTTCTTCAGTCAATAAGATTAATTTTCTTAAAAGATTATTTATAAATCACGCAGCTGGTAATAATAAGATATAATTTTCTTGCACACCTTAAAATCTTAATTTACTGAGGTTTAAAATGAAAAAACTTTCGATAATATTATCTTTATTTATTTTAATTTCTTGTGCTAATAAATTAGAAGATGAACTTACTATATTTACTTCAAGACAACCACAACTTCTTGAACCAATACTTAATGAATTCTATCAAGATACGGGCATAAAGGTGAATTTGTTGTCCGGAAATGCTCAGGTTTTAATGGAGAGAATATCTGTAGAGGGAAAAGATTCAAAGGCAGATATATTTATGACAGTTGATGCTGGAGTTCTGTGGCAAGCAGCTGAAAGAAATATTTTTAGCGAAGTTGATTCAAATATTTTAAATACAAATATTCCTGATTATTTGAGAGATGCTAATAATCAGTGGTTCGGTTTTTCAAAAAGAGCTAGAACTATAGTTTTCTCAGATGACCAATATTCTGCATCAGACTTTTCTACCTATGAGGATTTATCAGACCCCAAATGGAAAGGTAAATTATGCCTAAGAACTTCAAAAAAAGTTTATAACAGATCACTCATAGCTAGCATGATTGATTCATACGGTTTTGAAAAAACCAAATCTGTAGTATCAGGCTGGGTTTCAAATTTAGCAACAGAGGTCTTTTCAAATGATACTAGCGCACTTAAAGCGGTATCGAGCGGTCAATGTGGGGTTACCATTGTAAATACATATTATTTAGCAAGATTATTGGATGATCCTCAATATGATAATCTGAGACTTTTTTGGGCTAACCAAAAAAACAGAGGGGTGCATGTAAACATTTCTGGAGCAGGAATTGTAAATACTTCCAACAATAAGGAGAATGCTATAAAGTTACTTGAATACTTTTCGTCCAAAAAAGCACAGGAATTTTATGCTTCTGCTGTAAAAGAATACCCAGTGGTTGAAGGTTCTGAAATTAATGAAGCTATAAAAAGTTGGGGCGCTTTTGTTGAGGATAATATAAATGTTAGTAAACTTGGATCTCTACAAAAGGAAGCAGTTTTTTTAGCACAAGAGGCGGGATACAAATAAACCTATACTTTTTCGCCTCGACCTCTGATTTCTTTTAAAACTTGACTAATTCCTTTTTTATCAATGATTCGCATGCCCTTAGCAGAAACTTTAAGATTCACAAATCTGTTCTCAGATTCAACCCAAAATTTATGGGTATGTAGATTAGGAAAAAACTTACGCTTAGTCCTGTTCTTAGCATGAGAAACATTATTCCCAGATTGTGGTATCTTTCCTGTTACTTGACATTTTTTACTCATAGAATCGCGATTTTATAGAACAGAACAACACTTATCAATACTATAATCAATAATATATGAAAGAAATTTTTATTTTAAGACATGCAAAGTCCTCATGGGATAACATGAACCTCTCTGATTTTGAAAGACCACTTGCAAAGCGAGGTATTAATGATGCTAATACAATGTGTGACTATCTTAGTAAAAACAGTTTTTCAGTGGATAAAGTTTTATGTAGCAATGCGACTAGAACAAAAGAAACACTTGATATAATTTCAGAAGGTATTAAATTTGAAATTTCAGATGCTAGATACACTGATGATTTATATTTTAAAGGCATAGATAAAATATTAAGTTACCTAAGAAGCATTGATGAAGAAACGAAAAGTGTCTTAATCATTGGACACAACCCTACGCTTCATTTTCTTGTAGAAACTTTAACAAAAGAACATATTCATAAATTTGCAACTTGCAACATGGCAATAATTAATTTCAATAATAGTTGGAAGAATCTTTGTGAAGGTGAATGTAAGTTAGAATTAGTAATAAGACCCAAGGAAATATAACTTTGATAAGCGTAAAAATAAAAATAATAAGCCCATTAATTGGAAAAGAAATACCATTACCAAAATATGAAACGGTTGGGTCAGCAGGACTCGACCTTCGCGCATGCATTGAAAATAAACTTACCTTAGAACCAGGAAAAACAGAAATGATACCAATAGGCTTTGCTATGTATCTCGAGGATAATAATCTATCTGCGCTTGTCATTCCTAGATCTGGCTTGGGATCAAAACATGGAATAGTTCTTGGTAATCTTGTTGGTTTAATTGATTCAGACTATCAAGGTGAACTAATGGTACCAGCTTGGAATAGGTCTGATAGTAAATTTGAAATAAAACCAGGCGACAGAATAGCTCAAATGATAATAGTTCCAATAATACAAGCGGAATTTGAGATGGTCGACGAATTTAAAGTTTCGTCAAGAGGGGTTAAAGGATTTGGGAGCTCTGGAATTAATTGATTAAATTAACTCTTTTTACCAAATCTTTCTTCAAATTTTTGCACCCTACCGCCGGTGTCAATAATTTTTTGTTTACCAGTATAGAAGGGGTGTGAAGCAGAGGAAATTTCAACAGTATAATAGGGATAAGTTTTTCCATCTTCCCATTCTTTGGTTTTATCTGTTTTTAGTGTTGAATTAATTATGAAATATTCGTCTACACTAATATCATGGAATAAAACTTCACGGTATTCAGGATGTATATCTTTTTTCATAATAAAATTAAATTAGGGTGAGAACTATAGCAAAAATAAACTCCATTTCAATTAAAAAATGAATATTTTTTACTATGATATAGCTGTTGGATTACCAATTAGACAATGTTTTACCTACAAATCCAATAATGATATAAAAAAAGGTACCAGGGTAATTGTTCCTTTTGGCAATAAAACATTGGTAGGTATAGTAGTAAAGAAATTATCTAATACTGAATCAGTAGAAGGGTTAAAAGATATAATCTCAATACCTGATAATTGCGCTTGCTTTGACAAATCAATTTTTGAAACAATCTTATGGGCAGCAGATTATTATCATCACCCTATTGGGGAAGTATTTCTATCTTTTATACCAACTTTACTTAGAAAAAAAAACGATAAAATTATAAGTACTTCAAATCGAGAGTTTAAATATGGACTAAATAATGACGATAAGAACTTTAAACTTACTAAAGAGCAGAGTGTCAATCTATCCAAGTTAAATAAAATTAAAAAATTTAGTCCCTCTTTGATTTATGGAGTTACTGGTTCTGGTAAAACAGAGATATATTTACAATTGGCTGAAAAGTTTCTCAAAGAAAATAAATCTATCTTGATTTTAGTACCTGAAATAAATCTAATACCTCAGCTCTTAAAAAGATTTAAGAATCGATTTAAAGGTGAAATCGGGATATATCATTCAAGACAAACTCCTAATCAAAGATTAAGAGTTTGGTTAGGATCAAAATTTGGAGAAATAAAAGTTGTTGTTGGAACTAGATCCTCAGTTTTGATTCCATTAAAAAATTTAGGAGCGATAATAATTGATGAAGAGCATGACCACTCATACAAACAAGCTGATGGATTCAGATTTTCAGGAAAAGATTTAGCAATAAAAAGAGCACAATTAGAAAATATACCTGTTTTCCTCGGTTCTGCTACACCATCATTGCAAACACTTAAGCTTGTAAAAGATAAAAAATATAAGAAATTTGATCTGCTTAGGAGAGTAGATGGTAAAAAACCTCCGAAGTTAATTCCATTAGACATAAGCGATTCACCCTTACTTGGAGGATTAGCAGTCCAAACAATAGGCATTATCGAAACTGCAATAAACAGAGGAGAACAAGTCTTAATATTTATAAATAGAAGAGGTTTTGCACCATTATATGAATGCGATAATTGTGGTTGGGTGGCTAAATGCTCATCATGCGAATCAAATTTAGTTTTTCATAAATCAAAAAATAGATTGATTTGTCATAAATGTGAATCTGTATATGCAGTCAATGATAATTGTCCTGATTGTCAGTCAACTGAAATAAGTACTTTTGGGACTGGCACTGAAAGAGTTGAGGAGGTGCTCAGGAGTATTTTTAAGAAAGTCCCAATCATCAGAATGGACTATGACTCAACTAGGCTTAAGGGGTCAATAGAAGCAATCTATGAAAAAGCTAATGAGAGTAAGGAAGCAATACTTGTGGGAACACAAATGTTATCAAAAGGACATGATTTTCCAAAGGTAACTTTATGTGTGATTCTAAACGCTGATGGAGGCTTGTTAAGCCCAGAAATAAATGCTGTTGAAAAAATTTCACAACAATTAATTCAGGTGTCTGGAAGGGCTGGAAGAAATAACAATCTTGCAAAAGTTGTTATTCAGACTAGATACCCAAATGATCTAAATTTAAAACAAATTAAGACTGGTGATTATCAGTTAGTTGCAGATCAATGCCTCAAAATAATAAAGCTATTGGGATGCCTCCTTATTCAACCATATCAATGCTAAGAGCCACTTCTCCGAATCATCAAAGTTGTCATAAATTTCTAGAGAAAGTAAGCAACCTTTTAGATAACAAAAAAAGTATTACTATTATTGGCCCACTTCCCTCAATTCCTTTAAAAATAAAAGGAAACACAAGAAATCATTTGATTATAAAAACAAATACCAAAACTTATTTAAATAAAGTTCTTAAATTTTTAACAAATGAAATTCAAGCCTGGCCTGAGACAAAAAAGGTAAAGTGGAGTTATGACATTGACCCACATGACATGTCTTAAATCTCTATATTTCTATTTTGATTATTTGATTTGGGTATATGGGCTTGTTTTTAAGATTGTTTAAATTATTTATAGAATTGACTGTAACGCCAAATCTGATAGCAACTTCTGACAAAACATCTCCCTTCTGAATTTCATAATTTAGATAATTAGAATAATTTTCTAAAACAGATCCTGAGACTGGATCTTCTTTAAAATAATTATGTATACCAAGAAATATTGATCTAGCTATCATTCTTCTACCTGCTTTAGTTTTAAGTCTTTTTGCATCTTCAGGATTTGTTATAAATCCTGACTCAACTAATACAGAGGGTATATCGACAGATTTAAGTACTCTGAAATCAGCATACTCTACATTTTGTTTGTGAATCTTTGTGAATGGATCTCTTTTTAGTTGATCTAGTATCTTGGTTCCTAATATCTTGCTCTGATCAATCTTCTTCTTGTAGGTATCAGGATAAAGATCTCTTGCAGCGTCTTCATTGAAATCATAAGTTTTTAAATTTTTAATTTGAGCTTGAATTCTACTTCTTTCTTTATCCGATAGATTTCTTGCGATACTGCTAGATGATTCTTCTGACCATATAAAGACTGATGCGCCTTTAACAGATGAAAGTCTAAATCCGTCAGCATGGATTGAAACAAATGCATCTGCACCATACCTTCTTGCATTTTGATATCTGTCATTAAGACTAACGGTACTATCATCATCTCTAATTAATACTGCCTGATATCCTTCAGTATCTCGTAGAGTCCTCTCCAGTTCTTTTGCTATTAAAAGAGTTATATCTTTCTCTAAAACATTATTGCTACTTACCGCACCAGGATCTTTACCTCCGTGGCCAGCATCGATGGCAACAACAATATCTCTAATATTATTTTTTAAGTTTTTCTTTTTTTTAATTTTAATTTTTAATAATATACCAACATCTATTTTTTCCTGAGTAGGTTTATTCCAAGCAACATATTCATATAAATCAATAACAATTCTAGTTAAGTCTTCTTTTGATGAAGCTCTAATTTGTTTAATGGGATAGTTATATTTTTTCTGAACATCTGATTTTAAATCACTCTGATAAACATCAATAACAATTCTTGAAGGATCAACAAGTGAATATGATTTTATAAAAGATACTTTACTTAAAAGAAAAGATATTTCTGTAGATTCACTGTCAGAATCTTTTACTTCGAAGAATGAAATTTCATTTGCATACGTTAGTGATGAGAGAGCTAATAAAAATAATGAGAATTTATTCATAATATTTAATTAGATCTGAGAATAGCTCACTGTTATTATTTAATAATACTTTTCTTTTACCTTCAAAGTGTTCAAAAGATATCTTTAAATCAAAATCTCTTTTTGAAACAAGCTTTTGAGGCCATTCAATAATTATAATTTTTTTTGAGTGCGTTTTTCTATCTAAATTAAAAATATGAATATCTTCAGGTTCGCTGGTTCTATAAAGATCAATATGTAAGAAAATTGAGTCTACTAAATCATATTCTTCACATAGAGTATAAGTTGGACTTTTCACCATCCCAATCCAACCTGAATTAACAATTATCGATCTAGTAAGAAAAGTTTTTCCAGTTCCGAGGTCTCCTTCTAGATGCAGCTCAATTGAAGGCTCATCTAATTTAACGATTTCATAAGCAATTCTTTTACCGAGCTCGCTAGTATCAGCTTCATTATTTAGGATAATTTCTATCATTTATTTAATAACTCTCTACAAATTGGTATCAATGATGAAGCATTTAAACCAAGTTCGCCTACATTCTCTTTAAAAATTAATCCTGCCCTGGCATGAACAGCAACTGCAAGCATACATGCATCGATAGTAGATAAATTTTGAGCAATTAGTGCAAGTAATAGACCTGCAAGAACATCTCCTGTTCCTCCCGAGGCAAGTTCTGGGCCACCTTCATTACATACAAGAACAGCAGAGTCACTTTTTGAATATATTACAGTTCTATAACCTTTAAGAATTACATCTGCATTGAAGATCTTTGATATTTCTTTAGCAGCCTTAGGCCTATTTTTTTGTATCTCATTATTAGTAGTTTTTAAAAGTTTAGCAGCCTCTCCAGGATGAGGTGTTAGTACTAATTTACTATGATTAACAAATGAATTTTTATCTAACAAGGATAAAAAATTTAAAGCACCAGCATCTAATATAAGACCATTTTTAAAATTATATTGATAAAATTTTTTAAAAAATTTCTCTGACCAATTATCCTCTCCAAGTCCAGGACCACATAAAGCAATTTTATTATCATCTTGCTTAGTATTATTTTTTTCACTAGAAACCATAACCTCAGGATTTCTCTCTAAGCTTGCTTGGACATTTTCTGGGTGCGTAAGTAGTGTTACAAGACCAGCACCACAAAAGACACAAGCTTCTGAGGATAAAATGCCAGCACCACCCATACCTTTTGTACCCGCTATTATTAACACTTTTCCATAGTCACCCTTATGTGAGTTAACTAATCTATTAGGAACTTTTTGTACGAGAGTATCAATATTAAATTCTTTCATTATTTTATTGTCTATTGATTATTACTCCTAACCGATCCGATCTAAAAGAGCCTAAATATATTTTGTTTTTAAATGGAACTGCGATAGTAGGAAGACCAAATACTGTTTTACTATATGAAAACTTATTTTTAATCATCAAAGTATCTTTATCTAGTTCAAGAATTGAAAAGGGAGCCGAGCAAGTTTTTCCTACTTCACAGTCTCTTAAATCATTTGGCTGAGAGTCAAGAGAAGTAACCCAAATTGAATTATTGCTTATGTAAGGATTATCTGGAGACTCAATCGAAAAACTTTCTATTTCTTTATTTGCAATTAAATCAAATTTAGAAATCTTATCGCCTTTATTATAGTTAATGTATATAACTTGTTTTTTTTCATCCAAAGCAATTCCATTTGGGCCACTTCCATACGTATTTTGAATTTTTTTAAATATATTTCTATCCCACTCCACAAGATATCCAGTATTTTTCTTTAATAGAGCTGCAATCAACCATCTTGATAATGTTATGTCTCTCCCATACATATGAGATGCATAAAATGTTCCATCTTTTTTAAGACTTATATCATTAAAATAATACTTTTCTGGAACATTAATACATCCTCTCCATATCATTCCCCATTCATTATTTTCATTTACAAGCTCAAACATTTCTATTGTCTCTTTAGGATAATGACTGATAACACCAATTTGATATTGCTGATCATTTCTCATGACAAGATCAATTCCATGAGGCCCATATTTTTGTGATTCTGATCTAGTACAAAATTTATCACCCCAGGTATTTTCTGCAATTTTAATATTTGGAACTAATTTTTTGCTAGATTTTATTTCTAACAACGAAAAGTAACCTGATTTTTCATCCTCATAAGGTTTGACTCCTCCAAATTCAGATATGAAAAGGAATTTATCATCTGGAGTGATTACTATATCTTCTGGGTTTTTAAAGCCACAAATTACAGAAATATCTTTATCTGAAATACATTCAGATATATCTTTTTTTGGCCCGATATAATCATTTAAGACAATCAGAATACCTATGAATACTAAAAACACAGATGTAGGTATAGAAAATTTGTAATAATTTCTAAAATATGAACTTATTAATTTTTTAACTATGTTTGGAAAAATTAAGGTGAAGATTCCTCTTAATAATAAAATGCATCCAAGTACAAAAGTTGTAAGAGTCCAGACCCTTTCAAACCAAAATTCATAATTTGAAGAAATAGCAATGAGCAATAACCCTATAATCATTGAAAGAGAAGCAATAACTCTAAGATTTTCTTTCTGTAATATTTTTGAAAATAAATATTTAGTAATTGGTTTGCATAAAATCAAACCGGCTAATGCAATACAGAAAAAGAAGTAAAAATAATTCATATTTTGTTATCAAAATAGTTCCTTTTTGATTATATCAATAATCTCAACTGGCTTGTCTAAAGGCACATGGTGAGCAGCACCTTTTACTTCTTTAAATTCCATAATATCCGAATACATTAGTTTAATATTTTTAAGAATATTACCTGACATAAGAAGACTATCTGAACCATGGATAAACAAGGCTGGGCAAGAAAATGTAAATTTGTAACCAAATAATCTTTCAAGACTATTAAACATATTATCATCAAACTTCCAACGCCAACCCTTTTCAGTATCTTTTACAGAGTATTCAGCAATATATCTAAGAAACCATTCATTTAAGCATTCTTGACTTGGCATTAATCTGAACCTTTTAAGAATAGTATTTTTATCTGGATAATATTTTATTTTTCTTAATGGCCCTCCTTGATGTTCATCTGGATTGTAATCGGGAGGCCTTATAAACGTATCAATCATCACCAACTTCGTAATCAAGTCTTTTTTTTCTGACGCAACATAAGCCGCAACTTGTCCTCCTAAAGAATGACCAACTATATATACGTTTGATATTCGTCTCTTATTTTTTTGCTCCTCAATAATTTTAATTACACATTTACCAAAGTCTTTAATACTATATTTTTGCCTAAAGCTTGAATCACCCATACCCGGAAGATCAATGGCGATAACGTTTGAGAAATCAGTAAAACTTGGTGCAATAGGGTCCCACCATTTTTTATGTGCGCCAGTACCATGAATAAATATAATGAGATTTTCTGTATTAGATTTTGCTGACCATTCAGAATAAGAAATCTTACCCTTGTTATCTTCTATAGTATTTTCAATACCAATTTCATTAATGGCTTTTAAAAACCAATCAGGTGCATTTGAGATATCATTAGTAAGATTGTCAGTGATTTTCATAAAGAGTATTCTAAGCCATATAACAGAAATTTATGAATAATAATTTAACTCCAGCATCAACAGTTCTTGTCTTAAGGGATAATAATAATTTAATGGAAGTATTAATGGTCAAAAGATCAAAGAAACCTCCATTTGAAAATTTGTATGTTTTCCCTGGAGGAAAAATAGATGAAAACGATTTATTAGATGATCTTGAATCATATACCGATGGATTAGATGATAAGTCTGCATCTGATTTATTAGGTCTCAAAAAAGATGGTCTCAGTTTTTGGATAGCATCTATTAGAGAATGTTTTGAAGAAGTTGGTATTTTTCTTGCTACAAGAAGATCAGGAGAGAAGTTATTATTAGACGATAAAGAAAAATTAAAATTTAAAGAATATAGAAAATTATTAATTGAAAACAAAACTAATCTTTTCTCAATATGCAAAAAAGAAGATTTAATTTTATCCACATCAAATTTAGCTCCTCTGTCTCATTGGATTACTCCTAAGATTGAAGCAAGAAGATTTGACACTAGATTCTTCATTGCATATTTGCCAGATAATCAAATCGTAGAGCATGACGGCTTTGAGATTACGAAAAGCTTATGGATTAATCCAAGCAAAGCAGTAAAAATGGCATTTAATGGTGAAATGCAGATGATAATGCCTACTATAAAAAATTTACAAACATGTGAAGATTTTGATGATTCAACACAAATGTTAGATACTTATAAAAAATTTACCAATAAAGATATACCACCAATTCTTCCTAAATTTTTCAAAAAGAATGGTAATTGGGTAGGATTATTACCTGATGATGAGGGATACGAGGATCATTAATGGATAGCATTAAGAAAATCACTGCTCCAAATGGAGGTATATTTACTGGGCAAGGGACTAATACATATTTAGTAGGACAGGACGATATTACTTTAATTGATCCTGGGCCAAATATTCAAGAACATGTTGAAAATATTCTTTTAGAGGGCGATGGAAAAATAAATAGGATATTAGTTACTCACACCCATAAAGATCATTCTCCTGCAGCTTTACCAATTTCAAAAGAACTTAATATTCCTATGTATGGTCGATTAGTTGATGGAAAATCAGAATGGGAAGATAAAAGCTTTGTTCCGGATAATGTTCTCAGCCATGGTAACACTATTGAAACAAGTGAATATACACTCGAAGTAATTCATACCCCTGGACATGCTAGCAATCACCTATGTTTTTATTTAACTCAAACGAAATGTCTTTTTACTGGTGATCATATTATGGATGGTTCGACTGTTGTAATTGCGCCTCCAGATGGCAATATGGCAGCATATTTAAGCTCTCTTGAATTACTCAAAAATTATGATATTGAAAACTTCGCCCCAGGACATGGAAATTATATGGATAATCCTAATAAAACCATTGATTCAATCATCAGACATAGGCTAGCAAGAGAGTCGAAAGTGATGAGAAATATAGAGGCTAATCAAAATCTCACTATAGATGAATTATTACCAATAGTTTATTCGGATATTCATGATTCTTTGTATCCAATAGCTAAAATGAGTTTATTGGCACATCTTATAAAATTGGTCAGCGATAAGAAAATTAATTTAAATGAAGGAAATTACTCTTCGTCTTGATCTGGATCCTCATTTATATCTTTCTTCTTGAAAAGTTTTTCCAGTTTCTCAAAATTAAAATCATTTTCATCACTATTTACAACAACTATGCCTTTTTTCTTTTTTAAATAAATTTGAATTTTATTTTCATCTTTATTGTTAGCTCTTTTAACGGCTATCTTGGTTAATTCAGACTCCATACAACTTGCATCTGAAGATACGGTTTGATACCTTCCATCTTCATTATTTGGATGTGGTTGATGATTCACAGGTTTTTGCAAACATGTAAGACTTGCTCTGCTAAATGATGGATCATCTGCTCCAATAATTTTGTCAAAATCACCTTCTGGAACTGACATACAACTGGTAAATAAAATTGTTGTGGATGTGAGTAATGTATATTTCATATACTTTGCCTATTATTAATAAGGTCATTAATTACTGATGGTTCTGCAAGTGTGGTTGTATCTCCGAGATTATCCATATCACCATCAGCAATTTTTCTAAGTATTCTTCTCATTATTTTACCGGATCGAGTTTTTGGAAGTGCTGGTGCATTTTGAAGTAGATCAGGTTTTGCTATAGGCCCAATTTCATTTGCAACAAACTTTATGAGTTCATCCTTTAAAATTTTATCAAAAGTCTCTCCTTTCATGAGAGTGACAAAAGCATATATTCCTTGACCTTTTATAGGATGTTCAATTCCTACTACGGCCGCTTCAGCAACTTTTTGATGAAGAACTAAGGCACTTTCAATTTCAGCAGTTCCTAACCTATGACCTGAAACATTTAATACATCGTCAACACGACCAGTAATCCAATAATACCCATCTTGATCCTTTCGGGCCCCATCTCCAGTAAAATAAATATCTTCGTAAGTTTCAAAATAAGTAGAAATCATTCTTTCATGGTTTCCATATACTGTTCTAATCTGACTAGGCCATGAGCGCTCAATTACCAAGTTTCCTGAACCCTCACCAATGATACCTTTTCCTTTATCATCATATAGAGATGGCTTAATTCCAAAAAACGGAAGGGTAGCTGAACCAGGCTTGGTTGGAGTTACTCCAGCAATTGGTGCTATAAGAATCGATCCCGTTTCTGTTTGCCACCAAGTATCAATGACATCACATGAACCTTTACCAACAATATCAAAATACCATTGCCATGCCTCAGGATTAATAGGCTCTCCAACTGTGCCCAAAACTCTGAGATTATCCCTTTTAGTTTTTAAAACAGGTTCATTTCCATACGCCATTAAAGCTCTAATTGCTGTGGGTGCTGTATAAAAAACACTTACATTATATTTATCACATATTTGCCAGCATCTAGAAGCATCTGGATAAGTTGGAATTCCCTCAAACATAATAGTCGTTGAGCCGTTTGAAAGAGGCCCATAAAGAATATAAGTATGCCCAGTAATCCAACCAACATCTGCAGTACACCAATAGATATCTGAATCGCTTATACCAAATAAATACTTAAAACTTACATGAGCACCTAAAAGATATCCAGCAGTTGTATGTAATACTCCTTTTGGTTTTCCAGTTGAGCCAGAGGTATATAAGATGAATAATGGATCCTCAGAATCCATAGGTTCAGGATCACAGGTACCTGAAACCTTTTCTTTTAGTTCTTCGTACCAAAGATCTTTATCTGGATTCCAAGCAATACTATCTCCAGTTCTTTTTATAATTAAAGTATTTTTTATATTTGGACAATATTGAACAGCCTCATCAACATTTTTTTTAAGAGGAATTTTTTTACCGCCTCTTATACCCATATCAGCAGTAATTACTAGTTCACAATTTGCATCTAAAATTCTGTCTTTCAAAGATTCTGATGAAAATCCCCCAAATACAACAGAATGAATTGCCCCAATTCTTGTACAGGCAAGCATTGCAAAAGCAGCCTCAGGTATCATGGGCATATACAAACATACTTTTGAACCCTTAGAAATCCCAATTGATTTTAAAACATTAGAAAACTTACATACTTCAATATGAAGTTCTCGAAAAGTGAATTTCTTTGATTCATTTGGATCATCACCCTCCCAAATAAGAGCTATCTTTTCAGCAGAATCCTCAAGGTGCCTATCGATACAATTTAGGCTAATATTTGTTTTCCCACCTTCAAACCATTTTGTATTTGCAAATTTTTTATTATGCACTTTGTCAAAATTCTCAATCCACGAAATATTCTCTAAAGCAAGAGTTTGAAAAAATTTTTCAGGATTTTCTATAGATTCTTTATAAAGTTTTTCATACTCTTCGATATTTTTAATGTGAGGGTTTTCTGATAATGGATTATATTTATCAGAAGACACGATGATAAGCTAAATTATTGAAGGTTGAGGATTTACAAAGTTTTTACCTTTTGGATTAGACATAATCATTGTAATAAGCTCTTCGTAGTCCTTTTCATTTGATTCTAGGTTAATGTCAGCTGCATTAATTATTAAAAGTGGTGCTGATTTATAATCTAAGAAAAACCTTGAATAAGCATCATTAAGCTTTTGAAGATATTCAATGGTCAAGTATTGTTCATTAATATTGCCTCTTTTAATTATTCTTTCTTTTAAGATTTCAATTGGCGCTTGAAGGTAAATAACCAAATCAGGTGTTGGAGCATCTAAAGTTATATGTTCGTATACTTTATTGTATAGATTTATTTCCTCATTCGATAAAGTAACTTCAGCAAACAATCTATCTTTTTCGATTAAAAAATCAGCTACACGGACATTCTCAAATAAACTTCTTTGTTTTAAATCTTGTATTTGTTGCATTCTTTGAAATAGAAAAAAATAATTGAGTAGCTAAAGCTGATTGACTAGGATTCCTATAGAAATTTTTTAAAAATGGATTTTCAGCTGGCTGCTCTAAGAATGCATCATAATTAAAAGTTTTAGCTATTTTGTTAGCTAGTGTTGTCTTTCCAACACCAATGGGTCCCTCAATAGCAATGTATTTTGGTAGGGGTATTTCGTTTAAAGCTGCCTTCATTAAAATAACAATATCTTACTAATAGATTATATTAACTCTGTAGAGAAACCAAATGTTTTAAAGGATTCTTTTTCTTTTTTATTTTTTAAATCTTCAATCAAATCCTTTCTAAGAGAGTCATTGTTTTTTTGAAAATCTGTCCACCATTTACCTAAATGCATTTGCTTCTCAGATACCTTTTCTCTAATAAGCAACAAATCATACGCCGCTCTAAATCTTGGATGTTTTAGCGTCTTATAAGGTTGTTTGCCAATTCGGCTATGAAGTTTTAATTGAAGAACCCATATATCTTTTATATAGGAGTGAAATTTTCTCGGGACAGCAGTTAAGTTTTGCTGATTTCTCAATATTTTATCCATACCCCTAAAAAATTTTCTTAAATTTATTTGATTATTACTTTTACAAGACTCAAGAACAACAGGCCAAAGAAGAGCAGCTATTAAAAATCCAGGTGTTACTGACTGATTATTTAAATATCTTTTATCAGTATTCCTTAGTGATTCTTTAATAAGTTTATTTGAAAATTGATTTTGATTAATTTCAGTTAATAGCAAATATTTATTTAGGCCAAAGATTGATAACTTGTTAAAATTTCTCTCAGCATTACCATAAAGAAATATTTTGCAGAATTCATCAAATAATCTTGCATTTGAAATATTTGCTAATAAATGACCTTTTTTATAGATAGCGTCTTTTATTTGATTATCGATTTTAAAACTTAATTTATTACTAAATCTTATTGCTCTTAGGCATCTAACAGGATCTTCAGCAAACCTCTTCTGTGGATCTCCAATAGAAACTATCAAACCTTTATTAATATGCTGCAGGCCATTATTATTATCTTCAATTTTTTTTGAGGTTGGGCAGTAATAAAGAGCATTTATTGTAAAGTCTCTTCTAAAAGTGTCTTGCTCTAATGTTCCCCAAATATTGTCACGAATTATCTTTCCAGACTCATCTTTAACAAGATTGCTATCATTATTTGTTGTTTCACCAGATCTGAAGGTAGCAACCTCAATAAGCTCAGATCTATCAAAAATATGAACTAATTTAAATCTTTTTCCAATAATTCTTGATGCTTTAAAGATTTTCTTTATTTCACTTGGAGTTGCATTTGTTGCGATATCAAAATCCTTTGGATTTAAGCCACACAACAGATCACGGACACATCCTCCAACAAGGTATGCTTCGAAGTTATTTTTGTTCAATTTTTCTACGATTGAGATTGCGAACTTACTGATTTTTTTGTTATTTATCAAAATTATGATTTGATAAGAAAGGATGACTATCCACTAAGTTGCTTTTCTTTAATTTCATCTAATGTTTTACAATCTATGCAATGAGTTGCGGTTGGCCTTGCCTCAAGTCTTTTTACACCAATTTCGTCGCCGCATGACTCACACCATCCGTATTCATCATTTTTAATTTGATCAATAGAAATCCCAATTTTGTTGATTAATTTTCTCTCTCTGTCTCTTGTTCTTAGCTCAAATGCGAATTCTTCCTCTTGAGAAGCTCTATCTATTGGATCTGCATATGTCTCACCTTTAGTTCTAAGATGATCAAAGGTTTTCTGCATTTCTTCTTTCAAGTGCTCTTTCCATAACAATAATACAGCTATAAAATGTTTTCGCATTGCTGCACTCATATATTTTTCATTTTTCTTTAATTTATATGGAGCTATTTTTGACTTATTATTGGCGATTGTAGCGACATTACTTTTCTTAACAGTTTTTTTTGGAGCAGGCTTTTTCTTAGCAACAGGTTTTTTTGATTGAACCTTTTTAACAGCCTTCTTTTTTGTTGATATTTTAGTAACTTTTTTTGTTGCCATTTAATTAAGAAAAATTTAAGGGTGAAAAAATATCAGATAGTTGCAAAATAAGCTAGCTTTTTTTTAATTTATTTAATACTTCAGCATATCCATCTTTAGTTAACCTTGGTCCAAAAGTCTCAACAACCTTAGAAGATGCAAAATTACTGAAATCAGAACACTCAGCTAAACTGTAGCCTTTAAGATAAGCATGCATAAATGAGCCTGCAAACATGTCACCAGCTCCGTTCGTATCAATTGGATCTATTTCAACAGCAGGAGAAACTATTGCTTCACCATCTTTTATGACAATACTTCCTTTAGACCCAACTGTAATGGCAATCATATATGATGAGTTTTTAAAAAAATTAATTGCCTCTTCAAGAGTTTCTTTACCTGAAAAAGCAATAGCCTCGTCATCATTACAAAAAATCATATCAATACTGTATTCTTCAATTTTTTCAAATTTATCTCTAAAACCCATCACAATTCCTGCATCTGAAAGAGACAAAGCTTTTGTAATTTTAGTATCTCTAATATTGTCTAAAACAGAAGTCACAGCATTAAAATTTTCATCACTTGTTACCATGTATCCCTCAATATAGAATATTTTAGAATTTCTAATAGCATCAAGATTGATATCTAACGGACCTAAAAAGGCACTTATCCCAAGCATACTACTCATAGTTCTCTTTGCATCTGGAGTAACAAAAATTAAACATTTGCCTGTTGGTAGATCGCATTCTTCTTTGCTAAATCCAATATGTTCTACACCTGCAACTTTCAAACTATCAAGATATTTATGACCATCTTCGTCATCAGATACTCTGCATACATGGTGACAAATAGAACCATAATTTGATGCAGCCACAAGAGAATTTGTAGCAGAACCTCCACAATCTGAAACTGACTCTGCATTCATTTCTTTTAATTTTTTAACAATCGGAGATTGTTCTTCGGCTGAAGTAAGAGTCATAGAGTCTGCCTCTAAACCAATAGCTACTAAAAAATCATGTTCAACCATATATTGTGTATCTACTAGAGCATTACCTATTGCGCAAATATCATATTTCATCTTTATATTCCTTTCCTTAAGATTTTTTTAACTATATCTATTGTATTCTTAATCTCTTTATTAGTATGTTTTGTTGAAATAAAACCAGCTTCAAACTTTGATGGCGCAAAGTAAATACCATTTCTAATACATGCATTCAAAAAGTTTTTAAAATACATGTCATTAGATTTAACAACATCTTTAAGATTTTGAGGAAGTTCTTTTGAAAAAAAGAATCCGAACATTCCACCTATCTGATTAGTTGAGATAGAAATATTATTTTCATAAAAAATTGTTTTCATTTCTTTTAGTAATTTCTTAGCCTTGTTCTCAAGAGCATCGTAAGGATTTTTTGAAATAAGTAACTTAATGAGTGCTGATCCTGCTGCCATAGCTAATGGATTTCCGGATAATGTTCCAGCTTGATAAACAGGACCATCAGGAGCAAGGTGATTCATAATTTCTGCTCTTCCTCCAAATGCGCCAACTGGAAGGCCACCACCTATTACTTTACCTAGGGTTGTTAAGTCAGGCTGAATTTTATATATTTCCTGAGCTCCACCAAGTGACACCCTTAATCCGGTCATTACCTCATCAAAAATTAGTAAGGATTTGTTTTCTTTTGTTTTATTTCTAATGAGCTTTAAAAATGATTTCTCTGAAGGGATAAAACCCATATTGCCAGCTATAGGCTCAATTATCACAGCAGCGAGATCATCTTTAACTTTTTCAAAAACTCTTAAAAAATCTTCTTGATTATTAAACTCACAACTTAAAGTTTGTTTAGCAAGCTGTGGTGGAACTCCAGGAGAATCTGGAAGTCCAAATGTTGAAATACCAGACCCAGCCTTTATTAATAGTGAATCAACATGACCATGGTAACAGCCGTCGAATTTAATTATTTTATTTCTTTGTGTGAAGCCTCTTGCAAGTCTAATAGCGCTCATTGTTGCTTCAGTTCCAGAGTTAACCATTCTAATTTTTTTAATTGATGGGAAACATTGCTTTATAAGTTCAGCTGTTTCTGATTCAATTTTTGTTGGCGCCCCATAGCTTGTACCTAATTCTAATTGTTTTGAAATTGCTTTTATTATTGTTGGATGAGAATGCCCCATAATCATGGGTCCCCATGAACCAATGTAATCAATGTAAGCATTATCGTCTGCATCAAAAACATATGCTCCTTTAGCTTTTTTAAAGAAAATAGGGTTACCTTCTATATTCTTAAAAGCTCTTACAGGCGAATTTACACCTCCAGGTAGATGTTTTTTAGCCTCTGAAAAAAATTTTATAGAATTATCTATTTTGTTCATATCTTTAGTTCTTCTGAAAAGCTTTCAACTTTACTCCAGTTAGTGAATTCAAATGATTTAGATAAATCTGTTGGACCATTCGTTATCCACATAATCAATCTAATTGCATATTTATCAAAAAATCTATATTTAGGATAATCAATTTTTCCTGCGAAAACTTTCAAAATTTTTGGTTTCCAATTTGTTTTTTTCAAAAATTTGATCATGTATGGATTAGTATTTGGCTCATTTTTTTCAGGCTTTCTTGCAACTACATTAACAGAAAAAAAAGCATTATCTCTTGAATCTAAAATATCTTTATTTTTATCAATGAAATTAAATAAACTTTTTCTATAATTACCATATCTTATACTTGCACCTACTATTATTTTTTTATAATTGTTTAGTCTAAGATCAGTTTCATCTATTGATCTAATATCAACAGAAGTATTTCTAGCCTTTGAAGCAATTCTATTACAGATTTCTTTTGTGTGACCATCAACAGATGAATAAAGAATTAACGATTTTTCCATTTAAAGTTACAATATTTAGTTATTTTATTAAAATTTTTTAAGAAATATTTTAGATATTGCTATATTTTATACTGATATTTGAATTTATAATGGTTTGACATGAAAAAAAGTTTATTACTTACATATGGCATTTTTTTATTTCTTCACTCAGAAGTAAAAATAGAAGACTGTACCTCAATTAAATCTGACCAGAAAAGATTGGCTTGTTATGACTATCTGTTAACTGGGAAATCTCAAATAATGGAAAAAGAAACTCCTACATTAATTAACCAAGATATAAAACAAAATAATCAGATCTCAGATGAAAAAAACTTTGGACTCAGCAAAAGGCAAGTTGAGCAAAATGCATCATTTAATAGTACTGTATCTTTGATGTCATCAATTTTGGATGTTTTCGATACTAACTCAGGGAAAACAAGGTTTAAGTTAAAAAATAATCAGACATGGGAGAGTCAATCCCCAATACCTGAGAGAAAAAGCTCGTTTAGAAAAAAGACAGATATAATTATTCAAGAAGCAAATATGGGTGGTTTTTGGATGATAAGCAAAAAGAATGATAGGCGAATTAAAGTAAGAAGAATTTCATAATATGAATAATCAAAATCAACAATCAATTTCAATTACAAAAAATGCCTCAAATAGGATATTAAATGTTATAGATAGCAGTAATGAAAAGACTTCACAGTTCAGGATATTTGTAACCGGAGGTGGTTGTTCTGGATTTCAATATGGCTTTAAATTTGATCCAGATGTTGCCAATGATGACGATAAAATAGATTTCCCAGATTTTTCAATATTAGTTGATTCTATGTCATATCCTTACTTATATGGCTCAACACTAGACTTTGTTGAGGATCTTTCTGGATCTAAATTTGTAATAAAAAATCCTAATGCTAAAACAACTTGTGGTTGTGGAGAATCTTTTACCGTCTAGAATTAAATTTTTTCCCTTTATCTAAGTAAGCCAAATATGCAAAGCCTGCTGCCTCAACATATTTAGATGAAATTTCACTATCTGTTGTTCTAATCGCAACATTAATTTTTTTATTAATAAGATTCATTAAAAAGTTATTCTTTGTTCCACCTCCGTGCAATATTACTTCATCTGGATTATTACAAAATAGATAAAATTCTTTTACTTTCTCAGCAGTAAATTCTGTCAAGGTTCTTAAAAGATTATTTGGAGTAATTTTCATTCTTTCCCTATTAAGCAATGCGTAGTAATCACTTTTGTCGTCTGATCGTGGATAAACCATCTTTGAAGACTCATTCATAAGTTCCCTAAGTAAATTTATTTCTATATTTCCCTTAGACGATTCATTCCCACAATTATCATACCTAGTATTAAAGAGTTTCTTTGATGCATGATCAATAAGACAATTTCCTGGACCAATGTCAGATGCTAAAGAAATAATATCACCCTCTAAATACGTACCATTTGCAATACCGCCTATATTAATAATTAATTTTCTCTTATCTTTTTCAGAATAAATGTATCTATGAAATTCTGGTATTAGGGGTGCGCCCATGCCTCCCATAGAAATATCATAATTTCTAAAGTCAGAAACAACATTTATATCTAAATCATTGGAAATTTTTTGGGGATTGCCTATTTGGTAACTTTTACCAACTGTATGGAAGACTGTCTGACCGGAGAAAGCGATTGAAGAAATATCTGATGACTTTATGCTTGTCTTTTTTAAAAGTTTATTTATTAATTCCACTGTTTTTTCATTCAACTTGTCTTCTATTTCTTTTAAATCATTTGATTCTTTTATAGTTTTATAACCCTTTTTAATAGATTGTTCATACTTTTCCTTGTAACTTTCTCCTAATTCGGTACTCAATGATCCTATAAGTTTAAAACTCCTATCAAAAGAAACAATGCAACCATCTAATGCGTCAGCACTTGTACCTGTCATTATTCCTATAAAATATTTACTCATTTAAAAAAAGATTATACTCATTTAGGCTTTTATAGCTTAAGGTTAGTAAGTTATTAAATTCATTGAGTTGACTGGAATTAATTGCTTTTGCAGACGGAAGTTTGACTTTTACTGGGTCAGATCTTATGAGGCCCTGCCAAAATTCAAAATGTAAATGAGTACCAGTAGCCTGACCAGAATCTCCAACAAAAGCAATAACTTCACCTTGGCTTACCTTGTCACCAACTTTTAGCTTTGGTTTAAAGTTTTCTAGATGTGCATACAAAGTTTTAATGTTTCCACCATGTTTAATTTCTACTGTTCTCCCATAGCCGGACTTTCTTCCAACAAAAGAAATAGTCCCATCTCCAGATGCTTTTACAGGCGTATTTCTTTTTGCTGCATAATCCACCCCATTGTGAGCTTTAATTCTGTGAAGAATTGGATGCATTCTATTTGGATTAAAATGCGAGCTTATGTATGCGAAATCAAGTGGAGCTCTTAAAAATGCTTTCTTAACATTATCACCAGACTCATTAAAGTACTGCTTGCCTTGATCATCATCATAGAATCTTTGAGCTACATAAGTTTTATTCTTATTTATAAATTGTGCAAATATAATATCTCCATTTGATATTTTTGCTCCATCTGAATATTCAATTTCATATATAATTGAAAAAGTATCACCCTTTCTTATATCAAAAATAAAATCAACATCCCAACTAAAAATATATGCAAAATCCATAATAATACTATCAGGGATTCCAACTTTAAGAGCATCCTTGTAGAAAGATTCGTCAATAACTCCCTTCCTAATGTATTTAATCTTTTGGATATCTTTTTTTATTTTTTTTACAGAAATTTCCCTAGAAGTTGAAATAAGAATTGAATTTACTTTATCTTTAATAATTTCAATACTTTGTAACTCATCACCTAGATAATTAAATTCCATTAAATCATTTGGTTGTATACCCGAGAGAATATTATCCTTATCGTAATTAAAAATTTTATAAGCCGTATTTAGTGGAACTTTTTTATCCTCAAAAATTACTGAAAGATTTTCGCCTTCATTTACCTTATGAATAATTTTGTTATTTATATTAGGTAATCTCTCACTAAGATTCTCACTAATTAAAACATTTTCTTCTGGCTCATAATAATTTGTTTTTGTATCTATGTAAGTTAGAAGGATGAATGAAATTAAACCAAAAAAAACAATTATGATTATTTTATTTGGTGATTTTGTAAATCCAATCATTAATCTTTTTGAAAGTTAAGTAATTCAGTATTTCCACCAAAAGCAACTGAGTTCTTTGAGACTACTTTTTCATTTAAAAATTGTATTAAATAGTTAGGTCCTCCAGCTTTGAATCCACTTCCCGATAATCCTACACCACCAAATGGTTGAGACCCTACAACTGCACCCACCATATCCCTGTTTACATAAATATTTCCTATTTTTGATTCATCACATAAGTAAGATGCTCTTGATTCTATTCTTGTATGTATGCCCATTGTCAATCCGTATTCGCTATCATTTATTTGTTTTATGAGATTATCAATGTCATCAAAAGAATATTTTAAAACATGAAGTATAGGTCCAAATTGTTCTTCTTTAATATCAGAAACTTTATTAATACTTATCAATGTTGGTCCAATATATTTATCACAGGTGGCCTGATTTGTTTCAATTACATTCATTCCTTTTTCACGACAGTTTGCGATGTAGTTTTTTAATTTTTTATGAGCGCTTTTGTTAATAATAGGACCAATATCTACATCAAAACTATTTGGATCTCCTAAAGATTGAACTTCCATATTTCCAAGTATCATATTTATAAGCTCGTCATAGATTTCTTCTTGAACGCATAGAACTCTTAATGCCGAACATCTTTGTCCCGCACTATCAAAAGCAGACCGAATTACATCATCTGTAACTTGTTCCAGCAAGGCACTTGAATCTACAATCATTGTATTAATTCCGCCAGTTTCTGCTATAAGAGGAACTATTTGATTTTGATTATTTAAAAGGTTTGTTTGAATTTTTTTTGCAGTTTTTAGTGATCCAGTGAAAGCAACTCCATTGATTGGTATCTTGCAAAGAATCTCACCATAAACTCCATCACCTAAAATTAATTCTAATGCTTCTAAAGGTATTCCAAATTTATGAAATTTTTTAACAATTAAGTAACTTAATATTGGAGTATGCTCTGAGGGTTTTAAAATTACTTTGTTGCCACAAGCTAATGCTGCTGAAATTTGGCCTATCAGTATAGCAACAGGAAAATTCCATGGACTAATACATAAAAATTTTCCTTTGGGAACATATGACATTGAATTTTCTTCACCTGTAGGACCATTAAGTTGATTTTCACCAGATATCTCTAGAATTTGCTCTGAATAGTATCTGAGGAAATCTATTGCTTCTCTAACTTCATCAATAGAATTTTGAATAGTTTTCCCTGCTTCATTTATTAAATAATAGATTAATTGAAATGGATTTTTTTCAATATCATCAGCAATACGTTTTAATATTATTGATCTTTTTTTGACTTTTGTTAAACTCCAAACATTAGGACTATCCATTTTAAGACATCGCTTTATCTCAATAGGATCATCATAAACCACTGTTCCAATATCTAATCCTGAAGATATTGATTTAAGTTTCTCTGAAGTTTTCTTAGACTCATTTCTATTTTTATATATTGATTCTGCTTTGATATTGGTATTTTCAAAAAGTTTTAATTCTTTCTTTAAAAGTTCAATATTTTGTATTTCAGAAATGTCAAAGCCCGATGAATTATCTCTATTAGTGAATATTTTTTTTGGTATAGGAATTTCTTTATTTTCATCATCGATTTTTAATAATGGATTTTTTGCTAACCACTTAGGATCAGTTTCTGGATCGAGCAATCTATTAATGAAAGAACTATTAGCACCATTTTCAAGAAGCCTCCTTACCAGATATGGTAAAAGATCTTTATAGCTTCCAATCGGGGCATATACTGATGGTTTTTTTGATAAACCCAATATTTTTGAAGCACTTTTAAACAATAGTTCACCCATGCCATAGAGTCTCTGAAATTCATAATCAGCATCTTCAGCTAAGTGAACAATGGAAGAAATTGTATGAGCATTATGAGTTGCAAATTTTGGGAAAAATTTTTTATTTTCTAATATCTCTTTTGCACAAGCCAAGTATGCAATATCTGTTAAAGATTTTTTTGTAAATACTGGATAGCCCTCATAACTATTAATTTGGGCATGTTTTATCTCATAGTCCCAATAGGCACCTTTAACAAGACGAATATGAATTTTATCTCTCTTTTTTAAAATGTTATTTAAAAAATGTATTACCTCGATTGACCTTTTACCATAGGCTTGAAGTGCAATCCCAAAGCCATCCCAATGCTTGATATTCTTTTCTAATGCTAGTTTTTCAATAATGTAAATGCTAAGTGATAATCTATCTTGCTCTTCAGCATCAATAGTTACATCGACATCTTTTAAATATGCATATTTAATTAATTCAAGTAACCTTGGAACTAATTCAGACTCAACCTCGTTAACTTTTCTCATCTCATATCTTGGATATAGGGCAGAAATTTTAATTGAAATGCCGTTTGAAAGATTTTTAAGTTTATTGATTTTACTTACTTCATTAATTGCATTTTTGTATGAATTAAAATAATTTTCAGCTTGTTCGATAGTCCTTGCTGCCTCACCAAGCATATCGAAAGAAAATATTTCTTGATCAAGATCAGGGATTTTCTTTACATCATCGAAATCTCTTCCAATAACAAACTCTTGACTTAGAATATGCATAGCTCCAAGCACAGCATTACGCAGAGGCATTTCACCAGATTTTGATATTAATCTGTGGATTAAGTTATTTGGATTTTTTGACCATTCTATGGGTGTTGTGACTACTTTGCCAGCAAGCAATAACCCCCAGGTAGATGCATTTACAAAAAGACTATCTGCTTTATTTAAATGATCAATCCATCTACCTTCAGATAATTTTTCTGAAATTATTAAATTTCTTGTTTTATTATCTGGAATTCTTAATAGTGATTCAGCAAGGCACATTAAAGCAACACCCTCTTGATTATCTAAGCCATATTCACTCAAAAATGCATCAAGCTTTGATCTATCAATTTTATTCTTTCTACATAACTTAATTATTTTTTCAGCATTACTGGATATACTTTTTTCATTGATAAACTTAGTGTTTGTTGAAAGAGCTGATAAGATTTTTTTTTCGCAAATGAATTTATTTTTAGCCTCTAACATAATTATTATTTTAATCTTAAAGTACCAAGTAGCAACTTTGTGATTCTATTAATCTGATAAAAATATTATGATAGTTAGATGGATAATGCACTAAAGTTTATTAAAAGAGGCTCTGATGAAATTCTCACTGAGTCTGATCTTCAAAATAAACTGAATTCAGGTAAACAATTAATTGTAAAAGCTGGCTTTGATCCTACTGCACCTGATCTTCATTTCGGGCATACAGTATTGTTAAATAAGTTAAGACATTTTCAAGATTTAGGCCACAAAGTTATATTTCTAATAGGTGATTTTACGGGGCGAATTGGAGATCCATCAGGAACTAATAAAACAAGACCAACACTTGACGCAAAAGATTTGGAAGAAAATGCTAAAACCTATGAAAAACAAGTATTTAAGATTCTTAAAAAAGAACTTACTGAAGTGAGATTTAATTCTGAATGGTGTGATCAGCTTGGGGCTGACGGCCTTATTAAACTGGCATCAAAATATAATGTTGCAAGAATGCTTGAGAGAGATGATTTTAACAAAAGATTTTCTTCAAATAAGACAATAGCCATTCATGAATTTTTATATCCTCTAGTCCAAGGTTATGACTCAGTTGCACTTAAGGCTGATGTTGAATGTGGAGGAACTGATCAGAAATTTAATTTACTTGTAGGAAGAGAGCTTCAAAGAGATTATGAGCAAGATCCTCAGATTGTCATTACAGTGCCAATATTAGAGGGCTTAGATGGAGTAAAGAAAATGTCAAAATCGTTAAACAATTACATTGCAGTTGATGAGGATCCAAGTGAAATGTTTGGAAAAATAATGTCAGTTTCAGATGAATTAATGTGGAGATGGTTTGAACTTTTAAGCTTTTTACCTGAAGAGCAAATAAGAGGTCTCCAAAAAGAAATGAAAGATGGGAAAAATCCTCGTGATATAAAATTTATATTGGCAGAAGAGCTGGTAGATAGATTTCATGAAGCTGGCGATGGTAAAAAATGCAAAGAGGCCTTTTTAGAAAGATTTCAAAAAGGAAAGATGCCAGATGAGATTGAATTAATTGAACATATAATTGAAGGAGAATCAATTTTATTAGTTAATCTTCTTAAAAATACAAATATGATCAATAGCGTCTCAGAGGGCAATAGACTAATCAAACAAGGTGGAATAAAGATAAATTCTGAAAAAGTTGAAGATCCTAAGCATGAAATACTTAAAGGCTCTGAAAGTATTTACCAAGTTGGTAAGAGAAAATTTCTTAAGATAAAAATATAATAATGAGACAATTACTTATTTTGTTATCTTCTTTATTTTTGTACTCCTGTGTTCAAGATAGTCCAAACATTCAACAAATTGAGAACTTACAATTTTTTATTGATAATGCAAAGAAAAGTGATGTCATAGAAATCGAATCAGGACTGCAATATTCTGTTATTAAAAAAAGTGACTCTAATACGACTAACCCAAAGCTTAATCAAGTGATAACTGCCCATTTCCACGGAACTCTCACCAATGGAGATATTTTTTGGAGCTCACTTGATTCTGAACCCCTTTCAATTGAATTGTCAAAACTAATTATAGGTTGCCAAAAAGCTATTTCACTGATGAGTCCGGGAGACAAGTGGAAAGTATTTATTGATTCTTCAATGGCTTATGGTGACGAAGGACGACCAGGGATACCATCAAATTCAATATTAGTTTTCGAAATAGAACTTTTAGATTTTATTTAAACAAATGGTGGGCCTGGGAAGACTCGAACTTCCGACCTCTCGATTATCAGTCGAACGCTCTAACCAAAACTGAGCTACAGGCCCACAAATGAAAGAGCATTCTACCTTTGAATTTCAATTTCGACAATTAAACTAACTTTCTTTAAGAGACTTATAAAGAGTAAAGTAAATATAACCCAAGGGAATTACAAATAAATATTCATTAATTGCAAGTATAGATGTTTGCACTATTCCAGTTGGAAGTATACTGGACAATATTAAACTTGAACTTATCATTAATACTACAAAGACCAAGGTAAACCCAAATAATTTTGATCCATATTCATCCGTCATTTCCCATGATGAACTTATTGATTCAAAAACACCCTTATTTTCATACATAATTTGAGCTGCAAATAATGAAAATCTTGCAGTGAGATATATGCCAGGTAATATTAATAATATATACCCAAAAAATGAAACTATAGCTATCAAGATATATGCTCCAAATAAGGGAAAGAACTTTGTCAGTCCAGCTTGAAGAGCATTTATAGGAGTTATCTCTTTTCCCTTATCAATTGACAAATAGCTTACCCAAATACCACCTAAAAAAGAAATTTGAAGAACAACTCCAATTAATCCAACCATACCTATTACGAGTGAATTATTTTCAAAAAATTCTATAAAATCTTCTGGTTGAGAAATCTCTGCAAGAGGAATAATTAGGAAGGTGGTCATTGATTCTATTGCAATCACAGGAAGCGAGAGCATAATAAAATACTTCCAATTTGAAAATGTGTATTTCCATGCAGAATTGAATTGATCCATCGGGTAATTGTAAAGTAATATTATTTATATGTATAAAAAATACTCTTCTTTGTTGTTTTTCATTTTAGTTTCCTGCTCGTCTCAAGAATCTGAGATTTCATATCCAGAAACAAAAAAAATAGAATTTAGTGAAACGATCCATGGTTATGAAATAATTGATTCATATAGATGGCTTGAGGATTTTACAAGTGAAGAATCTGTAGATTGGGCAGATCGGCAAAATAACTTTACAAAAGTTTTTATTCAAAATAATAATTATAAGAAAGGTCTTGAAAGTTATTTGAATGATATATGGGAAAGCGAGTCGATATCTATTCCATATAAGGTAAAAGAAAAAACATTTTATTACTTTAATGATGGTACGTTCCAACAAAGCAAGTTAATGATCAAAGATTGTGAAGATTGTAAAGAGAGAGTTTTAATTGATCCAAACACTTTCTCAGAAGATGGGACAGTATCTCTTGGTGGAACTAGTATAAATAATAATGCAACGCATATTGCATTTTCAATTTCAGATGGTGGGTCTGATTGGAGATCATGGAAAGTAATGAATATCGAAACAGGAGAGGTTCTTGAGGATAACTTAAAGTGGGCAAAATTTTCTGGGGCAATTTGGGAAAATGATGATAGTGGATTTTACTACAGACGCTATGAAGAACCTGACGGAGAGTTATTAAAAGAGTTAAATGAATCTCCAAAAATAATGTTTCATAAAATTGGCACGAATCAATCTGATGATCAATTAATATACGAAAATCCTGATAATCCTAGATGGGGGTTTGGAATAACAGTTGTTAAAGATAGTGATATGAAAATATTATCTATTTCTGAGGGAACTGATGAAAGAAACAGAATTTATTTAAAAGTTAGCAAAGATAGTGATTTTATTCCTATTATTGATGAATTAATTGCTTCATATAGCTTTATTGATAGTAAAGATAATATTTTGTGGTTTTATACGACTGAAAGTGCTCCAAATGGAAAAATTGTTAATTTAGAGGTCAAAAATAACTCTTTTATATGGAATGAAGTAATTCCTGAGTCTAAAAATGCCATCAGATCCGTTAATATTGTAAACAATTCTTTTGTGATTAACTATTTAGAGGATACTTTCTCAAAAATAAGTGTCTTTGATTTAGATGGCCAGCTTATTTCAAAATTGTCACTACCGAAAGAAGGAACCATAAGTGGTTTTAGTGGAGGTCTTGAAGATACAAGTTCCTACTTTTCAATTACAAATTACGTAACTCCAAGAGAAATTTATGAAATAAATTTAACAGATCTTTCGTATGAACTTTTTTGGCAAGAGGATTTAGAAGGGTATAACTCAGAGGAATATATATCAAAGTTAGAATTTTATGAGTCAAAAGATGGGACACAAATCCCAATTCATATAAGTCATAAAAAAGATTTAGTGATCGATGAAAATACGCCTTTACTAATTTATGGATACGGCGGATTCAATATTTCAATACTACCAAGTTTTAGTAAAAGTCAAACTGCATGGAAAAATCAAAATGGAGTTTTTGCTGTAGCAAATTTAAGAGGCGGTGCGGAATATGGAGATGCTTGGCATGAAGCAGGCATGCTTTTGAACAAACAAAATGTTTTTGATGATTTTGCATACGCTGCAAAATTTTTGCATGCTAAAAAAATTGGGTCCCCAAAATCGACTGCTATCGATGGAAGATCTAATGGTGGACTTTTAGTAGCAGCAACCATGTTACAAAATCCAGACTTATATAAAGTTGCTATTCCACAAGTTGGTGTTTTAGACATGCTTAGGTTTAATAAATTTACAATTGGTTGGGCCTGGGAAAGTGACTATGGATCTTCAGATAAAAAAGATGAGTTTGAGAATCTTCTATCATATTCACCGCTTCATAATATTAAATCTGATGTTTGTTATCCTACAACTTTGATTACAACAGCAAGTCGGGATGATAGAGTAGTTCCCTCACACTCTTTCAAATTTGCTGCTAAGCTTCAAGAGAATCAGTCATGCAATAATCCTATTTTGATAAGAGTAGAAGATAGAGCAGGTCATGGTGCAGGTACACCAAAAGATAAAAGAATTAATCAAATTTCTGAAATTTATGGTTATGCATTAAATGTTATAAATAGCTGATATAAGGTTATAAATAATAATTTTATACCTCTTAAATTATATTTAAAATCAATACTTTTAAATTATAGAAATATTGATTAATATAAGTAATTAATGCAAAGGGGTGGCAGTTTAGCCTGAGATCTTTTTGAAACTCTTTGAACCTGATCAACACAATAGTTGCGGAGGAATTGCATATGTATATCAGAATAAATATTTTATTTTTAGTACCCTTATTCTTTTCTTTTTTTATCTTTTCACAAGAGATTGAAGAAATAATTGTGAAGGGAGAGTTTAGAGAAAAATTAATCAGCGAGGAAGACTCTAGTATTGCTGTAATCCAATCTGAAGAAATTAAATCTCAAGCGATCAAACATTTTCAACAACTTTCTTATCTAGTACCAAATTTGAATTATGCTGCTTCAGACTCTCGGGCAAGATATTTTCAAATTCGAGGCATTGGTGAAAGGTCAGGTTATCAAGGTACTCCGAATTCTTCCGTTGGATTTCTAATAGATGATATCGATTACTCTGGACAAGGTGGAATTGCAACCCTGTTTGATGTTGATCAGGTTGAAGTTTATAGAGGACCGCAAGGATCAAGATCAGGTGCTAATGCTCTAGCAGGATTAATTTATATTAAAACTAAAGATCCAACTGACGAATTTGAAGGGACCTCTGAAGTGACCATTGGAGATTATGGAACACAAAATATTGGTGTAGCATTTGGTGGGCCAATGCAGAATAAAAATATGAAATATCGTTTAGTAGTTAGGACCGATTATGCAGATGGCTTTAGAAAAAATGTTTATTTAAACAAATCTGATACTTCAAAAAAAGATGAGTTAACTCTACGATATAAATTAAATTGGGAAATTGATAAAAGTACAAATATAAATTTAGTAGTTTCAAAAATTGATATGGATGATCCAGCCGATATTTGGACTATAGATGGAAGCTTAAACACATTATCAGATCGTCCAGGAATGGATTCACAAGTCACAGATTCATTTGGAATAAAAATAACAAAAAACTATAGTAATTTTGATCTTCAAAGTTTTACAAATACTACAAAAACAGATGTTGTTTTTAGTTATGATGCTGACTGGGGAAATTCTGAGTCACATTTTCCTTATATTTATGATTATTTTTCAGAAACATTAAGAAAAAGAGATACTTTTAGTCAAGAAATACGTTTTTTATCAAATAATCCTGAATTTTCAGAGAAAAACCCATTTGAATGGGTGTTTGGCTTTGAATTTAGTGATCTTGAAGAAAAAAATGTTACAAAAGATGATGGTATATACGGTGACCCTGATGATCCTTACAGTCCTTATGCAAGTGAATCGTTAGTTTCACGAGACTATGAAGCGAATAACTTATCTATATTTGGAAATATTGATTATTTTTTAACTGAAAATTACAAAGTCGCTTTTGGATTAAGATGGGAAAAATGGGATTCTAAATATAAAGATTCTAATAATGAATTTTTTGATCCATCAAATAATATGAATGGAGGAAAGATATCATTGATCAAAAATAATGAAGACGGATCTAATACTTATTTTTCAATTGCAAGAGGATATAAACAAGGTGGTTTCAATCTTGGTCTTGATGCTACTGATAGCTCTGTAAAAGAATCCTTGATATATGATCCGGAATTTTTAACAAACTATGAAATTGGTTTTAGTTCAAAAGCTGATGAAAATTTTAATTATTCTTCTACAATTTTTTATTCTAAAAGAAATGATCAACAAGTTTTAATCTCTAAACAGGTTGATCCGTCTGATCCTAATACTTTCTCATTCTTAACTCAAAATGCCGCTGAAGGTGAAAACTATGGATTAGAAATAAGTTCAAATTATTCAGCTACTGATAACTTATATATTTTTGCAAATCTAGGTATTCTAAAAACAAAAATTATCAATTGGGAGTCTAGAGCTGATTTAGAAAACAGAGCTCAAGCTCATGCACCTCAACAAACATATTCTATCGGTGCAAATCTAGATTTAAAAAATAACCTATATTTAAAAATAGATATTAATGGAAAAAGTAGCTTTTATTATTCAGATTCCCACAATAATAAATCAAAAAGTTATCAGCTTGTTAATCTTACTTTTGGCTATGCCAAAGCAGACTTTTCAGCAAACTTATGGGTAAGAAATTTATTTGATGAGTATTACTCAACAAGAGGTTTTTTCTTTGGAAATGAGGCCCCAAATTTTGTTGATACATTATATAGAAGACAAGGCGATCCAAGAAATCTGGGATTTTCTGTAAGATATGATTTCTAAAATCATATGGTTAACATAGTTATCGAGAGCATAGCTGTTCTCACAGCTATTTTGTATTTAATCTTAGCTGCAAAAGAAGACGTAAGATGCTGGTATGCGGCATTAATTAGTTCTTGCCTTTATATTTATATTATGTTCCAGGCAGGTCTTTATATGGAATCCTTATTACAAATTTTTTATGTTTTAATGGCGGTTTATGGATGGTTACATTGGAAAAATATTATCAATAGTAATCGTGATTTAAGAATTAAAAGTTGGAATAATTTAAATCATGTTTATGCAGTTATTTCTGTAACAATTTTAGCAATTTTATCTGGGATTATTTTAGAGGAATATACCCAAGCTGCTCTACCATTTATTGATGCTTTCACTACTTGGGGTGCAATAGTAACGACATATATGGTTGCAAAAAAAATATTAGAAAATTGGATATACTGGTTTGTTATAGATTCAATCTCAATTTACTTATATACATCAAGAGGATTATATTTAACTGCTTTTTTATTTGTAATCTATTTAGTAATAATAGTTTTCGGTTACAGATCATGGAAAAGAACACTTAATCAAAACGATGGATAACATATTAACGAATTTAAAAAAGATCAATATTTTTATTGAAGATTTAATTCTATTAAGGGAGGGAGAAACATCAAAGACATTTACCGGACGACTTAAAAGAAAAAAAATAATAATCAAGGTATTCAAAAAATTTAACATCAATTTTAAGATTAATAGTTATCTCACTAAAGAAACTCTTACTGAGTTATCAAATAAAGAACTACACCCCAAAGTTCTATATAAAAACAAAACAAAAGGCATTTTAATTTACGAATACCATGAAACATCATTATGTAAAAAAGATAATATGTTTTTTAAAAAATTGGGTAATCGATTAAAAGAAATACATGAATTAAAAAATAAAAAAAATATTCATACATTCAATGAACAAATAGAAGCATATAAAAAAATATTAAATATAAACAAACTCCCTAAGGTCTTTGAAAAATTAAATGCTTTAATAAAAATGTCAAAAACAAATCATCAAGAGAACGTTTTTTCACACAATGATTTGAATCCCACAAATATTTTGTTTAATAAAAATATATGTTTTATTGATTATGAATATGCATCATTAAATAATAAATTCTTTGATATTAGTAAAATTATGCTCTCATTTGATATGAATCCAAATGAACAAAATGTTTTTTTAGAAAGTTACGGAATAAAAAATCACATTGATATAAGAGAAAAGATCTTACTTTGGAAACAAATTAATCTATATATAGATTATATATGGTCTCTAATAATGGAAAACATTCATGGCAAAGAGCAAAATTCTTTAAAAAGCAAGAATCTCTTTAATAAAATCAAGCAATTAGAACAACAAATAAAGTTAAAAAAGCAATAATTATGGGTACAATGCTATCAATTTTACTAACTATCTCTTCTTTTTGAGGCAATTTAGGTATTTTTATGGATAAGATTCTATATTTATCTCTCTTTTTAACTTTTGTACCCATTTCTTGCTGAGTTTTCTCATAACTATCAGTATTTTCACTAAAATCATCAAATTTTGTATAAATATTTGATTCATTTACCCTATTGTCATCTATATTATCTGTAGATTTTGCCTCTAAAATAGGCTGTTTGGATATATTATTAAGATCTGATAATATCTTATCTCTTTTAGCAATTGCTACAGATAAATCAGTAGTTTCTAGAGATTTTTTAATAAAATTATATCCCAGGATAGATGATTGCTCTTTCGAAAGTCTTTTTTGAATAAAATATATATCTTTATTTTTTCCCCTTAATACTAAGTATTTGTCAATTTTTGTACCCATATTGTACCCATTTAGTAAATATTTTTATTTAAATTAATAATTTTGTACTCATATTACCACATTTTTTACATTTGTACTCATTAAATTTTTTAAAATTGTATAAAAATCTTAATAATAATTGTTATTTTAAGTTTTTGTAAGCTATTAGTTAGATATTTATCCCTAGGTTAGGTATTTTTGTACTTATGTTAAATATGTAATTTATTTGTTGTTTTTAAATTTTTTTGTTTTAACATGAACATTCAAACATTTATTTGGGAGCTTAAATGAAAATTTTATGTATTTTATACGATGATCCTGTTTCAGGAATGCCTGAGAGTTATGCTAGAGATGATTTGCCTAAACTTGATAAATATCCTGACGGAATGTCCTTACCAAGTCCCTCAAATATAGATTTCACTCCTGGACAATTATTAGGTTGTGTTTCTGGAGAGTTAGGCTTAAGAAAGTTTTTGGAGGATCTTGGTCATACTTTAGTTGTAACGTCTGACAAGGATGGAGACGGTTGTACTGCTGATAAAGAGTTAGTTGATGCTGACATAGTCATATCACAACCTTTTTTTCCATATTACCTTACAAGAGATAAGATGGAATCTGCTCCAAATCTTAAAATGGCGATTACAGCTGGTATTGGTTCAGATCATGTAGATTTACAAGCTGCAATGGATAATAAAGTAGATGTTGTAGAGGTAACATATTGTAATTCCAGATCAGTTGCTGAGCACATAGTCATGATGATTCTATCAATGGTTAGAGATTATCATAACCAACATAGAATTGTGTTAGATGGTGGGTGGAATATAGCTGATGCTGTTCAAAGATCCTATGATGTTGAAGGAATGCATGTCGGAACAGTTGCTGCTGGAAGAATTGGTATTGATATGCTTAGAAAAATGAAACCTTTTGATGTTCATTTACATTATTTTGACATTCATAGACTACCTGAAGAAGTAGAGGCTGATTTGAATCTTACTTACCATGATTCTGTAGAATCTTTAGTTTCAGTCTGTGATGTTGTAAACATTAGTTGCCCACTTCATCCAAAAACTGAACATTTATTTAATGATGAAATGATTGGAAAAATGAAAAGAGGTGCCTATATTGTTAATACTGCAAGAGGAAAGATTTGTGATAAAGACGCAATTGCAAGAGCTTTAGAATCTGGACAGCTCAGCGGTTATGCTGGAGATGTTTGGTTTCCACAGCCAGCACCCAATGATCATGTTTGGAGATCAATGCCAAATCATGGAATGACTCCTCACACCTCAGGAACATCTCTATCTGCTCAAGCAAGATATGCAGCAGGAGTTAGAGAAATTTTAGAATGTTTCTTTGAAGATAAACCAATAAGAGAGCCATATTTAATTGTTCAAAATGGTGATCTTGCTGGAATGGGAGCACATTCTTATACAAAGGGAACAGCCACAGACGGCTCAGAGGAAGCAGCCAAATTTAAAAAATAATCTAATAATCCTAAACAGGGTAATAACTAAAATATTACCCTTAATTAGATTTATAATTGATCAATGAAATTTTCTTATTGGCAGTCTAATCTAATTATTCTAATTTCACTTCTAGTTGTTTGGTTTATTGTCTCATTTGGTTTTGGGATCATTTGGTCAGATAAATTAGATGATTTCAAGATTGGTGGATTTAAGCTAGGATTCTGGTTTTCTCAACAGGGCAGTATTTACTTTTTTGTTTTGATCATTTTTATATACGTTTACTTATTAAATAAACTAGATAAAAAATTCTTTTCAAGCTCTTCTGAAATAGACAATAGAGAAAAAGAATAATGGGACTTCAAGGACTAACTTATTTATTTGTTGGTGCATCATTTGCTATATATATAGGAATAGCAATTTGGTCACGAGCAAGATCAACAAATGACTTCTATATTGCTGGAAAAGGAGTAAGTCCTGTTGCCAATGGAATGGCAACTGCTGCAGATTGGATGTCTGCAGCATCCTTTATTTCAATGGCTGGCTTAATTGCTTTTTTAGGTAAAGATGGATCTGTTTATTTAATGGGTTGGACAGGTGGTTATGTATTATTGGCACTTTTACTAGCTCCATATTTAAGGAAGTTTGGTAAATATACTGTCCCTGATTTTATTGGAACTAGATATTACTCAAAGACTGCTAGGTTAGTTGCAATAGTATGTTTGATCTTTATCTCTTTCACCTATGTAGCTGGACAAATGCGCGGAGTTGGAATCGTATTCTCAAGATTTTTAGAAGTAGATATTAATATTGGAGTAATCATAGGAATGTTAATTGTATTCTTTTATGCCGTTCTAGGTGGCATGAAAGGCATCACCTACACTCAAGTTGCTCAATACTGTGTTCTTATATTTGCATATTTAGTTCCAGCCATATTTATTTCACTTTTGATTACAAATAATCCAATCCCTCAATTGGGATTTGGTGACAAGATTTCTGGTTCCTCAGTTTACCTACTTGATAAACTCGACCAACTTTCAATTGAACTAGGATTTAATGCTTATACTGAAAATACAAAAAGCAACATTGATATATTTTTTATAACTGCAGCATTAATGTTTGGTACAGCAGGACTCCCTCATGTTATTGTTAGATTTTTTACAGTTCCAAAAGTTAGCGATGCAAGAAAATCTGCTGGTTATGCTCTTGTCTTCATAGCTCTTCTTTATACAACTGCTCCAGCAGTCGCCGCTTTTGCAAAGATAAATTTTATAGAGTCAGTTCAGGAAACTGAATATCAGTCTGTTCCAAGTTGGTTTAAAAATTGGGAGAATATTGGATTAATTGCTTGGAAAGATAAAAATGGTGATGGGCTTATTAATTATTCAAATGGAAACGCTCTTGAAGAAGTGAAACCAAAATACATATCTGAAAGGGGACAACATGGTGAAAGGTTAGTAGCAAATCGTCCAGATCGGTCAAATGAGAATGAAATTTACATTGACAATGACATCATGGTTCTTGCAAATCCTGAAATTGCACAGTTACCGAATTGGGTTATCGCATTAGTAGCTGCTGGCGCTTTAGCTGCAGCCTTATCTACAGCGGCTGGATTGTTATTAGTAATATCAGCATCAATTTCACATGATTTAATGAAAAATATGCTCATGCCAAATATAAGTGATAAACAAGAATTATTTTTTGCGAGATGTGCTGCAGCAGTAGCAATATTTATTGCAGGTTTATTTGGAATATATCCTCCAGGATTTGTTGCACAAGTTGTAGCCTTTGCATTTGGTTTGGCAGCAGCAACTATATTTCCAGTATTATTCTTGGGAATTTTTTATAAAAGATTAAATAAAGAGGGCGCTATTGCTGGTATGTTATGTGGCCTGATAGCAACCTCTAGTTATATAAGTTACTTTAAATTTATAAATCCATCTTTGAACAATAATGATTTTTGGTTTTTAGGTATTTCTCCTGAGGGGTTCGGTTTTTTAGGAATGATAATAAATTTTGTTGTTGCATTATCTGTCTCAAGTTTTTATAGTAGACCACCTGAAGATATCTACCAATTGGTAGATGAAATTAGAAAACCATAATACATAATATATGAAAAATGTTGCCATAATTGGTTCTTCTGGAGCCATAGGAAGTTCGATATCTAAAATTCTATCAAGAGATGATTCTGTTGAAATGGTTTACAACTTTTCTAGGTCTGGAGTTAAAGAAGATACAAAAAAAGAAAAAAATATCTTCATAGATATTGAAAAAGAAGAATCAATAATAGATTCACTTAAACATATTCCGGAAGAAACTAAATTTGATTTAATTTTTGTCGCTACTGGATTTCTTCATAATAATGATGATATTTTTCCTGAAAAAAGTATAAAAGATCTATCTGAAGAGAAGCTAAAAAAGGTGTTTCATATAAATACATTTGGACCCGCGCTCATTGGAAAGCACTTCATACCTTATCTAGCAAAAACTAATAAAAGTGTTTTTGCTTTTTTAAGTGCTAAAGTTGGAAGCATTTCTGACAATAAGATTGGAGGATGGTACTCTTACAGATCCAGCAAGACAGCTCTTAATCAAATCATCAAAAATTTTAGTATTGAAATAAAAAGATCAAACCTAAATGCAATCTTTGTTGGTCTACAACCAGGAACGGTTAAGAGCAACTTGAGTAAGCCATTTCAAAAAAATGTGAGCTCAAATAATATGTTTTCTCCTGATTACAGCGCTGAAAAACTCTTAAAAGTTATTAATAACTTAAGCTCTGATGATTCAGGAAAATTCTTATCTTGGAGTGGTGAAGAAATTCAGCCATAAAAAAACCCAGCATAAAGCTGGGTTTCATATAATAAATTAATATTATTCAGAGTCGCTAACAGCTGCTACATATATAGCTAAACCAAATGCGATTTTATTAATAAAATCAGCATAGTTATAAATTTGGTTTGCACCAGCCATATCAGCACTAGCACCGACACCTACCCAATAACCTATTGGATAGATAGCCCAACCAACTGTAACAATCCATCTGATTGAGTTGAAAGCACTTTGAGCGGCAGCGTTTCCACTTGCAGCGTTAAGTTTTCCAGCTTCACCCATGAATACCTCATAAATAATATATAGCCATGCTATTACACCTAGAACACCCATTAAATTTGCATCTGCTCCACCAGTTTCACCTACGAAACCAAATACAAGCATTAATACAGAAGCACTTAATAGTTTCCAGAATAGACCTGCACCAACATTTGTACAAACTTTAAGAATTAAGTAAAACTCAATAATTTGAAGTGGTACTGTGATTAACCAGTCAATATATCTATAGACAGTTGGAGATGTGCCAGTATCAGCCCAAACTCCTCTCATATATAGATAATGCCAGAATGCTACACCAGTAACTAAACCAGCTACTGATAAAGATGTTTTCCACTTACCATGAACTCTATCTCTTTCAACAAAGAAAAAGACTGTCGCAGCAAGCATAGCAGCAGTTACTAACCAAAATGACACTCCGGTCATGTCACCCATGCTTAAGTCTTGAGCAAAAGCAGGCATAGCAACAGCAGTAGCCAACATTAATAAAAATTTCATATATAACTCCTTATATAAGTAGTAGGAGTAAAATTACTCCCCCCCGTTAATATACAACTATATATGATACCAAAATATCAAAAGGTATCAAATTTACTAAAATATATTGAAAAAGGTGTTTTTTTAAAAATATATATATTTTGATTAAATGAATTTGTTTAGTATTATTCAATATATATGAAAGTAGCAATTTACCCTGGTTCCTTTGATCCTATAACTTTTGGTCATATGGATATCATCGACAGGGCATCTGGTCTTTTTGATAAAATTGTAATTGCTATTGCTAAAAGCGAAACCAAAAATCCATTATTTTCATTAGAAGACAGAATCAAGTTAACAAAGAATATATATCAAGACAATCAGAAAGTTGATGTAATGGGATTCCCAAGGCAACTAACTGTTGACGTTGCAAAAGAACAAAACGCTTGCGCAATAATAAGAGGTCTTAGAGCTGTTTCAGATTTTGAGTATGAATTCCAACTAGCTACAATGAATAGATCTTTAGCTCCAAATATAGAAAGTATCTTTTTAACACCAAAGGAGAGTTTGATATATGTATCATCAAGCTTGATTAAAGAGATATGTGATCTAAAGGGTGATATATCTAAATTTGTTCATCCCTCTGTAGAGAAAGCTTTGAAAGCTAAATTAGGCTCTTAAGATTGACACTTTGTGCAATAGTAAGTAGCTCTTTGCCCAATATTAATTTTTTTTATCACCTCACCGCAGGACTTGCATGGTTTATCTTCTCTTCCATAAACCTTGAGTTTTAACTTAAAATATCCCTCGCTTCCGTCAGCTGAATAGAAATCATTAAGTGTTGTTCCTCCCATTTTAATTGCATATTTGAGAATTTTTTTTATAGAGCTTACTATTGCAGCACATTCATCAAGATTAATATTTCTTGATATTTTTGTTGGTTTTACTTTTGCCAAGAATAAGCTCTCAGATGCATATATATTTCCAACTCCAACAACTTTTTTTTGATCCATTATTAATTTTTTTATATTTAAATTACTATCTTTTGAAAGACCGTGTAAATATTCCTTATTAAAAGATCTAGACAATGGCTCAACACCTAATGAGGATAGTAAGAAATGTGAATTTATATCATCTATTAAATGAATTGACCCAAATCTTCTGGGATCGTTATATATAATTTTAAAATCTTTTAATATCAACTCCGCATGGTCATGCTTTTTGAAGAAATTATCTTTTGATTTTTGTATCCTTAGCTTACCAGACATACCTAAATGTATTATTAGATATTTTGAATCAAAAGTAATAATAATATACTTGGCACGCCTGCTAATTGTTTTTATGAATTTATCCCTTAAGACTTTCTCTATCTTGGGATCAACCTTCCATCTCAGATTAGGATTATGAATTATAATTTTTTTTAAATCAGAGCCTTCAAAACTCTTTATAGCTCTAACGGTTGTTTCAACCTCAGGCAGTTCTGGCATGAATTATTTGAGTAAGCTATTAATTTCAATAATATCGTTTGGTTCAATTGTTCCAGCAGCAAGTGCCAGTCTAAGATTAGCAAGAATATAATCATACTTTGCATTTGCTAGATTTTTTTCAGCACTATATAAATTCTTTTCAGCTTGTAAAAGGTCAACAATATTTCTAGTACCTACTTTGTATCCAACTTGAGTAGCTTCAAGCGCACTGGTTGCAGATACAACTGCTTGTTTTTGTGCAGTGACATTTGCTACCAAAGTAACAACATTTGAGAATTGAGATCTTACTTCTTGAATTATTCTTCTCTCAGTAAACAATGTATTTTCATCAGCCTGATTGTACTGAGAATAAGCTTGTTTTCTTCTTGAGTTCACTGCTCCACCCTGAAAAAGAGGCATACTTAACTGAATAGAATAATTCCTTCTTCCAGTAACAGCTGGCACTGGTATACCTTGCCCATTAATGCTAAAACCCTCGTAATTAAATTGATTTGTTTCAGACTCAGAACCGGAGCCAACAATATCTATTTTTGGTAAGTGGTTTGATGCAGCACTTCTTGCATTGCTTTTTGCAGCATCTCTTTGAAGATATGCAGACTTAAGTTGAAAATTGTTTTTCAAAGCCATTTCCACCCATTTTTCTTTTGAATTAGGAAAAGGCTCAGAGATTTCTATTTCATCACCCAATTCGTTTAGAGAAAATATCTCTCTCCCAATTAAAGCATTGAGAGCTTCTCTTGATGAAAATAGATTTCCTTCATTACTTATTCTTGAAGCTTTGCTGAGGTCATATGCAAGTTGGGCTTCTTGAACTCCAGTTATTGCTGACAGACCAACCTCATATCTTTGTTGAGCCTGATCAAGTTGTTTTTTTATAGCTTTTTCCTCTGAAATGGATGCATTTAAATTATCTATAGCTCTCAAAACTCCAAAATAAAGTTCAGCTGTCCTTAAAAGCAAATTTTGTTGCTCGAAAGCAAAGTCTGCCTCAGCAGCATTTGTTAGAGATTTAGACCTTTTAAAGTTAAACCAAGTATCAAGTCTAAAAAGTGGTTGAGAAACTCTTGCGTTTGCAGAAAATGAATTGTACTCCTGCTGCAATTCATCATTTTGATAATACTCATTCCAATTTGTTGATCCGCTTAAAGTTATGCTTGGAAGTAATGCTGCCCTTCCTTGAACAAGGATTTGTTTATCTGCTAAATAGGAATACTCAGCTGCTCTATAAGTTGGATCGTTCTCAAGTGCTTCATTGTAAATATCTAAAATATTTTCAGAATTTACTGCAATACTTATAAATAATATTAAGCAAGTTTGAATATTAATTTTGTTATCCATATGTATATTCTATCTTATTTAAATGTATGCGGTGTTTACATTATAGTATTTAATAAACTTTGCAATAAACATAAGCTAAAGTTTTGTTTAAAAATTTAAATAACACCTTTTTTTTTAATGTTTGGAGTAGAATAATAATTATCACAAAAACTTTTATGAAAAATTATAATAAAAAAGGTTTTTATAAATTAATTCATAAGGCAAACTAAATTGGCCAAGAACACATACGACTCAAAAGCAATAGAGGTTCTCTCTGGTCTTGATCCTGTAAAAAAAAGACCAGGTATGTACACTGATACATCTTGCCCAAATCATTTAATTCAAGAAGTTCTTGATAACTCTATTGATGAGGCAATCGCAGGACATTGCTCAAATATAAAAATTAAAATTTATAAGGATGGAAATATTCAAATTGCAGATGATGGAAGAGGAATGCCAGTTGATATTCATCCTGATCACAAAGTAAGCGGTGTTGAATTAATTTTATGTAAGCTTCATGCTGGTGCTAAATTTTCTGGAGAGGAATATAATTTTTCAGGTGGACTTCACGGAGTAGGTGTCTCTGTTGTGAATGCTTTATCTGAGAATCTTCAAGTCAACATCAAGCGAGATTCAAAAGACCATGAGATGTCATTTAATAATGGCGACAAAAAAAATGAACTAAAAATTGTAGGCGACGTTGGAATTCGTAATACTGGCACGACTATTAAGTTTAAACCTAACGAAAAATATTTTGAGTCGGTCGAAATCAAAGTAAAAGAACTAAAACATTTGTTGAAAGCAAAAGCTGTTCTTTGTCCTGGACTAACCATCGATTTTCACTATGAAAAAAAGAAAGAAAAAATAAAATGGTTTTATGAAGATGGATTAAAAAGTTATCTTGATGATGTATCTGAAGGCATTGATTTAATTTTAGAGGAGTCGATCTTATCATCCAAGAATTCAGACACTCAGGAAGTTGAATTTGTAATAAATTGGTCAGAAAAACCCTCAAAAAATAAATTAGAAGAAACCTATGTAAATTTAATTCCTACGCCTCAAGGCGGATCCCACTTAAACGGGTTTAAATCAGGTTTACTAGAGTCATTAAAAGAATTTTGTGAATACAGAAGCCTTTTACCAAAAGGATTAAAGTTAAACGCAGATGACGTTATAAGCAACGCAATATTTGTTATTTCTTCAAAAATGCAAAATCCTCAGTTTGCAGGCCAAACCAAAGAACGTCTTGACTCTAAAGATCATATGACCTTTGTTTCAAGTGCAACAAAAGATATTTTGAGTATTTGGCTAAATAAACATACTGAAGAAGGTGAGAAAATTGCTGAGCTGGCAATCATGTCTGCTCAAACAAGAATAAAAGCTTCAAGTATTGTTGAAAGAAAGAAAACTTTCAAGGGTCCTGCTTTGCCAGGAAAACTTTCAGATTGTAATAGTGAGGATTTAAATGAAACAGAACTATTTTTAGTTGAAGGTGATTCTGCTGGTGGATCAGCTAAGCAAGCTCGTGAAAGATCTTTCCAAGCAATAATGCCACTAAGAGGAAAAATTCTTAATACATGGGATTTGGAAAGCCAAGAAATTATCAAGTCTCAAGAAATAAAAAACTTATCCACTGCAATAGGTGTGTTGCCTGGGAGTTCTGATATTACCTCACTAAGGTATGGAAAAATTTGTATTCTTGCCGATGCCGACTCCGATGGGCTTCATATAGCAACTCTTCTTTGTGCTCTATTTTTAAGGCATTTCAAATCCTTGGTTAATGAGGGTAGAATTTTTATTGCCATGCCGCCATTATATAGAATTGACTGTGGTAAGGAGGTCTTGTACGCCTTAGATGAAAAACATAAAGATAATGTTGTAAAGAAATTCAAAGCTAAAAAAGGCAAACCTAAAATTAATATCCAAAGGTTTAAAGGACTTGGCGAAATGAACCCATCTCAACTAAGAGAAACTGTTATGGATCCGCAAACAAGACAATTAGTTCGGTTATCAATTTCAGCAACTGATAATGCAAATGCAATGATGGATCTTTTGTTGTCAAAGAAAAATGCACCTGCAAGAAAAGAATGGTTAGAAAAGAAAGGCTCATTAGTTAGAATATAAAAATTATGTCTAGAGAAGAAATTAATTCTATAAGTTTAAAAAAGTACGCTGAAAAGTCCTACTTAAACTATGCGATGTATGTAATTCTTGATAGAGCTTTGCCTAACGTCGGTGATGGACTTAAGCCAGTTCAAAGAAGAATTTTGTATGCCATGTCGGAGCTAGGCTTAGATGCATCTTCAAAATATAAAAAATCTGCAAGAACAGTAGGAGATGTAATTGGTAAATTCCATCCTCATGGAGATAGTGCTGCATACGAAGCAATGGTCTTAATGGCGCAAAATTTCTCATTTAAATATCCCTTGGTAGATGGACAAGGCAATTGGGGATCGCAAGATGATCCTAAGTCATTTGCAGCTATGAGATACACTGAATCTAAGCTTACAAATTTTGCAAACTTATTAATTTCTGAATTAAAGCTTGGCACAGTTGACTGGCAAGCTAATTTTGATGGATCTCTTTTAGAACCAATTATTTTCCCATCAAAGATACCCTCTATTTTATTAAATGGAACATCAGGAATTGCTGTAGGTATGGCAACAGACATACCATCTCACAATATTAATGAAATCATTGATGCAACAATAAAAATTCTTGAAGAACCTAAAACATCCCTAAAAGAAATTCTCAAAATAATAAAAGGGCCAGACTTTTCAAATGAGTCTCCAGTAATAATTAATAGTGAAGAGCTTGAGGAAATGTATTCTTCTGGTAGAGGTGGATTTAAGATCCAGGCAAAATGGCAGCAAGAGAAGAATTCAATAATTATTGATTCTCTGCCTTATCAAGCCTCTGGATCAAAAATACTCGAACAAATTGCAGAACAAATGCAGAATAAAAAGCTTCCTATGGTAGTAGACCTCGCTGACGAAGGAGACCATGAATATCCGGTAAGGCTAGTAATAACTCTTAAATCTAACAGAGTGAATGCAGATGACTTGATGAATCATCTTTTTGCATCCACTGATCTACAAAAAAATTATAGAACAAATATGAATCTTATTTCACTGAAAGGCGGACCTAAGGTATTTGCATTAATTGATTTGTTGAAAGAGTGGTTGGTATTTCGAAAAAATACTGTTAAAAGGAAATTAGAACATAGACTTGATCAAGTAAATGATAGGCTTCATATCCTGGAAGGATTATTACTAATATTCATTGATATTGATAAAGTGATAAAAATAATTAGAAAATCTGATGAACCAAAAAAAGATTTGATTAAAAATTTTAAGTTATCAGAAATTCAAGCAAATGCTATTTTAGAGATAAAGCTTAGACAATTAGCCAAGCTAGAGCAAATAAAACTTGAAGATGAAAAGAAAAATCTCACCACTGAACAAAATGAAATTGAAAAGGTATTAAAATCAAAAACAAGATTAAAGACCCTTATAAAAAAAGAATTAAATGAAATAAAAGAAAACTTCGGTGAGAATAGAAAGTCACCAATAATTGCATCTTCCGCAGCAAAGATTTTTTCTGAAGAAGAAACCATTATCACTGAATCTATTACTGTTGTTCTTTCTAAGGCTGGGTGGATAAGAAGTGCAAAAGGACACGATATAGATCCAAATTCATTGTCATACAGAGGTGATGATTCTTTACAAGATTTTGCAAGAGGAAAAAGTAATCAAATCACTGTTTTCATAGATTCCAACGGAAAAGCATATTCTATTCCAAGTCACTCGTTGCCATCAGCAAGAGGAATGGGAGAGCCGATTACTGGCAGATTGAGTGCTGATTCAGGAGTTCAATTTATTTCATCTGTTATAGGAAGTGATGAAAGTAGATTCTTAATAATGAATACGGCTGGTTATGGCTACATTTCGGAATACAAAAACATGATTTCAAACAAGAAGACTGGAAGGGCTTTTATGAAATTACCAGAAAATGCAAAAATGTTAAAAGCAATTCCTATAAAAGAAGATCACAGCTATATTGCAGCAGTTTCAAACATCGGAAAACTATTAATATTTGAATTAAAAGAATTACCAGTTTTAGGAAAAGGAAAAGGAAACAAAATTATAAATATTCCAAAAGACAAATTAAAAGCAGGTGAAGAATTCATGGCTCATGCGCAAGTTCTCTCAGATGATAGCTCTTTAATGATTGAAGTAGGAAAAAGATCAATAACATTAAAACCAAAAGACTGGCAACAATACATTTTATCAAGAGCTAAACGAGGTAAAAAAGTTGGTAAATTAATAAATATTGAGAGATTAACCGAAGTGGTTAATAATTCTGATAATAACTAAAATTCAAAAGGCTCTTTAAATTGGTTTCAGTTCAAAAAAATAATGAATCAAGCTATTTAATTTTATTAAGTCCAAATAGCTCATTGGAGGGGAAGTATAGGATACTTTTTTTATTAAGCATCACAATTATTTGTGGTGGCATCGGAATTATATTTTTCTTTCTGGGCGCCTCGCTCATATTGCCATTTGCAGGTCTTGAATTAACAATTTTATTTATTGCATTCTATTTAAGTTTTAGATGGAGCAGTAAAAAAGAGAAAATTTATATATCTGAAGAGATTGTTAAAATAGAAAAAGGCTTTAATAAAGCAGACTATTTATGGAAAGAATTTAGGACATTCACATCATTTAATATAGAAAAAGATAAAAACAAATCTCTAAAACTTAGTTTTAGATCTAAAGGAGAAAATGTCTTTGTTGGAGATTTTCTTAATGATGACGATAAAGTACTTCTTAAAAATGTTGTCAGAGAAATCATAGATGAACTTAATTCAAAAAATTTTAAATAATCCAGGGAGGTAACTTTTTTCTAACTTCAATTAGCTTTAATTCCATTACAGAGGGTACTCCTAAACTATATTTTGGGTATGCTTCACCAACTATAAGAGGTTTTAGATAATCGATACATTTATTTGTTACATTAAAACCATTTTTTGATATAAAAGATTTTGGCAATTTTTTTTCTACATTTGCTATCTTTGATAGAGGCGCTGGCTTTATTTTCCAGGAATATTTAGGACCTTCCCCCCTTATAATTACTGGCATTACTCCATTCATACCCTTGATTGCGTACCTTACTGCATGAATTCCGACAGCCTCAGCATGAAGAAGATCTGTTTTAGAGGCAATATGTCTTGCACTCCTTTGAAGGTAATCAGAAACTGCCCAATGATTTTTTAATTTTAATTTATTCGAAATTAATGATCCTAAATATGGTGCAACACCTCCTAGTTGAACATGACCGAAAGCATCTTTTGATTCAGATTCAGCAAGAAATTTTCCCTTATTGTTTTTAACTCCTTCAGAGGAAACTACTACACAATAACCATAGAGCTCAACAGTCTTTTTAACTCTGTTTAAAAAGTTTTTTTGATTAAAAACAACTTCGGGTAACAAAATTATATGAGGAGCATCGTTCTTTTTTGATCTAGCAAGAGCTGATGATGCCGCCATCCAGCCAGCATTTCTGCCCATCACTTCTAATATAAATACCTTAGTTGATGTTGCCGACATAGACGCAACATCTAAAGATGCTTCTAATGTTGAGGTTGCAATATATTTTGCAGCTGAACCAAATCCTGGACAACAATCTGTTATTGCTAAATCATTATCAACTGTTTTAGGGATTGCAATACAACTTATTGGGTAACCCAATTTTTTACTAATTTGTGAAACTTTATGTGCAGTATCTACAGAATCATTTCCTCCATTATAAAAAAAATATCCAATGTCATGAGCTTTAAAGACTTCAACTAAACGTTGATACTCTTTTTTATTTTCATCCAAACTTTTTAATTTAACTCTACAGGATCCAAAAGCACCACCTGGTCTATTTTTTAGTGATTTAATTGCAGATAAACTTTCCTTTGAAGTATCAATAAGTTCTTCTCTGAGCGCTCCTAAAATGCCATTTTTTCCTGCAAAGACTTTACCTATGTTTGATTTATGTTTTTTGGTTTCCAAAATTAAAGCTGCGGCAGTTGCGTTTATTACAGATGTGACACCACCAGATTGGGCATAAAATGCGTTTTTTTTCATTATTTCTCCACTAATGCTTTGAATAAAATACAACTGTCGTATTATAACTAATATGAGAATACATATCTTAGGTATATGTGGTACCTTCATGACTGGACTTGCTCAAATCTTAAAAGAGTCTGGACATGATGTTTCAGGTTCTGACATTCAATTCTATCCACCTATGTCACATTATCTAGAGAGCTTAAATATAAAAACCTCTAAAGGATACAATAAAGATTCTCTACCAAAAGCTGATTTATACGTAATCGGTAATGCGATCTCAAGAGGTAATGATTGTGTAGAGTATATTTTAGAAAATAATTTACCTCATACATCTGGGCCAGAAATCCTTGGAAGAGAGCTTAAAAATAGAAAAGTTTATGCAATTTCTGGTACACATGGAAAAACAACTACTTCATATATGCTCGCACATATTTTCTCTAAAATTGGAATAGATATAGGGTACCTAATTGGAGGGATTTCTAAAAATTTTGCTGATCCAGCAAAACTTGGTACCAATAAAATTTTCGTTATAGAAGCTGATGAGTATGATTCAGCCTTTTTTGATAAGCGTTCTAAGTTTGTTCACTACAACCCTACAAATCTGATAATTAATTGTATCGAGTTTGATCATGCAGATATCTTTGATGATATTAAAGATATAAGAAAACAATTTAATCATCTTATTAAAACTATTAAAAAGTCTGGAAATATTATTTCTTTTAAGGATGATCACAATTCAGTTAAAGTTATCGAGAATGGTATCTGGTGCAACAACATAATAATTAATTCTGATGAGATAGTGACCAATTTTTCTAAAAGGGAGTTAATTTATGATGAAACTACTTATTCTCTTGATAGTCTTCCGTTAATAGGCGAGCATAATTTTAAGAATTATGTTTGCGCAATCGTTGCCGCTAGGCTAGAAAATATTTCCATAGAAGCATCAATTAAAGCCCTAATGTCTTTTGAAGGAGTTAAGAGAAGAATGGATAAAATTGCTGAAATCTCTGGAATAAAAATATTTGATGATTTTGCTCATCATCCGACTGCAATAAGACTATCAACCTCAGCTCTTAAAAATAAGTATCCTAGTAAAAAGATATTAGGTATTTTGGAGTTGGGTTCAAATACAATGTCCTCAGGTTTTCATAAGGAAAATTTGCTAAATTCACTAGCCTCATTAGATCAAACGCTTATCTTAGACCATAAAAATGTTTATACTCAAGATAACACTTTTAATAATCTTGATTGTTTACTAGGTAATGTAAAAGATACTATTATTGAGTATGATATTATTTTAATTATGACAAACAGAGACAGTCAAAAATTTACAAATCCATTAATGAGTTATCTTGAAAGCAAGTAGTTTGCCAGTATTTCCGTTAGGGATTGTTTCTCTTCCAGGAACTATACAAAATCTTCAAATTTTTGAACCACGTTATGTGACTATGGTTAAAGAATGCATGAAGAATAATAAAGGTTTTGTAATGGTGTATCAGAAAAACGAATCCAACAAAGATTTTGAAATATCAAAAAAGGGATCCTATGTTGAAATTATTGATTTTAATAGCTTGCCTAACGGCCTTTTGGGGATAACTGTAAAATGTATGAATAAAGTTCTTATAGGAAATCTTGTTCAACTTGAAGATGGTCTTAACATTGGAGAAATTGAAGCGGTTACAGATCCTGAGGTAGATGATCAAGCATTGCTAGCAGAGTTTCCTGAGATAGCAAATATTTTGTCTCAAATAATTAAGCATCCTTCCATAAGCGAAATGCCTATAAACATAGACTTTAACTCAGCTGATTCTGTTGCATATCATTTAGCTGGACTTATTCCAATTCCATCTAAATCTAAACAAAATTTATTAGAAGCATTTGATGCCTCACAAAGATTCGCAATATTATCTAAATATATTGATGAAATTTCTACAAATTAAAAACTAAAACCTAAACTTTTAGCGGGGGTTTGTTTGATCTACTCCTCAACCAATTTATTGATCGAAGGACACTTGGTATAGCAATAAATTTTTTTTCAATATAATACTTGCCAGGATAATTACTCAGCATAAGGCCAATAAAAATTGTAAACAAACCTTGACCTGGGAGAACTAACATAAGAATACCACCTATAATTAGGGAATATCCAAAGATATTTTTAATAAGCATTATAAAAATCCATAAGAAAGGAAAATTTGATTTAAATTTTTTATTTTTTTTTGATAAAAAATAATCCTCAGGTATTAAAGCTACAAGCCATTTAATACTTAGAAGACTAAATATGAATAATATTAGAGATATTGATCCAAATCCAATAATCAATTTTTTATAACTTTCAAAAATGTTGAAAAGATTCTCAAACAGGCTGACTTCCAAAATTTACTTACCTTTTTTTATGATTATGATTTAGTATACCAATAAGAATTTTATTTAATAAATCTTATAAAACTTAAAAACTTTGTCAAAAATAAATCTCTCAAAAATATGCGTATCTAATCTCATTGAAAGTAAGGCAGAGAATATCATTTCTTTAAATGTTATTGGAATTTCATCATTTGCCGATGAGATTATAATTGCAACTGCAAACTCAAATAGACACTGTATGTCTGTATCAGAAAAACTTGTAGAGGCTCTAAAAGATAATAAAACATTTGTAATTGGGATTGAGGGTAGTATAGATTCTGGATGGGTTTTGATTGATTGCGGCCAGATAGTTATAAATATTATGAAAAAAGAAGAAAGAGATTTTTATGATCTTGAGGGCCTCTGGGGAGAAAATTCTGTTATAGAACAGAGCAGCTGAATGAATATAAAAGTTATTACTATTGGTAATAAATCTAACTCATGGGAATTGGATGGAATTGAATTTTACAAAAAACAATTACCTAGAAATTTAAAAGTAGAATTTGTAAATATTAAAAGCCAGCAAAATTCAAAATTAACAAGACAAGAAATAATTGAAGCTGAGTCGAATCAAATTATTTCAAAAATTAAAAAAAATCCTTATATCGTTGCTTGGGACAAGAGTGGAAACCAAAAAAGCAGTAGAGATTTTAGTAATTTTATTGGAGAGTTAGCTTCTTTAAAAAAAGAACTTGTTTTTATTGTAGGTGGATCATATGGATTATCTAAAAGTATTTTAGAGAAATCTGATGATATTTTTTCAGCATCACTATTCACTTTTCCTCATAGACTGTTTAGATTATTACTTATGGAGCAAATTTATAGAGCATATTCAATTATAAACAATAAACCCTATCATAAATGAGCGATATTGAAGAAAGAAGATTAGAAAAGAAAAATTTTTCTAATAGACTATTATTTATCTATATATTTTTTGGATTTTTATTCACTTATTTCTTATCTAAAACATATTCTCTTCAGGTTTCCAGTTTTTCAGATTATGAAATTGCAGCATTAAAAAATAAAACAAGAGAAGTTTTAATTCAGCCTAGAAGAGGCATAATTTACGACAGAAATAATAATATTCTTGTAAATAATATACCTAGTTATAACCTTATCGTGAGTCCATCACAAATACTAAACCCAGATATATTATTAAAAAATATCCAACAAGTAATTTCTTTAAATAGTGAAGAGCAAACTTACTTTTTTGAAAACTTTGAGGTAAAGGCTAGTCTAAATAGAGAACTTACAATTAAAAAAAATCTTTCTCCTGAGGAAATTGCAAGGTTTGAAGTAAGAAAACATAAATTTCCAAATGTTTTCATTGACGAGAGGTTTTCAAGACAGCATATATATCCACATCTTTTCTCTCATGCAATTGGCTTTGTTGGCAATCCAAATGATGATGAGTTAGAAAAGATTCTTTCAGATCAAAATCATAAACTAAGAGAAACACAGTTTAACTACTCTAATGCGTTCTTGCTTGGAAAAACAGGTATAGAGAGTATTTATGACAAAGAATTGAGAGGAACTTTTGGAAAAAAAGTTTACGAGGTAGATGCAAAAGGAAAACTTTTGAAGGAATTAAAATTTATAGCTCCTTTGCCAGGAAGGGATCTAAAAACATCCCTTGATATTAACGCTCAAAAAGTTGCATATGATGAGCTTGATTCCCGAAGGGGTGCAGTAGTAGCTGTTGACTTAGATACCGGTGAAATAAATACCTATGTTAGTTCACCAACATTTTCTGCTAATAAGATTTCAAATGGATTATCCTCTTCTGAATTCGATCGGCTTTTGAAAGACGAAAATAAACCTTTCTTTGATAGAGCAGGTCAGGGAAGATATTCGCCTGCATCTACAATAAAACCAGCAATCGCATTATTTGGTCTTGAAAATAATATTATTGATTGGGATTACACAATTGATGATCCAGGATTTTTCGTTCTCCCAGAAGATGGGCGTGTTTATAGAGGATGGAAAAAAGGAGGCCATGGAAATATAAATCTAAATGAGGCAATTATTGAGAGTTCAAATACTTTTTTCTTTTCTCTTGCATATCAATCAGATATCGATGAATTAATTAAGCATCTGTCATATTTTGGTTTTGGAAGAAATGTCTGCAAAGATTGTTTTTTTCCAGATAATGGACTTCTTCCAAATCCACAATGGAAAATTAATAATCTTAATTTTGGTTGGTTTAAAGGAGACACTGTGAATATTGGTGTTGGACAAGGCTACTTAAGTGCAACGCCAATTCAACTTGCATACTATGCTTCTTTCTTGGCCAATAAAGGAAATTTAAATAGCCTCTCATTTGTTGAAAATAATATTGATCTTAAAGTAGAAACATTTAAATCAAAAAATATAAATGATACAGACTGGCAAAAGCTTCACGATAGCATGATAGGAGTTATCGAAAATCCTAAAGGAACTGCAAAAAGGCTTAGAAATTTAAAAAACTACATCATTGCTGCAAAATCAGGAACTGTTGAGCTTGTAAGCACCGATACAAAAGAAGATTATAAAATAATAAGAGAAGTTGAGGGCAAAAGAGATCACGCAATTATTGTAGCATTTGGTCCTATGCCTAACCCTAAGTATGCTGTTAGTGTAATTATTGAGAATGGTGAAAGTGGAGGATCTGTAGCTGGACCAGTGGCTATAAAAGTCTTAAATAGCTTATTAAAGAAATGAGAAATTATTCAAGGCAATTAAATAAGGATTTATATTTTGATCCATATTTGTTTATTTCAATTACTCTTTTGTCATTAATGGGTTTAGTTTTTTTATTTAGTGCATCTCAAGGTAATCATGATGCAACAATTAAACAGTTCGTTTTGTGATATTTGGACTTTTATTAATGTTTTTGTTGAGTCAGCCCGACCCAGATTTTTATAAAAATAATTCATTAATTTTTCTTGTTTCTTCAATAATTTTAATTATTGCCACTTTTATTTTCGGTAATGAGATTAATGGCGCAAAAAGATGGCTTAATTTTGGATTCTTTTCTCTACAATCATCTGAAATAGTTAAGATCGCATTACCTGTTTTCTTAGCAGCTTACTTATATGACAAACCATTACCGATAAGTTTTAAGAATACATTAGTTTGCATAATTTTAATTCTAATTTTAACTAACTTTGTTAGAATTCAGCCTGACTTAGGGACCAGTTTGGTAATCCTAGTAGCTGGTTTATATATTTTATTCTTAGCAGGTTTAAGTTGGAGATTTATTGGTGTTTCGACAGGAATATTTTTGCTATCACTTCCTTTTATATGGAACAACTTTTTAGAGCCCTTTCAAAGACAAAGAATTTTGACTTTATTTGATCCTACAAATGATCCGTATGGATCTGGATGGAACATTACACAATCAAAAATAGCAATAGGTTCTGGCGGTATCCTAGGAAAGGGATATCAAGAGGGCTCACAAGCGCATCTTGATTTTTTACCAGAAACAGAAACAGATTTTATTTTTTCAGTGATTGCGGAGGAATTTGGTTTTTTTGGTGTTTGTGTAGTTCTTTTAATATTTTTTTTTATTATGTTTAGGTGTTTATATTTAGCACTTAACGCAAGAGATAGATTTTGTAGATTAACAATTGGAGGACTTAGCTTAATATTTATTTCAACAGTTTTTATTAATCTGGCAATGGTCATTGGAATAATACCTGTTGTTGGCATGCCATTACCTTTTATAAGCAAAGGAGGCTCATCTTTGCTATCATTTTACATATCTTTTGGAATTATTATTTCCATGGCAACACATAAGAAATTAATGCAAAGATGAAAAATGTAATCACATATATACTTTTTATATTGTCTCTTTATAGTCACGCTAGTTATTTCAATCATCCAAATGCAAACGAAGTTATTGATGAATTGGTTGAAGTGCATGGATTTGATTCGGCTTATGTCAAAGATGTTTTTGAAAATGCAACAAAACAACAAAAAATAATAGATAGTATTTCATCTCCTGCAGAATTTACATGGACTTGGGAGAGATATAAAAAATTATTTATTGAGGATAAAAGAATCATAAATGGTAAAAAATTTATTAGAAATAATATTGATACATTAGAAAAGGCTGAACAAGAGTTTGGAGTGCCAAAAGAAATTATTGTGGCAATTTTAGGTGTTGAAACAAGATATGGAAAGATAATGGGTAGTTATAGAGTGATAGATAGCTTAATGACATTAGGTTTTGATTATCCGAGAAGATCAAAGTTTTTTAAAGATGAACTCGTAAAGTTTTTTTTATTAACAAGAAATAATAATTTAGATATTTTTGAGATTAAAGGTTCGTATGCTGGAGCAATGGGATACGGTCAATTTATATCATCAAGCTATATGGCATATGCTATTGATTTTGATGGTGATAAAAGTGTCGATTTGTTCTCATCTATAGATGATGCCATAGGAAGTATTGCAAATTATCTCAAAGTTCATGGTTGGAAAAGAGATGGAAAAATTGTTTCTGAGGTTTATTTAAATAACGTAAGAGAGATTTACAAACCTAAAGATTCACTTTCAAAATTTATACCATTAAGTTTTAATGAGGAAGGAAATGATTTATATTTTATTGGGGATGACAATTTTATAGCGATAACTAAATATAATAGAAGTCATTTCTATGCAATGGCTGTTTATTATTTATCAGAAGAGTATAAAAAATGAAAAGATTATTATTATTGGTTTTTGTGTCTAGTTCATTACTTAGCCAAAGCTTTGTTCCAAATGCGCCAGAACTAAATTTGAAGAGTTATATTTTACTTGAACCTAATACCAATACTGTAATAGCTGAGTTTAACTCTGATGAATTAATTGAACCTGCGAGCATGACTAAAGTCATGACAGGTTATGTTGTTGCTGATCAAATGGAAAATCAACTTATTAATCAGGATGATATGGTCTTAGTAAGTGAAAAAGCTTGGAAGATGGAAGGATCTAAAATGTTCATAGAAGCTGGAAAAAAAGTAAGCATTCTTGATCTATTAAAAGGAATTATAATCCAATCAGGCAATGATGCATCTGTGGCAATAGCGGAATATGTGGGAGGCACTGAAAGAGGTTTCGTAGATTTAATGAATTCCTATGCAGGAGCTATTGGAATGAAAGATACATATTTTAGTAACTCTACAGGTTTGCCAGATGATAATCATGTTACATCTGCAAGGGATTTAGCAAAACTAACGTCTAAATTTATTTCAAATTTTCCTGAGATGTATTCTTTGTATAAGGAAAAGCAATACACGTATAACAATATTAAGCAATTAAACAGAAATAAACTTCTATGGCGTGATGAGTCTTCTGATGGAGTAAAAACTGGTCATACATCAACAGCTGGTTATTGTCTTATAGGTTCTGCTGAAAGAGGTAATATGAGACTCATAACTGTTGTTGCTGGCAGCGTATCTGATAATGAAAGATTTTTATCAACACAAAGATTACTAGAATATGGTTTTAGATTTTATGCAACTCAAAAATACTTTGATGCAAATACAGAATACTCTTCGTCAAGGATTTGGGGTGGAAGATCTGATAAGGTTAGCCTTGGAGTTGAGAAAGATATATCAGTAACTTTGCCTAGAATTGAATTCAAAGACATTAAGGTTAATTACAATATAAAAAATAATGTCCAAGCACCAATTAATTCAGGTGACAAGCTTGGTACGCTTGAAATAATAAGTAACTCACAAATTGTCCATACTTCTGATCTAATTGCACTTGAAGATATTGAGGCAAAAGGATTTTTTGGCAGACTTTGGTCCAAATTTGTTTTATGGATAATGTCTCTATTCAATTTTAATTAAAAAGATGGATAATATTCAGGCTGTTTACAACGGAAAATTTGATTTTCTCGATAATATAAAAATTTCACCTTTAAGTAGAGCTTACACTTTTTCAGATAGCGTATACGAAGTGATCCCTTTTTTTAAATCTAATATCATAGCGTATGAGAAACATGTTGAGAGGCTCAAGAAAAGTTGTGCGGCATTATCTTTTGTTATTGATGCAAATTACATAGAGAATGAGATATTAGAGTTAATAAATAAAATTAGTTTTGAAAATGGATATGTTTACTATCAGGTCTCAAGAGGTGTGGATCCTATCAGGTCACATATGTTTGATAAAAAACTTTCTATCGAGACATTTGGTTATGTAGTCGAGCATTCTTTTAGCCCACAAAAAATAAAAGTTATGATTAGTGAAGATTTAAGATGGCAAAGGTGTGATATTAAATCTACATCACTTTTAGGAAATGTAATGAGCATGAATCAGGCTAAAGATAAAGGCTGTGGTGAAGTAATCATGCATAAAGATAATATTATTACTGAAGGCGGAGCTTCAAATGTTTTTTTTACTGACAATGATTGTGTCTATACACCTTCATTATCTTCAAATATTCTTCCAGGTATTACCAGAGATTTATTAATTAATAAATTAAAAGAAGCTGGTATTAAAGTTGAAGAGGACAAATATTCACTGGATAATTTGTTAAAGTCAAAATCAATTTGGTTGACAAGTTCTACAAAAGGACTTGCATTAGTTACTGATATTATTGACTATGATATTCAACTTGATCATGAAAACTTTATTTTTAAAAAATGTGAAAAGATTTTTAGAGATAACTTTCTCAGTTAGAGCATAATTCGATGATTAAGTTGTCAATTTCTTGCCAAAACTGATCCTTTGAAATGCCTCCAAGTCCTTTGGATGCTAAATCGAGTTTATAAATTTTTTTTTGATGATTGAGCAAATCTTTAAGTGAAATCTTTTTAATAAAATTTAAGTAATTTGGTATTTTGTTACTCCATATTCCTGCAGACTCTAAGCTTTTTCTAGAATTCGCATTTTGGAGCGATACCACAGAGACATTAATTATTCTACCTATTATCCAGACTATGAGAGGGCCGTAATGATCATCATTTCTTTTTATTGATCTGACGATCCTAAGCGAACAGTTAGCATCTTTTTCAATTATTTTATCTTCAAGCTCGTAAGGCAAAAATTCAGCTTTATCATTTTCATCGTAAGGGTCATTTTTTTCTTGTGAATATGTTAGCTTAAGAATATTAATTTCATTTTGTTGTGCTGTTAAATTACCACTAAATAGGTCATTAATTTTTCTAGAATATTCACTTGCATCTTTTTCTGTCATAAAACAAAGTTGATCTTTGATCCATCCCTTTTCCTCAAAAACCTTTAGCTTTCTGCAATCTATCATTAGGCCTATAGCATCAAATTTTTTTACCCATTTTGTTGTTTTATTAATTTTTTCACTAATAGATCTGATTATGATAGCTATGTTGCTCATTTTTTCTATATTAGGCATATCTAAAATATCAAGGATATCAGAGGATAATCTTCCTTTATCATGAAATATTTCTATTAAGGTTTTAGAGCCAAACAATGATCCGCTAGCATTTTCTTTTATTATCTGTTCAATATTTGAAAAGTCTTTTTCTAAGATTATTTTTTTTTCAGTGAAGCCCTTTTCTTTTAAGTTTGCACTTATTAGGTCCCTTGAATTATTTTTTAAAATAACCTCTGGGCCAAATATAAAGAAAATATTATGAGATGTATCTATATATTTTGATAAAGAGTTGGCATCACAAATCAATTAAAGCTACCTCCACGACTAATTGATTGATTAAATCCATATAAAGCTCTCTTTTTATAAAGGTTTTCATTTCAGAATCTGCAAGCGGATTTAATTCATTTGAGTTGAATCTTTTCATCGATGAAAGCTTCTTATTTATTATTTTTTTACCATTTATCCTTAATTCAATTGATGATTTAACTTCAGTTTCTAGGGATCGCAAAGCATCACCTGCATGTATATCATATTCTTTGTACATAAAATTTTTAATTTCGACCTTTACTAAATTATTAGAGTCGGCCTGTGATGACTTCAAAATAGAATTTAAAGTATTTTGCATGTCCTTTGGAATACCTTCATCAAATAAAATTTCATAGCTATTTTTTGTAATATCGTCATAATTTAATTGATTAAAAGAACAACCTAAATTTAATAAAAATGGCAGGATTATAAATATATTTTTTATTGTCATTTAATTTATATTACAAAATTTATGAGTTTATCTTTAACATAAATTGTTTTTTTAATCTTTGAATTATTTATAAAACTTTTTACATTTTCAACCTCGATAGCTTTAAGCTCTATATCCTTTTGATTTGTATCTTTTTTAATATTTAGCTTTCCTCTAACTTTGCCATTTATTTGAATAATTAATTCAAATTCATCAATTAAAATTATGTCTTCATCAAAGTCTGGCCAAGATAATTCAATATCTTCTTCACCACAAAATTTGTTCCATAGATCTTCACAGATATGAGGAGTTATAGGTGCAAGCATTTTGAGAATAAAAACTATTGTTTCATTTAAACAAAATTTTTGTGAATTTGTTGAGCTATCTTTTTTAAATTCTTCTGGAATAAAATTTAAAAGTTCCATTATTGAAGCTATTGCAGTATTAAAAGCAAATCTATTTTCATAATCATTGCTGACTTTTTTTAAGGTTGAATGAGACTTTCTTCTTAATTCAATCTCTTCCTTTGAAAATTCAAAAGTATCATCACACCCTTTATATTTCCTACCACTTGTTAGCTTCCAAATTCTTTTTAAAAACCTTGATGCCCCTTCAACAGAAGATTCACTCCATTCTAGACTTTGCTCTGGAGGAGATGTGAACATCATATAAAGCCGAATTGTGTCCGCACCATATTTATCAATATATTGTTGAGGATCAACTGTATTTCCTTTTGATTTTGACATTTTTGAGCCATCTTTTAAAACCATGCCTTGTGTCAATAATTTTTTAAAAGGTTCATCGCCCTCTACAAGATTTAGATCCCGCATTGCCTTATGAAAAAATCTTGAGTATAAAAGATGTAAAATTGCATGTTCAATGCCACCAATATAAAGATCAACAGGCAACCAATAATTAGTCCTTGAGTCAAAAATATCTTCGTCATTATCTGCTGAGGTAAATCTTGCGTAGTACCAAGATGAATCCATAAAAGTATCAAAAGTATCAGTTTCTCTTTTTTGATTAGTGCTTAAATTTATGAAATTTTGATTTTGGCTTAGTGGTATTGGTCTTGCGCTATCTTTAAGTTCAGGAAGTTGGATTGGCATTTCCTCTTGATTAACTACCATTGGTTCATGATCGTCATAGACCACTGGTATTGGACAACCCCAATATCTTTGTCTGCTAATACCCCAATCTCTTAATCTAAACTGAATTAAACTGCTTCCACATTTAAGCTCTATTAATTTATTAATTATTTCTTTTGATGCATTTTCAGAGGTCATACCATCAAAGTTTTCAGAATTTATTAATATACCTTTGTCTGGAATTGGCAAATCATCCTTATCATTTTTAATTACTTGTTTAATATCTATTTGATATTTTGTTGCGAATTCAAAATCTCTTTCATCGTGTCCAGGGACACCCATAACTACACCAGTACCATAGTCTAATAAGACAAAGTTACCGATCCAAACAGGTAATTTTTCTTTTGTAATTGGATGAATCACTTTTTTACCAGTATCAATTCCAAGTTTTTCAGCTTTAGCTATATCAGCTTCGGCAGTTTTGAGATCTTTACATTTTTCAAGAAATAATTTGATGTCATCATCTGTTTCAGAAAGATTTATTGATAATTGATGATTTGGTGAGATTGCTAAAAAAGTAACACCATAAATGGTATCAGGTCTTGTCGAAAAGGTTTTAAGACTATCGTTACCTTCCTCCATTTTATATTCAACTTCAGCACCATAGGATTTTCCTATCCAATTTTTTTGCATTAATTTTACATTTTCAGGCCAATCTAGTTCTTCAAGTGAATCTAATAATTCGTCTGCATAAGCTGTTATTTTAATAAACCATTGATCAATTTCTTTAATTTGAACTTGAGCACCAGAACGCCAACCCTTTCCATCAATAACCTGTTCGTTGGCTAAAACAGTCTCATCAACTGGATCCCAGTTTACTAGCGACTTCTTTTTATAAACTAAACCAGCATCGTAAAATTTTTTAAATATTAATTGCTCCCATTTGTAGTATTTTGGATCACATGTCCTTATCTCCATTGACCAGTCATAACTAAACCCCAATGACTGTAGTTGATTTTTCATATTTTCTATATTTCGATCAGTCCAATCTTTTGGACTTACTTCATTTTCAATTGCAGCATTTTCTGCTGGAAGGCCAAAAGCATCCCAACCCATTGGTTGAAAAACATTAAAATTTTGCATTCTTTTGAATCTGGAGATTACATCACCAATTGTATAGTTTCTTACATGTCCCATATGCAGTTTCCCTGATGGGTATGGGAACATCGATAAACAATAAAACTTTTCTCTGTTATCTACGACTGACTTATATTTATCTGATTTATTCCATTTATCTTGAATTTTTTTTTCAATTATTTTTGGGTTATATTCATCAATCATATTATTTATTGAAATCCCTTTCTAAATAATTAATTGTATGTTCATTTTTAATAAAAGTTTCATCATTGAGAATTTTTTGGTGCAACATTTGATTTGTTTTAATACCCTCTACAAAAAATTCATCCAAAGCACTTAACATTCTTTTTATAGAGGATTTTCTTGTATTTGCTTGAGTAATTATCTTTGCAAGCAAAGAGTCGTAGAAAGGTGGGACAGTATAGCCCCCATAAATATGAGAGTCATAGCGAATGCCAAAACCGCCAGCAGTATGCATTTTTGTAATTTGACCTGGGCATGGCTGAAATGTTTCAGGATCCTCTGCATTAATCCTGCATTCAATTGCATGACCATTAAATTTTATATCATCTTGGTTAAGCTCAATGCCCATACCTAGTGCTATTCTAAATTGAGCTTTTACAATGTCATAACCAGTTATCATCTCAGTCACAGGATGTTCAACCTGAATTCTTGTATTCATTTCTATAAAATAAAAATTACCATTTTCATACAAAAACTCTAATGTACCAACTCCTTCGTAGCTAATTTCCTTGCATAGATTGGTGCAAGAATACAAAATTTTAGAAAGACTCTCATTTTCAACATTTATTGCTGGAGCTTCTTCTATAATTTTTTGATGTCTTCTCTGAGTACTACAGTCTCTTGTTCCTAGATGAATCGCATTACCTTTTCCATCTCCAATAATTTGTACCTCAATATGTCGAGGATTTTGAATATATTTCTCTATATAAACTTTGTTATTTCCAAAAGAGTTTTGCGCTTCTTGCATAGTTATTTCGGTAAAGTTAATCAATTCCTCCTCTGTCTCAACAACTCTCATTCCCCTTCCACCTCCACCAGCTGTTGCTTTCAATATTATTGGATATCCAATTTCCTTAACAATATTTTTAAATTTTGATTCGTCCTCAGGAATCTCGCCTGTATATCCAGGTACTATAGGGATGCCATAACTGCTTACAAAATTTTTTGCAGTAATTTTATCTCCCATTTTTTTTATGGTTTCTGAGCTGGGTCCGATAAACTTAAATCCACTCTCATTGCATTGATTTGCAAATTCAGGATTTTCTGCTAAAAAACCGTAACCGGGATAAATAGCATCAACTTCAGTAAGCTCAGCTGCAGACAAAATTGATGCAGTATTTAGGTAACTTTCTGATGGTTGTGCTGGACCAATACAAACTGTTTCATCTGAAAAACGAAGATGCTTGAGACCTTTGTCAGCATCTGAATAAACACTAACTGTCTTAATTCCAAGCTCTCTACATGCTCTTAGAGCACGAAGGGCAATTTCTCCTCTGTTGGCAATTAAAACTTTATAAGACATTTAATTAATTACGATAATTGTTTGTCCAAACTCTACTGGTTGTGCATCATCTACTTCAATTGAAACTACTTTACCTGAAAAATCTGATTTAATTTCATTCATATTTTTCATTGCTTCGATAATACATAGTATGTCTCCCTTAGCAACTATATCGCCAACATTAACAAATGGTTCTTTTTCGGGACTAGGTTTACGATAAAAAGTTCCAACAATTGGAGATTTTATCTCATTGCCTTCAATATATTTAGAATCTTTTATTGCAACATCATCTGATAAATTTTTATTTTTGTTTAAATTTATTGAATTTTCACCTGAAATGGTATTACCATCACCAACACTTTTTTTAATTCTTACAGATTCTTCACCTTGAGTTACTTCTATTTCGTTAAGGTCGGACGCTTCCAACATTTCTATTAAAGTTTTTATTTTTCTAATGTCCATAGTATCTATTAATTATTTTTGATTATTTCTTCTAATGCAAGAAGATACCCATTCGTTCCTTTCCCAGTAAATACTTTTTCTGCAATATCAGAGAAAAATGATTTCTTTCTAAATTCTTCCCTAGAGTTAATATCTGAAATATGTACTTCATAAAACGGAATTTTTACAGCCAAAAGGGCATCTCTGAGTGCAATGCTTGTATGGGTAAATGCAGCAGGATTAAAAATAATAGCTGATATCTTATTTTCTTTGGAATTATGAATACAATCAATAAGTTCATGCTCTGCATTGCTTTGAAAAAAATTTACAGAAAAACTATTATCTTCAGCAAGTTTATAGAGTTTTTTTTCAATTTCATTTAAAGATTCATCACCATATATATCAGATTCTCTACTTCCTAGAAGGTTTAGATTAGGCCCATTTAGTACTAAGATATTCATTTATTTGATTTTAACAGAATTTAACATAATTTATGTGATATTAAAGGATTTTATGCTTTTTTATTGGATAACAAAATCCTTGTTCAGAACAACCTTGATATTGTACAACAAGACCATCAACTGTTATTAAATCCTCAGTTTTAATCTCAATTTCAAAGATTTTTTTGATTACTTTTGTCTTTCCGAAATATTCATCTTCATAAGAACTTATTTCCGAATTCAAGATCCTATATGGTTTTGCATAATCTTGGAATTTAATAGAATCTAAATACATATAGTAGCCTTCTCTAATAGCCCATCTTACATTGATAGTATTCAAATCATTTAAAACTCTTATTTCAAAAACCTCCTCTGCAGGTAAAATTCCATTTTTAGCATTAAAAAATTCTTTTTTATCGCTTGAATTAATTGGAGTTACTAATAAAAAAATTAATGTAAATAATATTATTTTTCTCATGTTCATGTAGGATAAACGTCTCGATGTTTAAAGTGAAGCCTTGTTTTTGATAAATTAATAAATGATTAGAAATTTTTTAATAAATTGTCTTTTTAAAATTCCAGTATGGTTTTTAAGGATCATTTCTCCTTTTGATAAGGTAGAAAGAAATTATGCATTTGACCACCAATCTAAAATTTTTTTGTCATTAGTACCAAATTTCAATATTCATGAGGTAAAAGAAAGGGATGTTCCAAAAATTAGGAAAATAATTGAGAAGAGAAGGACTAACCTAAGGTTATCAAAATTACCAAAAAAGAGAATATTAAAAATTGATCATAAGATTGGTAAATCAAAGAAGTTAATTTTAAGAGAGTATGTACCTTACAAAACAGATAGTAAAAAAGTAATTCTGTATTTTCACGGTGGCGGCTATGTATTAAACTCAATTGAAACGAATGATAATTCGGTTGCGTATTTTTCTGAGAAACTAAGAACAAAGATTTATTCTCTTGACTATAGCAAATCTCCTGAAAATAAATTTCCTGTTGCTCACAATGAAGGAATTGAAGCAATTCATTGGCTAAATAAAAGTGGAATTGATACTGAAGATATCAGTTTATGTGGAGACAGCGCCGGAGCTCATTTAGCAGCATCAATATCACAATACTTGTCTGTCAGTGGAAGTAAAAACGTACACAGTCAATTATTAATTTATCCTATGTGTGATCCTAAATGTAATTCAGAATCTCAGAATATTTTTGAGGAAGGTTACTTTCTTACAAATAATGCAATAAAGTGGTTTTGGAAACAATTTATGAATAATAAAGACAATTCTAGTGATCATAGATTTAATTTATTGTTATTTGACTCAAAAAATAAATTACCCTCAACCATAATAGTTACAGCGGGATTTGATCCATTATCAGATGAAGCAGAAAAATATGCTTATTTACTTCATAAAAATAATAATAATGTGAAGCAACTTCATTATCCTTCTCTTTTTCATGGTTTTGCTTCTATGACAAGACTTAAAAATGCTGATAAAGCAGTTTGTGATTTTTTGAGCGAGTACAAAAGACTATTATGAAAAATATTGTAGAAGTTAAAAACTTATCAATTGATTTTTCCATTAGAAATGGAGTATTTAGGGCAGTTGATGAAATAAGTTTTAATATTGAGACCAACAAGACCCTAGCACTTGTTGGTGAATCTGGTTCAGGCAAATCAGTTACTGCAATGTCATTAATGCAATTATTACCAATACCCCAAGCTAGCTATACTGATAACTCATCAATTTTTTTTGAGGATAAAGAAATTATTGGAGCCTCAAACGCTGACCTTCTATCAATAAGAGGAAATTTAGTTTCAATGATATTTCAAGAACCAATGACTTCTCTGAATCCATATCACAGAGTTGGAGATCAGATAACAGAATCAATATTACTTCACTCAAAAAAAAATAAAGCAGAAGCAAAAAAAGAAGCAATTAACCTTATGCAACAAGTAGAAATTGATGAAGTTGAAAGAAGATTTTTGGCTTATCCACATGAGTTATCCGGAGGACAAAGACAAAGAATTATGATTGCAATGGCATTAGTTAATAAGCCTAAACTTTTAATTGCTGATGAGCCAACAACAGCCTTAGATGTAACTATACAAGCACAAATTCTCGATTTAATGACAAAATTAAAAAAAGAATTTGGGATGTCAATTCTATTCATTACTCATGATTTGGGCTTAGTTAAAGAGTTTTCAGATAAAGTTTGTGTGATGCAAAATGGCAAGATAGTAGAGCAGGGTGATACGAAACAAGTTTTTGAAAATCCTCAACATCAATATACAAAAAAACTTTTGGATGCTGAACCAATGCCAAAATCTATCATTAATTTGAAATCATCTCCTTTGATAGAGATAAAAGACCTAAATGTATTTTATTCACTTGAGGGAGCAAACTTCTTCAAAAAAAATAAGTTTCATGCAGTTAAAGATGTATCACTAAATATCTTTAAAAATACTACAATAGGTTTAGTTGGTGAATCAGGGTCTGGAAAATCAACATTAGGTAAAGCAATTGCTAATCTAGTCAATTATGATGGAAAAATATTTTTTGATGGAGCAGATATATCTTTATCAAAGAAAAAACTTAAAAAAGATATTCAAATTATTTTTCAAGATCCTTATGGCTCACTCTCACCAAGAATGACTATTGGTGAAATAGTTGGCGAAGGGTTGGGTGTTCACTTCGATTTAAAAAAAGATGAAATAAATAAGAATATCGATAAAGTATTGAATGATGTTGGGATAAATACTGAAGCAAAAAATAAATATCCTCATGAATTTTCTGGAGGTCAACGTCAGAGGATTGCAATTGCTAGGTCTCTTATAATGAATCCTGCATTTATGATCTTAGATGAACCAACTTCTGCATTAGATAGATCAATTCAAATTCAGGTAATAAATCTTTTAAAAGAAATTCAGGAAGAGTATGAACTTACTTACTTATTTATAAGTCATGACTTAAAGGTAATTAGATCGATGTCTGACTATATTTTTGTGATGAAAAATGGAAAAATTGTTGAATTTGGTCCCTCAAATGAGGTTTTTTCATATCCAAAACAAGAATATACTAAAAAATTGCTCTCGGCTGCGTTAAGATACGCATCCGAATAAGCAATATATAAATATGACTAATAGAAAATATTCAAAAGAACTTGTAGACGGCCCTAACCAAGCTGCATCTAGAGCTATGCTTCGTGGTGCGGGCTTTACGACTGAAGATTTTACAAAATCTTTTATTGGTATTGCATCAACCGGTGCAAAGGTTACTCCTTGCAATATGCATATTAATGAATTATCTGAAATTGTTGAAAAGTCAGTCAATACATCGGGCGGTAAAGGAATATTATTCAATACAATAACTGTATCTGATGGTATATCTATGGGAACACAAGGAATGAAATATTCCTTAGTATCAAGAGAAGTAATTGCAGATTCTATAGAAACTGTTGTTGCATGTTTGGGATATGACGCACTTATAACTTTAGGTGGTTGTGATAAAAATATGCCTGGATGCCTAATATCGATGGCAAGATTGGATAGACCATCAATATTTATATATGGCGGCTCGATAAAACCAAGTGAAGAAAATACTGACTATGTTACGGTATCAGAAAAAGTTGGAGAATATTCAAAGGGAAAAATTTCGGAAAAAGAACTAATTCATTTTGAAGAAATTTCAGTCAAAGGACCTGGTTCATGTGGAGGAATGTACACTGCAAACACTATGGCATCTGCAATAGAAGCTTTAGGAATGAGTTTGCCCGGAAGCAGCAGTCAAGATGCTGTTTCAAAATCTAAAGAGCAAGATTGCATAGATGCAGGCTCCGCAGTAATGAATCTTTTAAAACATGACATCAAGCCATCAGATATTATGACCAAAGAAGCATTTGAAAATGCAATCACGATTGTTATTGCTTTAGGTGGATCGACTAATGCAGTGCTTCATTTATTAGCAATTGCTCATTCGATTGGCGTTAATCTCACACTAGATGACTTCACTGTAATTGGTAAAAGAGTTCCAGTTTTAGCAGATCTTAAACCTTTTGGGAATAATTTTATGTCTGATTTAAATTCTAGTGGAGGTATTCAGCCATTAATGAAAACTCTTTTAGATAAAAAATTACTTCATGGAAATTGTCTTACTGTTACAGGCAAAACAATGGGAGAAAATTTAAGAAATGTTAAGCCTTATAATAATGACGAAATAATTAAAAGCTTTGAAGACCCTATTAAAAAAAATAGTCACTTAAGAATTCTTTATGGAAATCTTGCCAAAGAGGGCGCAGTAGCAAAAATTACTGGAAAAGAGGGAACATCTTTTGAAGGAACTGCAAGAGTATTTAATTCTGAAGAAGAGGGCATGCAAGCAATATTATCAAAATCTATAAAGGATGGTGATGTAATTGTTATTAGATATGAGGGACCTAAAGGAGGTCCGGGCATGCGGGAAATGCTTAAACCAACCTCTGCAATTATGGGTCTAGGACTTGGTGACAAAGTTGCATTTATTACAGATGGGAGATTTTCTGGTGGAACCCATGGTTTTGTAGTTGGACATATTTCACCGGAGGCTGCAGAAGGAGGACTAATAGCCCTCATTGAAAACGGCGATAAAATACTAATTGATGCAGAAGAAGATAAGCTAGTTCTAAAAGTTGATGATGATGTTCTAGATGAAAGGAAACAAAACTGGGTTAATCCTGTTGGCACTCCATTAAAAGGAGTTCTTTCGAAATATGCAAATAGTGTTAAATCAGCAAGTATTGGTGCAATCACGGATTAAATAATGGCAAACAGAAATTTTCCAAGTACACGTTTAAGAAGACTCAGAAAAAATCTGAATGTTATCGATTTGGTTTCTGAAACTAATCTCACGACTAAAGATTTGATTCAACCGATTTTCATTAAAGAAAATTTTAATGATGCTGAACCAATAAATTCTATGCCAGATATATATAGATATGGAATAGAAAAAGCTCTATTTGAGATTGAAGATGTATTAAAAAATAATATAAAAGCATTAGCACTTTTCCCAGTTATTGAAAGTATAAACAAAGATGACAAAGGAAGTGAGGCTATCAAAAAAAATAATTTTATTTCTCAAGTGATTCATAAAATTAAAGATGAATTTCCTGAAATTATTTTAATTGCTGATGTAGCCCTAGATCCATATACAGATCACGGACATGATGGAATTATAGTCAATAAAGAGGTTGATAATGATGAGACAATAGAAGTTTTAATTAAGCAATCACAAATTCTTGCTGAAGCTGGTGCAGACGTAATTGCACCATCAGACATGATGGATGGCAGAATTGGAAAAATTAGAGAAGCTCTGGAAAAAAATAATTTTAAAGATACTATTTTGTTATCTTATGCAGCTAAATATAATTCCAGTTTTTATGGCCCATTTAGAGATGCTGTTAACTCCGCATCAAATCTTGGCAACTCTTCAAAATCTTCATATCAAATGTCATATAAGAATATAAACGAGGCACTTAATGAGGTTGAAATGGACATAAATGAAGGAGCTGACATAGTTATGATTAAACCAGCTATGCCTTATCTAGATATCATAACTAGAATTAAGCAAAATTTTAAAATTCCAACTTTTGCCTATCAAGTTAGCGGTGAATACAGCATGTTAAAAAATGCAATTAGTAAAGGATGGCTCAATGAAACTGTTATGTTAGAATCTTTATTCAGCATAAAAAGGTCAGGCGCAGATGCAATTTTAACGTATGCAGCTAAAGAAATAGCTAAGGAGCTAAGAAAATGAATAATTTGATTGAAATACAAAATGCCGAGGAATTTGATGAGCATGTCACTAAGTCAGATATGCCTGTATTAGTAGATTTTTGGGCTGAGTGGTGTGGACCATGCAAACAGCTCGCACCCCTAGTTGAACAAGTGGCTGAAGAGCAAAAAGATAAGATTAAAGTATGTAAAGCCGATGTTGATTCGCTTAGAGAAGTAGCTGCAAAATATAATATAAGATCAATACCTACCTTAATATTGTTTTCAAAAGGAAATCCAATTGGAACAGAAATTGGAGCATTAACAAAACAACAATTAGATGAGTTTGTAATATCAAAGATTTAAATTTTTTATATTTAAACTTTGCTTCTTAATTAAAAAGAGTTATCATTTTCAGATCCAGTTTTAATAATCTATCAATTTCAATCATTTCATACTAAATATATTGGAAAAACTTATATGAATTTAAGTGAAGTAAAAGATAAGCCAATAAGCGAATTAATCGATATCGCTACTGAATTAGGCCTTGAGGATCTCGGCAGACTAAAAAAACAAGAAATAATTTTTAGAATTTTTAAACATAAAGCTTCCGAGGGCATAGATATTTACGGTGGTGGAGTATTAGAAATTTTAAATGATGGTTTTGGCTTTTTAAGATCACCACAAGGCTCTTACTGTGCCGGTGAAGACGATATTTATGTTTCACCAAGCCAAATAAGAAAGTTTGGTCTAAGGAAAGGTGACTCTTTAGAAGGAAAGATAAGAACACCAAAAGATAAAGAAAGGTATTTCGCACTTATACAAGTAGATACTATTAACAGTGAGGGTCCTTCAAAAACTAAAAATAAAATCTTATTTGAAAACTTAACACCTCTTTTCCCAAATGAAAGGTTAATGCTCGAACAAGGTAGTGGATCTAACGAAGATCTTTCTTCAAGAATTATTGATTTAATTGCTCCAATTGGTAAAGGTCAAAGAGGACTAATTGTTTCACCACCAAAAGCTGGTAAAACTTTAATGCTACAGAGTATCGCTCATTCAATAAAAAGTAATAATCCTGAAGTAGAGCTAATCGTTTTACTTATTGATGAAAGGCCTGAGGAAGTTACGGATATGTCAAGAACAGTCAAAGGTGAGGTAGTAGCAAGCACTTTTGATGAACCACCAACAAGACATGTTCAAGTAGCCAATATGGTTATTGAAAAAGCTAAAAGACTTGTCGAACATAAAAAAGATGTTGTGATTCTTCTTGATTCTATAACGAGATTGGGAAGAGCATATAATTCTGTTCAGCCTGCTTCTGGAAAGATTTTAAGTGGCGGTGTTGATTCAAATGCCCTTGAAAGACCAAAAAGATTTTTTGGTGCAGCAAGGAATTTAGAAGAGGGTGGGAGTCTTACAATTATTGCTACAGCTTTAGTTGAAACAGGATCTAAAATGGATGAGGTTATTTACGAAGAGTTCAAAGGAACAGGAAACATGGAAATCCATCTTGAAAGAAAGATTGCTGAAAAAAGGACCTATCCTGCTATCAATATAAGAAGATCTGGAACGAGAAGAGAAGATTTGTTAACAACTGATGAAGAACTTCAAAGAATGTGGGTCTTGAGAAAAATTCTTGATGAAATGGAAGATGCTCAAGCGATACAATTCTTAATAGACAGAATTAAGTCTCATAAAACAAATGATGAGTTTTTCTCCTCAATGAAAAATGGCAATGGAAAGAAAACTAAATAGCCTTATCTATTTCGTGATATAAGTTATCTGAAAAGTAGTCAATAATTTTTGCTTCAAAACCCATTAAATATATTTGTTCTTTAATTCTTTTTGAGATGCAAAAGAAAGACATTTTTCTGTCCGACTTATAAATATTGTCAAAAAATATTTGTGCGCTAAAAACACTTGTAAAAATAACTGCTTCTGCTGAATTGAATTGATTTTTTATTGAGTTGTATGCATCAAATTCCTTTCTTTCGTAACAAACAATTTTTTTACAAAATGATCCTTGAGCATTTATAAAATTTTCTATATCACTGAGACCATCTTTACCCTTAATTATTAAGAATTTTTGTTTTTGTATTTTTTTGCCTATTAATTTTGCTAATCCTGATGAACCAGGAGTGGGAGGACATCTAGAAATGATATCATTTACTGCTAAAGCTTTTTTTGTTGATTCGCCCATTGAAAAAATATTTTTATCAATACATATTTCAAAATTTTTAAAATTCTCTACGGATGCAACGCTCTGAAATATAACATCAGTAAAGTTTTCAGCTGGAATTTGATAATTCAAAAGTTTGATCTTAAAAAGAGGCACATTTTTAATATAGTTGGAGGAATAAGAAATTTTACTATTTGAGCTTGTATCAATAATGTTCATGCAATAATCTAAGTCCCCCATCTTTTTTTATATTATTAAATATTTCATTAACATTTTTGCCTGAGAATTTAATAAATTTCTCTTTTCCATAAATTTCCCCATTTAAAATGCCATTAGACACATATAGCGAAATTGCTGAATTACAGTTTGCCTCTAATTTTCTAAGGAGTTCTCTTTCCATATTAATTCCTAGATTTAAATCATCTGATAAATTAATTGCAAAAAAAGGTTTTAAGAATTCTTCAATTTTACTTCCAACTTTCCATTGAACTGATAAAGCGCCCTGACCTGAACAAGTTATGTGATTTAACTTTATAAAATTATGATCCTTTAATAGATAATTAAGTCTTAATAAACCAGCCTCTGCTAAAATAATACAATCAAAAATACCGTCATTCAATTTTTTAAGTCTTGTATCAATGTTTCCATTTAAAGGATAAATATCATTTGAATGCAAATGATGCTTTGCTTGCATCTTTCTTCTTAGGCTAGATGTTCCAAGCTTCATATTTTTTTTATATACAGCGTCAATACCTTTTTTAAATATCAATAGATCTGAAATTTTTCTCGATGTACCTTCTATAAAGTAAAGATGTTCTAATCCATCAGTTTTGATCGCAGGCATATCTTTTGCTGAATGAATTGCAAGATCTGCAGTTTCATCTAAAAGACATGTTTCAATATCACTAACAAAATTTGATTTATCAAATAAAACATCGCCATCTGCACTCATCTTATCTCCCTGAGTTGAGACTTCTTTCAAGCTATAATTTTCAATGGAAAAAGTCTTTACAAATAATTCAACTTGTCTGAGTGCTAATTTGGAAGTCCTTGATGCTATTTTAATCTTCATTACTTAAAAGGATGGCTCTAACATCTCCTAAAATTTTTTCTTTCAATATTTTCAGTGAACTTGGTATTTCAATAGTTGAGAATTTATTATGTTCCAAATAGATTTTACACGACGGTCTTAAACTTTTGTTATTAGATAGTATTTGTAATGTTCTTTCTTCAAGATCTTTATTAAAAGGAGGATCTAAAAAGATTAAATCAAATATAGATAGGTCACTTTTTTTAATCCAACCCAGACAGTCCTTAAATAAAATCATTGATGTATTATCTAATTTAAGCTCCTTAAGTGATGATTTAATACTTAAATAATTTTTTTTGTTTACTTCTATAAATACAGCTTTCTTTGCGCCCCTTGAAAGTGCCTCTATTCCAAGAGCTCCTGTACCTGCAAATAGGTCAAGACAACTGTAGTTTGAAATTTCAAACTGAAGCCAATTAAATAAAATTTCTCTAAGTTTGCTAGATGTTGGCCTGAGAGAACTTTTATAATCAAAAAGAATATTTTTTCCTTTTAAAATACCACCTGTTATTCTTATGCTATTTTTCATCTATATTAATTTTCTTTAAGTATAATTCATACTATGAGCATACAAGATAATTTTAGATTAGCCATGCGGAGATATATTTATTCGGTAAGTATAATGTCTAATAGAGACTCAGATGATAACCTCAACGCCATAACTGTATCCTCAGTAACCTCCATATCAATGAATCCGCCAAGTATATTAATCTGCATTAATAAATCTGCAAAAATTCATGACTCTATTGTTCTTGGTTCCAAATTTTGTATAAATCTTTTAAATAAAGATCAACAACAACTTTCTGATATTTGTTCTGATGAAGATAGACATGATCAAAGATTCTTAAATAAAAATTGGAACACTAATAACATACCTTTTCTCAGTAACGCTCAAGCAAATATATTTTGCAAAGTTGATAAGCTTTCTTCATATCATACTCACACTATTGTTATTGGTTTAGTTGAGGCTGCAAACTTTGCAAAAACTATATCAACTTTGACTTACGTTGATGGAAAATACATGTAATTAACTTACAAAGTATCTATAAATTTTTCTAAGTATTTATCTATGTCTTCATTTATTGCATTTATTGCTTTAATTGGAGTATCTGGCATAGCTAACAATTTTTTTGGAACGACTTGAAGTTTTCTCAAAAGGCCAACCAAGCCATGAACTTTAGCCCATGTATCAATACATTTTTCTTCAATAGATGCTACATTATCATCTTTTGAATATGCAGAAATCTGTGATCTAAGATGAAGATATGTTTGATTTGCAGACAAAAACAACGAAGGATATTTTGTAAAGTCGCCAACAGCAGTTCCAAACATCAAATCATATGTATTGGAGTTTTTTAATCCAAAATTAATATACTCTCTTCCTGCAGCTATTAAATTCTCTTTTGGACTTTTTGATTTTGATTTCAACATCGCCTTTAACAATCTGTTGAAACCCTCTGCTGCAACTTCTGCAAACAAATCTTCTTTTGTTTTAAAGTGTCTATATGGGGCTGTTTGAGATACTTTACTTTCTTTTGCAAGAGACCTAATACTTAATTTTGTATACCCATCTCTCTCGCACATTTTAAAAGCACAAGTTAAAAGTTCTTTTTTTAAATTACCGTGATGATAATTAGTCATTTTATGTATAATGTTGACACTGCTTACATATTCAATTAATGTTTACACTGCTTACATTAAAATTTTTAAACATATAAGTCAAATAATGAGTTGTTCAAGAATATCTTTGATTATCATCCTATCTATTTCAGTAGAAATTTTTTCTCTTGAAGTTCTTGAGGTTAAAATTTTGAATTCCTATTCAATAACAAAAGAATTTCCAGGTAAATTATTACCAACCGAGCAATCAAAACTATCGTTTGAAATTCCAGGCAAAATTAAAGTTATAAATGTGGATGTTGGCGATCTAGTATTCAAAGGTGACATTCTTGCAGAATTAGATAATAGAGAAGCGGTAGCACAAGCAAACCAAGCAAAAGCTACATTTGATTTATCCAAACAAGTTTTAAATAGATTTAAAGATTTAAAAGAAAAAGGACATATATCAATTCAAGAGCTTGATAAAGCTAAATCAGATTTTATTGTTGCAGAATCTCAATATGAATTTTTTAAAGTTAAATTGGAACAAACAAAGATCATATCGCCATATGATGGAGCAATTCAAAATAGATATCTTGATACAGGCACAGTTATAAATGCTGGAGTTCCAATTTTAGAAATATTGGATTCAAATTTTGTTGAAGCTCATATTTCTGTTCCAATTTTATATTTGGATGGTATGAAGATTGGAGAAGAATATGACTTTAATTTCGAAGGAAATAATATCAAAGGAATCTTTACAAGGCTTTCACCAATGTCACCTGGGGGCTCTGACAGTAGACTTGCCATTTTTAAATTTGATAATTTTTTTAGTCCAGGATCAATTACAAAATTAAAACTCAAAATTATTCAACAAGCAACAGGGACATGGGTGCCATTAAAAACATTATCTCAGTCTGAGCAAGGAATATGGACTGTTTACACTATTAACCAAGATAGTAAAGTTGTCAGAGATTTGGTTGAGATTATATATTTTGAAGGTGAGTATGCTTATGTTAATGGCACACTAAAGAATGGTGATCTCATTGTCCTGGGCGGCCCTTCAAAAATAATAGAAGGAAAAAATTTAATAAATTAAAATCATGAAGTTCATTAATATTTTTCTTGATAGGCCCAGAATACTATTTTTAACATTAGCATTTATTGTTTTAGCTGGAATTAGCTCAGCATTCTCAGTGCCTATTCAAGAAAACCCTGAGTTAGCAAAGAGATGGGGACACATAAATATATTCTATCCTGGAGCCACACAAGAAAGAGTTGAAACTCAAGTTGTATCAGATCTTGAAATTAAATTACGAGAAGTTGTTGAAATACGCGAGTTAAGATCAAATATAACTCAGGGGTATGGAAGATTAGGGATTGAATTGGAACAATCAGTAACTCCTGATCTAATAGATCAAACGTGGTCTAAGATTCAAAATAAAATGGATCAAATAATTGCGCCAGACGGGACACAGATAAACTTAGATATAAGTAGTGGACCTCCCATAACAGTTCAATATGCATTTTTATGGAATGGAGAGGGCAAAGCACCAGAAATACTTATTTCTAGACTAGCTCAACAACTTAAAAGAAAGCTCAGTTCAATTGGCGCGACTGAAAATACTGCTATTTATGGAGAGGCTGAAGAAGAGATATTAATAGAGGTTAATTCAGCTAAAATGACTTCGCTAGATCTCACCTATCAAGATATTTCAAGAGCTATAAGCTCATTTGACAATAAAAAACCTGTTGGCGTTGTTTCTGACAACTATTCTCAATTTTTAATTAAATTAAAAGATAATATTAAAAGCCCTCAAAAAATTGGTGAAATACCAATTAAAGTAATTAATCAAACTGAAATAATTAGATTACAAGATATTGCTACTATTTCAATAGAACCTGCGTTTCCATATGAAGATCTATATTTGTTTAATGGACAAAGGGTAGTATCAGTATCTACTACCGGTAGTATGTCTCAAAGAGTTTTTGATTACGTGGAGAGAGCAGAAATTGTTGTTGATGAAATTAGAGCAACTCTCCCTGATGAAATTACAATAGAGTTGGTATATGACGAATCAGTATATGTTGGTAAAAAGTTTGACACGCTTGTTGGTAGTTTTGCGTTAGCAACTTTCTTTGTTCTCGGCTTTAGTTTCTTTTTTCTTGGTATTAGACCTGGAATAATTGTTACTATAATTCTTCCATTTTCTATATGTATGGTTTTATTAGGATGCAGATTGATTGGTCTACCTCTTCATATAACTTCTATATCAGGAATAATTATTGCTCTTGGATTACTAATTGATAATGGAATCATAGTAGTTGAAGATTATAAATTCAGGAGATCACAAAAATTAGGCATTAAAGAATCTATTAATCAAACCTTGACCCAGCTCACAACTCCTTTAGCCGCAGCAACTGGCACAACTGTTCTTGCTTTTTTACCAATAGTTACAGGAGAGGGATCTAGCATAGAATTTGTAAGTGGATTAGCTATAACAGTAATAATGTCTATAGTTTCTTCTCTTGTTTTAGCTCTTATTTTAGTTCCAGTTTTAATGAGTTATATGGAACGAATTTCATATTTTGCGAGCATCGAAGTCCATGAAGAAGGCTATAAAAATGAAAAAATATTAACAAATTACCGAAATTTTTTGTCATGGTCATTTGACGTTCCGAGAAGGGCAATATTAATTTCTATTTCTTTGCCCTTGCTCGGTTTTGCATTATTTAATTTCATACCTAAGGATTTCTTCCCAACTAATGATAGAGATATGTTTAGGGTAAATATTGAGCTTCCTCAAAACTCATCTACACTGAAAACCCTTGAAAAAGCCACCGAAATTAGAAATCAAATAATTGAAAGTGATTTAATTCAAATAGAAAAAGATTATTGGTTTGTTGGTCGAAGAATGCCAAGAGTATTAATGAATATTGTAGGAGGTGTTGAAAAACAAGGTGCAAATAATCAGGCACAATCAGTTTTCTTTGTAGAAAGTTATGATGAAATGGTTAAAAATTTATCCGATCTGGCAAAATTGCTTAATAAAAAAAATCCAGACATTATTATCCATGTCGATACTTTCTATCAAGGACCTCCAGTATTTTCAGACATAAATTTTAAAATTTATGGTGATGATCCATTCCTATTAAAAAAACTTGGAGAAGAGCTAGAATTAATAATTAACAATTCACCCGATGTTAGTCACACAAAATCAGAAGCATCGAACTCTTCTACAAGCATTGAATTTGAATTTGATAGCTCAAATGTTTCACTTTCAGGAAAAAATACTGGCATCCTTGCTGAGCAACTATACGCTGCTAATAATGGTGTAATTGTTGGGACAATGCTTGATTCAAATAAAGAAATTCCTATAAGGATTAAGGGGATAACAAACTCTAATGATATTACTGGTTCATCCAGCATAATGTCTATCCCGACTGAAGTTGGTATTGAATTCATTGGAAGCTACGGAAAAACATCTTTAAATAAAATGTCTGGAGATATTGAAAGGGTTGATGGCCAAAGAATCAATGATGTTGAAGGGTGGATATGGACTGGAACCCTGCCTTTTGCAACAGAACAGTTTATAAAAAAAGATGTTGAAGAGTTTAGAAAAAGACTACCTCCAGGCTATTTTCTAAAACAAGGTGGTGAAGCCCAGGAAAGAGGCGAGTCCCAATCACAGATATATTCTTCAGCTTTGATTTATTTAGTTTTGATAAGTATTGGTTTGGTTTTTGCATTAAATTCTTTCAGACAAACAATATTAATATTATCTGTGGCCATCTTATCAGTGGGGTTATCATTTGTCGGATTACTAGTTGGACAGCAAAATTATGGTTTTATTGCGACAGTTGGTGCAATTGGTCTAATAGGCCTTTCTATAAATGATTCTATTATTGTTTTATCCCACATTAAGGAGAGAGCTCAGAAAAATCTGATGACTAAGGCTGACCTTATTGAAGTCGTAATTAGATCAACTAGACATATAATTACAACTTCTCTTACCACTCTTGGTGGATTTTTGCCTTTAATTTTTTCAAGCATATTTTTTAGACCGCTTGCATGGGGAATGAGCATAGGAGTTTTAGGTGCGACTATGACAGCTCTTTTATATATACCTGCAATGTTTATTCTTTTAAATAAAGTTAAAGATTAGAACATTTATAAGAACAAAATTTCTTCTGAAATTTCTTAACAATTATTGATTCCTCAACAAATGTTCCGCAATTATCACATTCAACCATGCAAGTAGATTTATTTTCAGAGTTCTTATTGTAGTAATTTTTTAAATATTGCATCAAGAGCCTTAAGATTGTGAATATTATTAATGGGGTTATTAATTTAATTATCATTTAAATTATTCTGAAGATTTTGGTTTTGCACTACTTAGGAAGTTCCATGACCATCTGCTTCTAATGGCTTGCTGAGATTCTTTATCAGGATAATTAATATTTATTACAACTTTTACATCATCAAGAAGATCTTGATACCCTAACGCATCATAGCTCTCCTCAAGTATTTTTAGCGCTCTATAGTTTTCACTAGAATTTGGAATATTTTCAATGACATAATTTGCTCTTCTAATTGCAGCAACGTATGCACTTATAGTTAAATAATAATCTGCTGCAGCGAGCTCACTTTTGGCAATCATATTTCTTAAATAAACACTTCTTTGTTTCGCATAAGGTAAATATTGGCTATCAGGAAATCTAGTAGAAAATTCAGTTAATTCTGCGAATGAAGTTTTTGCACCAGATATATCACGATTTGATAAATCAGAATCTGTGTATCTTATAATTAGATCTCTATCTCTTGTATAACTCGATAAACCTTTCATAAAATATGCATAATCTATATTAGGATGTCTTGGATGCAATCTTATAAATTTCTCAGCTGCAGCATGAGCTGCTTCTTGTTCAGAGCTCATAAAATGAGCATATATTAATTCAACTTGAGCTTGTTCAGCATATTTTCCAAAAGGATATCGAGTTTCTATAGCTTCTAAAGATTCTATTGCACCAAGATAGTTGTTTGAATTCATTCTTCTTTGAGCTTGATCGTAGTAAATTTTTTCAGGTTGCTCTAATTCTTCTCCATTAGAGTTACATCCATAACTAAAAACCAAGACTAGTATAGATAGTAATGTTGATATATTTATTTGCTTAACTTTTTTCATTTTAATAGTTTATTTTAACTGCATAATTTCATTTTGTTCGCTAAAGTCATAAAATTAGAACAATTATTACACAGTAAGTTTATATGACGATAACCAAAAAAGTACCACAAAACATGGCTAGCATGAGACTTGATAAGGTTTCCTCTGAAATTTTTACAGATTATTCAAGGACTCAGATTAAAAAATGGATTAATGAGGGAAGAATATTACTTAACGACGAGTTTGCTGCCCCTAAGGAAAAAGTATATGAAAATGATGAGATTCAAATAAACCCTATCGAGGAAATAAAAACTGAATGGACAAAAGAGAAAATTAAGTTCGAGGTTTTAGAGGAGCAAAAAAACTTTTTGATTATTAATAAACCTTATGATTTAGTTATGCATCCAGGAGCTGGCTGTAAAAATGGTACTTTGGCAAATGGATTACTTTACAGATTTCCAGAATTAAAAAAATTACCAAGAGCTGGAATTGTTCATAGACTAGATAAGGATACATCTGGAGTTTTATTAGTGGCAAGAAATGAAAACTTTAGAAATTATTTTGTTGATCAACTTCAAAAAAGAAACATTAAAAAGAAATATTTAGCTTTAGTTGTTGGTAATATAATTGGTAGCCTAGAAATCAATGAACCTATAGGTAGAGATAAAAAAAATCGTACAAAAATGTCAATTAGATCTGACGGTAAGGAAGCAGTATCATACTTAAAACTTAATGAGAGTTTAGGAAAGTACTCTTTGCTTGATGTAATTATAAAAACTGGAAGAACTCATCAAATAAGAGTTCATCTTGCAAGTAAAAAATTACCAATAATAGGAGACAAATCATACAATCCTTCAAGTAATATATCAAAAAACACATCTCAAATATTAAGGAATATTATAAGAAACTTTCCTAGACAAGCTCTTCATTCAAGTCAACTTGAATTTAATGATTTAGGATCAAATAAATCTTTATCTTATTGTGCCCCTATTCCTGATGATATTGAAAATTTAATTAAGCAACTCAAAAAAGAGTATTTAAATACATAAAAAACTTGTTTTTTTACTAATTATTAATGTATAAACCCCATTCTTAGACAAAAAATATGAAATTACCAGGAAATGACATTCTTATTCAATCCCTAATTAATGAAGGCGTTGAATATATATTTGGTTATCCAGGTGGGGCAGCTCTTCATATTTACGATGCAATCTTTAATCAAAACGAAATTGAACATATTCTCGTTAGACATGAACAAGGAGCAACCCATGCGGCTGATGGATATGCAAGAGCAACAGGAAAACCTGGGGTAGTTTTGGTTACTTCTGGACCAGGAGCAACTAATGCAATTACTGGAATTGCTACTGCCTTCATGGATTCAATTCCCATGGTTGTATTGTCTGGTCAAGTCGCAACTCATTTAATAGGAACTGACGCATTTCAAGAGACTGACATGATAGGTATATCCAGACCAATTGTTAAACATAGTTTTACAGTTGAAAGCGCAGACAAAATATCTGAAGTAATCAAACAGGCTTTTTTTATAGCTACTTCAGGTAGACCAGGACCAGTTGTAATAGATATTCCAAAAGATACAACAGCTCCAGATAAATTATTTGATTTTCTATTGCCAGAATCAACCAATATAAGATCCTATAATCCACCAATTGAACCTGACATAAAACAAATTAAAAGAGCTGTTGACGCGATAATTGATGCAGAGAAGCCTGTGATTTATGCTGGTGGTGGCTCAATTAACAGTAATGCATCTGAGGAACTTGTTGAGCTAAATAAAATACTTAATTTTCCAGTCACAAATACTTTAATGGGACTTGGCGTGTATCCTGCAGAGGACATAAGGTTTATGGGAATGCTTGGAATGCATGGAACATATCAGTCAAATATGGCTATGCATAATGCAGATTTAATAATAGCTATTGGTGCTAGATTCGACGATAGGATAACAAATACTCCTGATCTTTTTGCGCCTCGTGCAAAGATCATTCATTTTGATGTTGATCAATCTTCAATCTCAAAAATTATAGAAGCAAATATTGCAATCACTGGTCAAGTTAAAAACTCTCTAAAAGTTTTAATAGATGAGCTTAATAACAAAAAAAATATGATTGAACACACAAAAATAAAACCCTGGTTAACTCAAATTGATGAGTGGACAGACCAACATGGACTTAATCATGAGTTATACAAGGAAAATTCTGACACTAGTTCTATACTTCCTCAGGCAGTAGTACAACATGTATATCATATTACTAATGGTGAAGCATATGTAACTTCGGATGTAGGACAACACCAGATGTTTGCAGCACAATACTATCATTTTAACAAACCAAGAAGATGGATCAATTCTGGAGGTTTGGGAACTATGGGTTTTGGTCTTCCAGCAGCTATGGGAGTTAAGTTTGCTTTTCCAAATGATGAAGTAGTTTGCATCACAGGTGAGGGGAGTATACAAATGTGCATTCAAGAGCTTTCCACTTGTAAGCAATACAATCTGCCAATCAAAATTATAAATATTAACAATGAAGCTTTAGGTATGGTCAAACAATGGCAGGATATGAATTATGGAGGAAGACATTCTGAGAGTACATATCAAAGTTCATTACCTGATTTTGTTGAATTAGTTGAATCTTATGGTCATAAAGCCTTTAAAGTTGAGAAAAATTCTGACCTTAAATCGACATTGGAAAAAGCCTTCTCTCTCAAGGACGAATTGGTATTTGTTGATGTTTATGTCGATCCTGAAGAGCATGTATATCCTATGCTTGTTGCACCAAATGGTAGCCTGAAAGATATGTGGCTCAGTAAAGATAAGAAAGTATGATGCAAAGGAAATTATCAGTCATATTGGAAAATAAACCAGGTGCCCTTGCTAGAATAGTAGGGCTATTTCATCAAAGAGGATACAATATTGAAAGTTTGCATGTTGATCCTGTTAAAGACGTTGAAAATTATAAGGATATTGAAGAACTTCTAAATATTACCTTGAAAGAAAATGAGGTGTCTAGATTAATAATTACTACTACTGTTAGTGATAATCTTTTACGACAAATTCTTAGGCAGATAAATAAGTTAATAGATGTACTAATAGCGCAAGAGGAATCTAAATGAAAATATATTATGATGATGATGCAAACATAGAAATTATAAAAAATATGAAAGTTTCTATTATTGGCTATGGATCTCAAGGCCATGCACATGCAAATAATCTCAATGACTCAGGTGTTGACGTTACTGTTGGCCTCAGAGAAGATTCTGCCTCTTGGAAAAAAGCTGAGGATGCTGGTTTAAAAGTTTCAGCAGTTTCTGATTCAGTCATGAACGCTGATATGGTTATGATTCTAGCACCAGATGAATTTCAAAAGGGAATTTATGAAAATCAAATAAAGCCAAATTTAAAATCAACTGCGATTCTTGGTTTTGCACATGGATTTAATATTCACTTTAAAAAGATTATTCCAGAAAGTAGTAATAGCGTAATTATGATTGCTCCAAAAGGGCCTGGACATACTGTTAGGAGTACTTATATTAATGGTGGAGGTGTTCCATCGCTTATTGCAGTTTTTGAGGATGTGTCAAACAATAAACATTCAGCAAGAGACGTTGCTTTGTCATATGCAAAGGCTAATGGCGGAACAAGAGCTGGAGTTTTAGAAACAACTTTCAAAGAAGAGACTGAAACTGATTTATTTGGTGAGCAAGCTGTTCTATGTGGAGGAATAACTGCTCTCATAAAAGCTGGTTATGAAACCCTGGTGGAAGCTGGTTATAGTCCTGAAATGGCTTACTTTGAATGCCTTCATGAAACAAAACTTATTACCGATTTAATCCAAGAAGGTGGAATTGCAAATATGCATTATTCTATTTCAAATACAGCTGAATATGGTGATTATCTTAGTGGTCCCAAAGTTATTACTGATGATACCAAAAAAGCAATGAAAGAAATTCTTAATAATATTCAATCTGGAAATTTTGCAAACGAATTTCTTGATGATTGCAGGCAAAGCAATGATGGAAGTGGCGGTCCATTTATGAAATCTAATAGAGAATCAACAAAAAATCATCCTATAGAACGAGTTGGAGAAGAGCTTAGAGCAAAGATGAAATTTCTTAGATCTGCAAAGCTTGTAGATAAAGAAAAAAATTAGCAAAAAAGGGTATCTTCTTATTTATAAGTCCGTTATCATACGAATCCCGGCCATCGAGTCGGTTAGTTCTTTAACATATTTGGTTACTCGTGTGGGTGTTCAAAATACGAGAAAAAAATTTAGATTTTTTATTTAAAAATCAACAAACATGATACTAATTGAAGAGTTTGATCATGGCTCAGATTGAACGCTGGCGGTAGGCTTAACACATGCAAGTCGTGCGAGAAAGTATCTTCGGATATGAGTATAGCGGCGGACGGGTGAGTAACGCGTAGGAATCTACCTAGTAGAAGGGGATAGCCCGAGGAAACTCGGATTAATACCGTATACCTCCTTAGGGAGAAAGAGGGCCTCTCTTGATGCTCTCGCTATTAGATGAGCCTGCGTAAGATTAGCTTGTTGGTGAGGTAATGGCTCACCAAGGCTACGATCTTTAGCTGGTCTGAGAGGACGATCAGCCACATTGGGACTGAGACACGGCCCAGACTCCTACGGGAGGCAGCAGTGGGGAATATTGGACAATGGGCGCAAGCCTGATCCAGCCATACCGCGTGTGTGAAGAAGGCCCTAGGGTTGTAAAGCACTTTAAGCAGGGAGAAAAAGTTATAAGTTAATACCTTATAGCCCTGATGTTACCTGCAGAATAAGCACCGGCTAATTCCGTGCCAGCAGCCGCGGTAATACGGAAGGTGCAAGCGTTAATCGGAATTACTGGGCGTAAAGCGCGCGTAGGTGGTTTGTTAAGTTGGATGTGAAAGCCCTGGGCTCAACCTAGGAACTGCATCCAAAACTAACTCACTTGAGTACGATAGAGGGAGGTAGAATTCATAGTGTAGCGGTGGAATGCGTAGATATTATGAAGAATACCAGTGGCGAAGGCGGCCTCCTGGATCTGTACTGACACTGAGGTGCGAAAGCGTGGGTAGCGAACAGGATTAGATACCCTGGTAGTCCACGCCGTAAACGATGACAACTAGCTGTTGGGAGACAAAGTCTTTCAGTGGCGCAGCTAACGTTTTAAGTTGTCCGCCTGGGGAGTACGGCCGCAAGGCTAAAACTCAAATGAATTGACGGGGACCCGCACAAGCGGTGGAGCATGTGGTTTAATTCGATGCAACGCGAAAAACCTTACCTACTCTTGACATACTTGGAAGCTCTTGTAATGAGAGTGTGCCTTTTGGAACCAAGATACAGGTGCTGCATGGCTGTCGTCAGCTCGTGTCGTGAGATGTTCCGTTAAGTCGGATAACGAGCGCAACCCTTACCCTTATTTGCCAGCGATTCGGTCGGGAACTATAAGGGGACTGCCGGTGATAAACCGGAGGAAGGTGAGGACGACGTCAAGTCATCATGGCCCTTACGAGTAGGGCTACACACGTGCTACAATGGGGAATACAGACGGACGCTAAGCCGTGAGGTGGTGCTAATCCTATAAAATTCTTCGTAGTCCGGATTGGAGTCTGCAACTCGACTCCATGAAGTCGGAATCGCTAGTAATCGCGAATCAGCATGTCGCGGTGAATACGTTCTCGGGTCTTGTACACACCGCCCGTCACACCATGGAAGTGGATTGCACCAGAAGTAGATAGTCTAACCTTAGGGAGGGCGTTTACCACGGTGTGTTTCATGACTGGGGTGAAGTCGTAACAAGGTAGCCGTAGGGGAACCTGTGGCTGGATCACCTCCTTAAAAGAAAATGATATTTTCAACGCCCACACGAGTAATCAAATAGTTTATGAATGTTATGTAAAATAAATGGTATGTAATTTTCTAGTGTATACAATTTGTATACATGAGATCACTGCAAATTAAAAAGTAATTAATATTTTTATTAAGTACTCTCAAAATAATTGAATAACCTTTTTAAGGTTATATGATCAAGTAAAGGAAGAGCACAAGGCGGATGCCTTGGCAGCATAAGGCGATGAAGGACGTAGTAACCTGCGATAAGCTTCGGTAAGTTGGTAAACAAACTTTGACCCGAGGATCTCCGAATGGGAAAACCCAATATACATAAGTATATTATCTTATACTGAATACATAGGTATAAGAGGCAAACCTAGGGAACTGAAACATCTAAGTACCTAGAGGAAAAGAAATCAATTGAGATTCCGGTAGTAGCGGCGAGCGAAACTGGATCAGCCCTTAAGCTTATTTTAGTCCAGCAAAATATTCTGGAAAGTTTAGCCATAGTAGGTGATAGCCCTGTATGTGAAAGACTATTATAAGTGAAATCGAGTAGGTCGGGACACGTGAAATCTTGACTGAACATGGGGGGACCATCCTCCAAGGCTAAATACTCTATGCTGACCGATAGTGAACAAGTACCGTGAGGGAAAGGCGAAAAGAACCCCGGCGAGGGGAGTGAAATAGAACCTGAAATCTTGTGCTTACAAGCAGTCGGAGCAGACTTGTTCTGTGACGGCGTACCTTTTGTATAATGGGTCAACGACTTAATTTCAGTAGCAAGCTTAACCAATTAGGGTAGGCGTAGGGAAACCGAGTCTTAATAGGGCGTTTAGTTTCTGGAATTAGACCCGAAACCGGGTGATCTATCCATGGCCAGTGTGAAGGTCGAGTAACATCGACTGGAGGCGCGAACCCACTTATGTTGAAAAATGAGGGGATGAGCTGTGGATAGGAGTGAAAGGCTAATCAAACCCGGAGATAGCTGGTTCTCTTCGAAAACTATTTAGGTAGTGCCTCGTGTATTACCATAGGGGGTAGAGCACTGTTTCGGCTAGGGGGTCATCCCGACTTACCAAACCGATGCAAACTCCGAATACCTATGAGTATGAGCACGGGAGACAGACTGCGGGTGCTAACGTCCGTAGTCGAGAGGGAAACAACCCAGACTGTCAGCTAAGGTCCCTAATTATGATTAAGTGGGAAACAATGTGGGAAGGCACAAACAGCTAGGAGGTTGGCTTAGAAGCAGCCACCCTTTAAAGAAAGCGTAACAGCTCACTAGTCGAGTCGGCCTGCGTGGAAGATATAACGGGGCTAAATCATAAACCGAAGCTACAGATCTTTGTTTCAAAGATGGTAGAAGAGCGTTCTGTAAGCTGTTGAAGGCGAGCTGAGAGGCGAGCTGGAGGTATCAGAAGTGCGAATGTTGACATGAGTAACGATCAAAGAGGTGAAAAACCTCTTCGCCGAAAAACCAAGGGTTCCTGTCCAACGCTAATCGAGGCAGGGTGAGGCGGCCCCTAAGGCGAGGGCGAAAGCCGTAGTCGATGGGAAACAGGTTAATATTCCTGTGCTTTTTACAATTGCGATGGGGTGACGGAGAAGGTTAAGTTAGCACGGCGATGGTTGTCCGTGTTTAAGGTTGTAGGCCGATGTTTTTGGAAAATCCGGAACGTTAAAGCTGAGAACTGATGACGATCACTCATTGAGTGAGAAGTAGCTGATACCATGCTTCCAGGAAAAACCTCTAAGCTTCAGATTGTAAGAAACCGTACCCTAAACCGACACAGGTGGTTAGGTCGAGTAGACCAAGGTGTTTGAGAGAACTATGGTGAAGGAACTAGGCAAAATAGCACCGTAACTTCGGGAGAAGGTGCGCCGCGATTGGTGAAGAGACTTGCTCTCAGAGCTGAACGTGGTCGAAGATACCAGGTGGCTGCGACTGTTTACTAAAAACATAGCACTCTGCAAACTCGAAAGAGGACGTATAGGGTGTGACGCCTGCCCGGTGCCGGAAGGTTAATTGATGGGGTTAGCTTAGGCGAAGCTCTTGATAGAAGCCCCGGTAAACGGCGGCCGTAACTATAACGGTCCTAAGGTAGCGAAATTCCTTGTCGGGTAAGTTCCGACCTGCACGAATGGCGTAACGATGGCCACACTGTCTCCACCATAGACTCAGTGAAATTGAAATCGCTGTTAAGATGCAGTGTACCCGCAGCTAGACGGAAAGACCCCGTGCACCTTTACTACAGGTTCACACTGGACTTTGACTTTATTTGTGTAGGATAGGTGGGAGACTTTGAAGCTGGGACGCTAGTCCTAGTGGAGTCGTCCTTGAAATACCACCCTTGTAAAATTGAAGTTCTAACCTAGGTCCATTATCTGGATCAGGGACAGTGTGTGCTGGGTAGTTTGACTGGGGCGGTCTCCTCCCAAAGAGTAACGGAGGAGTACGAAGGTATCCTCAGCACGGTCGGACATCGTGCAAAGAGTATAAAGGCAGAAGGATGCTTGACTGCGAGATCGACGGATCGAGCAGGTAGGAAACTAGGTCTTAGTGATCCGGTGGTTCTGAATGGAAGGGCCATCGCTCAACGGATAAAAGGTACGCCGGGGATAACAGGCTGATACCGCCCAAGAGTTCATATCGACGGCGGTGTTTGGCACCTCGATGTCGGCTCATCACATCCTGGGGCTGGAGCAGGTCCCAAGGGTATGGCTGTGCGCCATTTAAAGTGGTACGCGAGCTGGGTTTAGAACGTCGTGAGACAGTTCGGTCCCTATCTGCTGTGGGCGTTTGGAGATTTGAGGGAAGCTGATCCTAGTACGAGAGGACCGGATTGGACGAACCTCTGGTGTTCCGGTTGTCACGCCAGTGGCATTGCCGGGTAGCTATGTTCGGAAAGGATAACCGCTGAAAGCATATAAGCGGGAAGCCTCTCCCAAGATTATATCTCCCAGAGACTTTATGTCTCCTAAAGAGTTGTCATAGACTATGACGTTGATAGGCAAGGTGTGTAAGCGCTGTGAGGCGTTGAGCTAACTTGTACTAATAACTCGTGAGGCTTGATCATGTAACCTTAAGAAGGTTTAAGTATATTTGAGCATTTCAGTGATTGATAAATTACATACCAGTTTGCCTGATGACAATAGCAGTTTGGTACCACCTGATCCCATTTCGAACTCAGAAGTGAAACGAACTTACGCCAATGGTAGTGCAGGGTCTCCCTGTGTGAGAGTAGGAAATCGTCAGGCTTTTTGATCTTAGGCTCTTAGTAAATACTAGGAGCCTTTTTTTTTGTCTAAGTTTATAATTGAAATATGGTTGTTGGACTAACAGGTGGAATTGGATCAGGAAAATCTTCTGCAGCAAATATTTTTAAAGAATTTGGCATTGATTGTATTGATGCTGACAATGTTGCAAAAAATATATTAGATTTAAATGAAAATGCTAGAAAATTATTTATTAATGAATTTGGCGATAAATATATTGATAAAGATAATAAAATCAACAGAGAAATCCTAAGAGAAGATATCTTTAATGATAAAAGTAAAATTGAAAAACTAGAATCAATTATTCACCCTAAAGTAAGAGATGAAATCTTTAAATTTATCGAAAACTCCTCAAGCATTTATACAATAGTTGACGTACCTTTAATTTTTGAAACTAATTCAAAGGATTTCTACGACAAGATTGTTTTAGTAGATTGCGAAACAAATACGCAGATTTCAAGAGCATCTCAAAGAGATAATCGATCTAATGAGAGTATTATGAAGATCATTAAAAATCAAGCAACCAGAGAACAAAGGTTATCTATTGCTGATTATGTAATAAGCAATGATTCTACATTTGGAAATTTAAAAAAAGAAGTTATAAAAACCCATCAATTACTTCTAGGATTAAATATTAATGAGTAAATGTCCAAGATGTGAAAAAGTCACTTCTAATAAGAAAGAAAACAAGTTTAGACCTTTTTGTAGTGAAAAGTGTAAATTAATTGACTTTGGTACTTGGGCAAACGAAGAAAATTCAATATCGAGACCAATAAAATCTGAGGACTTTTACGAAGACTAATTTTTTCTCAAACTACTTCAATAATCTCCATTCACCAGTTTCTAAAAAAGCTATAGCTTTTTTATATTTTATCTCTTTTGTTTCTTTACCATTTGTTATTTTAACAATCTGATTTCTTCCATGTTTTGGCTGACTTCGAATAATGGTTTGACTATCATTTATCTCTTCTGTTTGGTTAATTGGATCACTACTATCAATACTAGGATTAGGTTTCTCGAGTGTCACCTCTTCTTTTTCAATTTTTTTTAAATTCTCTATGACTTCTTCTTTTGAGAATTGGATCGAAAATAAAATTTTTACAGTCTCTGAGTCTATTTCATTAAGCATATATTCAAACATAGAATATGCTTCTTTTTTAAATTCATTTTTTGGATTTTTTTGAGCATATGCTCTTAAGCCCACACTTCCCCTCAAGTGATCAATCTCACCTAAATGTTCTTTCCAATGAACATCAAGAACCTGAAGCATTACTTGTTTCTCTAAAATAAGCCTATTTTCACCTAAAGAATCAAATTTTTCATGATAAAAACTTATTGCTTTCTCGCAAACAAATTCAGCAATAGTATCAGGCAACAATTTTTTATCCCTTTCAATTAATGAAGCTATATTGATATTAAGACCATAATTCTCAGATAAATGCTTATCTAATTCATTAGCCCTCCATTGAGACTCAATAGATTCCAGGGGTATAAATAAATTAGATATTTGTTTAAATTCACTTTTTATAAGATCATTGATTGCTTCACTTATATCAACCTCTTCAAGTAATTGATTTCTGAGCGAGTAAATTGCTTGTCTTTGATCATTAGAAACGTCGTCATATTCTAATAAATTCTTTCTAGCATCAAAATTTCTACTTTCAATCCTCTTTTGTGCATTTTCAATACCTTTTGAAAGCATTCTATGTTCAATATGATCATCACCCATTCCAATTCTTTCAAACAATGATCTCCTATTGTCCGAAATAAATAATCTTAATAAATCATCTTCAAGCGACAAGAAGAATCTAGAATAACCAGGATCACCTTGTCTTCCTGATCTTCCTCTCAATTGATTATCAATTCTTCTTGATTCATGTCTTTCTGTACCGAGAATATGTAAGCCTCCTGAAGCAATAACTTTCTCATTATTTTCAATCCATAGATGATCGTCTTGATCATCTTTTTTACCACCAAGTACTATATCCGTTCCTCTTCCTGCCATATTTGTTGCTATTGTAACCATTCCCGGTTTACCAGCATTTGCAATTATTTCTGCTTCCCTCTCATGATGCTTTGCATTTAGTATTTGATGAGGGATTTTTTTTTCTTTCAAATATTCAGAAACTTGCTCAGAGGAATCAACAGAAACTGTTCCAACCAATATTGGGGCAGATTTTTTTCTCAGTAAATCTATTTCATCGACTAAAGCTTTATACTTCGCCTTTTTTGTTAAAAAAACTAAGTCATTGTGATCATCTCTAACCATAGGAACATTTGTAGGAATTATAATTACATCTAAGCCATATATTTGATTGAACTCTAATGCTTCTGTATCAGCTGTACCTGTCATCCCAGAGAGCTTTGAAAACAATCTAAAAAAATTTTGAAAAGTTGTTGATGCAAGTGTTTGAGACTCTCTTTGAATTGGAACATTTTCTTTACATTCAAGAGCTTGATGAACTCCTTCACTCATTCTTCTTCCAGGCATGGTTCTTCCAGTGTGCTCATCTATAAGTAAAACTTCGTTATTTCTAACAAGATAATGAATATTTTTTTGAAACAAAAAATTAGCTCTTAGTGTTGCCTGTACAAATTTCATAACTTTTAAATTTGATACTGAATATAGTCCATCAGAGTTATCAAGAACTCCTGATTCTTCAAGAAGTTCCTCTACTAAAACATAACCATCATCTGTTAGTTCGACACTTCTATTTTTTTCATCAATCAAATAATGTCCTTTTTCTATATCTTCAAGAGGCTCTTCCTCAGTTCCCTCTCTATCCTGTTTAATCAACTTTGGTATAAACTTTCTAATATGTCGATATAGCTCAGAACTTTCTGATGATGGACCTGAAATTATTAATGGAGTTCTGGCTTCATCAATTAGTATTGAATCCACTTCATCAACAATAGCAAAATCAAGTGAACATTGAACTCTTTCATTTATTGAATGTGCCATGTTATCCCTTAAATAATCGAAACCAAGCTCATTATTTGTTGCATATATAACATCACATTTATATGCTTCGATTTTGTCTTGACTTGCTTGATTCGAATTTACAATTCCAACACTTAAACCTAAAAACTCATATATTGGTCGCATCCACTCAGCATCTCTTTTTGCAAGATAATCATTAACTGTAACTAAAATAGCTTTGTTTCCAATAGATGAATTCAAGTAAGCTGGAAGGGTGGCAACCAAAGTTTTACCTTCACCAGTTTTCATTTCAGAAATATTTCCTTCAGCCAAAGAGATACCTCCAAGCATTTGAGAATCAAAATGTCTTAGACCTATTGTTCTTTTGCTTGCTTCTCTTACAGCAGCAAAAGCTAATGGCAAGATGCTATAGATATTTCTGTTGTTATCTTTATATTTTTGAAATAAATCTTCTTTGAGATTTTTAAAAAACTCATCAGGCTTTTCGCTTAGCTCCAATTCAAGATCACCAGCTAATGAAACGTACACCATCATTCTCTTTAATGTTCTATCATTACTAGAACCAAAGATATTAGAAAAAAAATTCAACATTTAATCTATCCTAGAAACATCCAAAAAATTATTAGTCAACATCCCCAAATGGTGGCCTAACATATGAAATTGGGGCATTTTCAGAATTTTCAAATTCAACAGTCTCATAAGCATTATCATCTTGAATAATTTTTCTCAAAAGTTTGTTGTTCAATTCATGACCAGATTTATAGCCAGAAAATTCACCTATAAGATTACCACCAAGCAAGTATAAATCTCCAATAGCATCTAACATCTTATGTTTAACAATCTCATCATTAAATCTTAGACCTTCATCATTTAAAATTTCATCTTCACCAAATACAATTGCATTAGAAACACTAGCACCTAATGCAAGATTTTTAGATTTTAGGAACTCAGCTTCACTCATTGAACCAAATGTTCTTGCTCTGCAAACTTCTTTTACAAACGACGTGCTTGAAAAGTCTATAATGGACTCTGATGGAAGTTTTTTATGTACTGGATGATCGAAGCTTACTTTAAATGAAACCTTAAATCCGTCAAATGGTTTAATTGTTGCATATGCATCATCTCTTGTTACAGTAACTTCTTTTTTTACTTTAATAAATTTTTTAAGAGCATCCTGATCTTTCAGGCCTGCAGATTGGATCAAAAAAACAAAAGGGCTTGAACTTCCATCCATTATTGGGACCTCAGGCCCGTCAACTTTTATCAGACAGTTATCGACACCAAGACCTGCTATAGCAGACAGAAGATGTTCAATGGTTGAAATTTTAACGTTATCTTTCACAAGTGCAGTTGAAAGGCTTGTATCACCGACATTTTCTGCAATGGCTGGAATTATCAATGATTCATCTATATCAGTTCTAATAAAATTGATTCCTGAGTTTGCTTCAGAGGGAAATAACTCCATATTAATATTTTTACCAGTATGAAGACCAATGCCTACTGCTTTTATAGAATTTCTTAGAGTTCTCTGCTTTAACATTAAATTTTTAAAATATTATCAATACTTACGCTGTCTTGATAGTTCAGATAATATTATCCCAGTTGCAACAGAAACATTAAAGCTTTTGAAATTTTTATTGCAATTAAGTTTTATAAGTCTGTCACAATTTTCGATGGTTTTTTTCCTAAGTCCAAATTCTTCAGATCCCATAATAATCGCACATGAATCATTAAAACTACAATCAGTATAGTTATCATTAGCATGCTCACTTAATCCAAATATCTGAATGCCAAAACCTTTAAGATATTTAACACAATTAACTAAATTACTTATATGAAAAATATTAACTATTTCTGCACCGCCTGCTGAAACATTGTGAGCAACATCATTTAAAGGAGCACATTGATGCTTATTAATAATTACTGCATCAACCTCGAGAACAGCTGCAGACCTGATGCAAGCACCTAAATTTCTTGGATCAAGAATATTGTCCAATATTAAGATTGAAAATTTTTTGTTTTTATTTTCATCAATAAATTTCTTTAAATCTTTTAAATCCAAATTTTTTTGTTTTTTTATAATTGCCTGCGGCTCTTTTTTTAGCTTTTTAGATATCTCAAATGAAATATTATTTTTGTTAGCTAACTCTATTATATTTTCAATTCTTTTATCGTCTCTCAAAGACGGCAAAAAAATTTTTTTTATTTTAAATGGATTAAAACTTATTATATTTTCAATACTATGAAATCCCGTTCTTATGTCTTCATTGTTTTTCATGATTATGCTGGCACAAGTGTAATTTTTCTATCCTCTGGAATTACATTAACTAATTGAGCTCTAATTTTTTGTCCAATTCTATATGTCTTACCTGTTCGTTTTCCCTTAAGTATATTTGCTTGAGAATCAAAAATATACCTGTCTCTCTTTAAGTCTGATACATGAATTAATCCAGAAATATATTTATCTTTAATTTCACAAAAAAGACCAAATTCTGCAACTCCAACAACAACAGTATTGAATTCATCACCTAAAAATTTCTGAAGATGATAGCAAATCATTTGTTGTGTAACTTGCCTAGAGGCAACTTCAGCTCTTTTTTCAAGGGAAGATAACTCATTAAGATTTTCTTCAAAAATTTCTTGTGAGTAATTTTTGTTTGAATTTTTTATTACACTTTTTATTAACCTGTGAGCAAGGAGATCAGGGTATCTTCTAATTGGTGAAGTAAAGTGTGAGTATCTTTCTAGTTGTAAACCAAAATGTCCTATTTCTTTTGTAGAATATTGGGCTCTTTTAAGAGATTGAAGTATTAAAATATTTAAGAGTTTATTTTCACTATTTTTACTTGCATGTTTGCTAAATGAATTTAAAAGATCTAATGCATTTGATGATGGACTTCCTGAGTGACCTTTAAGTTGAAAAAATTTTTTCAAGTTTTCTAGTTTTAGAAATTCTGGCTCTTCATGCACTCTGTAAATGCCATAGCCAAAGTTTTGTTTCATAAATTTTGCTGCACATACGTTTGCAGCAATCATAGATTCTTCAATCATTTGATGGGCAAAAAGTCTTTTTGGAAATGAAATTTTTTGCAACTCACCCTCATCATTGACAGCAATATATGGCTCCAATGACTCAATCTCCAGGGCATGTCTTTTTGATCTTTTTAACAAAAGTTTTTTAGTTAACAATCTTAATGATGAAATTGAGTCAGATATTTTTGAATCTATGCTTTCAAAGTGCTCAACCTCTTCATATGTAAATCTTTTAGATGATTTAATTTTACCTTCGATGAATTCAAAGGTATTTATTGTTGCTTCAGTATCAAAATAAATCTTACATACAAGAACGTTTCTTTTTTGATTAGGCACTAATGAACACATGTCATTAGATATTTTTTCAGGAAGCATTGGAATAACTTTTTTAGGGAAATAAATAGAAGTACCTCTTTTAAAAGCCTCCTTATCAATCTCCATTTCTTCTTTAACTACATCTGCAACATCAGCAATTGCAACATAAAGGATATATCCACTTTTATTCTCATTACAAAATACAGCATCATCAAAGTCCTTAGCATCCTTGCCGTCAATTGTTACGAACGGCATGTCTTCCAGATTTATCCTATTTGATTCATTTGAAAATGTTAGAGATGATAGTTCACTATTTACCTTGGCTGACCATTTGAAAGGTATATTATTTTCTGAAATTATCTGATCAATTGATTTTTTTAAATAATTCATTATTTAAGTTGATGTTAAAAGTTACATTCCAAGCTAACTCCAATAATTCTTCCTCTGGGATCATGAACTCTAGTATCAAAACTAAAATCAGGTGCGTCATATAGTCTAGGAGCTGATTTATCAAAAAGATTCAATATTGCCAGCTTTACATCTAAATCACTTTGATTCAATTTAATTTTTTTCAAAACTGAGAAATCTAGAACAAAAAAAGAATTTACTTTATTTTTATAGCCATTTTCCAAAGCCAAGCCTGAAAGTGGTCTTGAATTGATATAACTATCAATGTATCTAGTATTAATGTTGAATTCATAATTTTTATAGTCGAGTTTAATTACAGAATTTATTCTATTTTTTGGTAGTGAAAAAGTATGATCATCATAATTAAAACGACCTACACGATTAACCATACTTTTATTTAAAGCATCAGGAGTAGAGAAATTTTCAATTGAGCTCGCATCTATAACAAAACTCAATAATCCTATCTCATCTATTTCCCAACTTCTTGTAAAATTTAAATCAAATCCATAAATTTCTGTTTTTTCTTCATTAAAATAGGTGGTAGTAACTCCAATAAGATCACCTTCAGAATTTCTTGTGATTCTCGATCCGAATGAATCTTGATTTAGAAGAGCCTGAGCACTTTCTAATTCAATTCGATCTTTGAAGTCTATTGACCAAACGCTTAATGAAAATTTGAGTGAATTTTTGTCATAGATAACACCAATATTAAAGCTATCTGCAGTTGCTGGTTTTAAATCTTTGTTACCAATTCTGGCCTGTCTTACAAATGGAGAGCTGTCAATATCCCTAACGCTTCCAAGATTTATTTCACTTGAAAACATTTGCGCCATAGAGGGCATGACAAATGATGATGCAATAGAACCCCTTAATGAAAAATTATTATTTAGTGAATAATTAAATGAAATCTTTGGATCAAATGAATTATCATTTTGAAATTTTTCATATCTCGCAGATGTTTGAATATTTAAATTTTTGCTAATATTTGAAGCTAATTCAAAAAAGAAAGAATTATTTCTTCTTGAGCTGTTAACATTTTTTCCTCCACCTAAAAAGAATAAATCTGCTGTTTTTGTTAATTGACCATCATCATTAAAGCTCGCTCTGCTTGTTTCCTCATAATATATATCTAAGGATTCTTTATAAGAACTTATACCAAAAGCATAGTTAATCTTTTCTCTATCTAAATTTAAAATTAATTCAATTACATTTAACTTAGCTTCTCGTTTAGAGATTTCAGCTCCCTTTACATAATTTATTAATTCATGTGAATTTTGATTAGAATCAAACAGGTTCCATGTCTCATTTCCATTTGGACCACCGGTGCCTTTGATTGCCTCTAAGAATCTTGAATCTATTATGTCCGGCCTAAAGTGTTTGTTCGAGTGCTTACTTTGAGTAATTGAAAATTCAAGATTAGTACTTTCATTGACATTAAAAATGATTCTTTGATTAACATTAAATTGTTTTATGTCTTTTGGCGAGAATGGAGATGCATACTCAGAGCCAAGAGGTCGCCCATACCATGTAACTGGAACATTAAAAGGACTTCCTCCTTCGTTTGGTTGAATTTTTCTTCTTAAAAATGGCAATGCAGGATAGGAAGGTGATTGTGGATTATCATTTACGTCGACATTTGAGGAAATAAAAGTAATCACATATTGATAATTATCAAAATTGTGTGTGTAATTTGAGTACATTTTTAAATGATCCTCATCATTAACAATATTAAATCTTTCACCATAAAGAAAACCACATGTTGTAGGATTTGTGAGCTCACCTCCATTAGCTATACAATTAGGATCAGGAATTTTCTGATTTTTTGAATAGACACCTTTCCAAACTCCATCTGAAACAGTATCCGTATCTGACACTTTAAATGATCTTCCAAGACCGCTGATTGCAAGCTCAGCAATACCTGGAATTTCTGAAGCTGATAATGGCGTCTTTGAAAGTATATTAAAACCGACTACAAAATTACTATTTTTATTATTTGCACCATACAGCAAGCCTAATCGAGAATTATCTTGGTCATAGTTTGTTGTTGTTTGATAATTAGCCTTTATTCTTATCCCAGTAAATTCTTTATAGGTTAATACATTAATCACACCGGCTACTGCATCCGAGCCATATTGAGGTGAGGCACTCTCTTTTAGGATTTGAATTTGTTTAATTGCTATTTCAGGAATTAAATTTGTATCTACGTATCCTTGACCTCTTGTAGATGGTGTACCTGCATTTGTGGTCCTTTTTGAGTTAATTAAAAGTAAAGTAGACGTATTATCAAGACCTCTAAGATTGATGTTCGACATACCTTGATCAACGCCATCAAGGGAATTTGTTTGAAACCTAGATCCTGAAGAACTAGTCAGAAACTTTGATAATTCTGCAAGAGAGATAATATTTAGCTCGTTAAAAGCTGAATTAGTTAATACTTTCAGAGTGGAATCATTATTTTCAGAATTTTTTAAGATTGTTCCTGTAACGATTACTTCTTCAACTTCTTCTGAAAAAGAAAAGGGAAGCATAAAAAATGACATTAATAATAAGTAAAGCATAGGAATGTAAAAATATATATTGGGACATTATGTCCCAATATATATAGTATTCAAGAGAAAAAATTTAATATGTTAAATTAAATTTTATTCCAACATTTTTCCCAGGAAGGGGAACTTGATCTTTGACAAATGATGAGTGATTTCTGGCTTTTTCATCAAGCAAATTTCTTCCAAATAATGAAACCTTTAATTCACTTTTTCCATCCAAATCAAATGTCTTTGTGAATCTCGCATCAAGCATTCGATATCCATCAGTTGCAGTCTCACCTTCGCCAAAATCATTTTGCTCATCAACATCTTTTAGACTTAGTTTGAACAAAATATCGTCCTGATCATAGATAAGAGAGTATATATTTCTTGCTGGATTTATTCTTGGAACGTTATGTCCATCGGAGAATTCAGCATTTACAACATCTCTACCAAATGAAAGAGTTAAATCACCGTTAGCCATTTCAATTGTTCTTCCAATTTCAATTTCATATCCATCAAATTCCGCATCTTCTTGAACATAATTTGCATGAATTAAATTACCATGACCGTGATCATCTCCATCCTCATGACCATCTTCATCTTCATGATGCTCATCCTCATCGTCATGATGTTCCTCTTCATGATCGTCATGATCTTCGTCTTCGTCTACTAGAGCAATATAGTTGTCTACATCAGTAATATAAAAGCTTGCATAACCATAAAAATCACCATTATCAAAGTTGAAAGTAATATCAAAGTTATTTGAAGTTTCAGCACTGAGCGTTGGATCACCAACCTCAAATCTACCAGTAGCCATATGAGGACCATTCATGAATAATTCTATGACTGATGGAAGTCTTTCAACACTTGCAAAGCCAACATTCATATCAAGAGTATCACTTAGATCTCTGCCTAAACTAAAAGCGAGGCTATTGGTGCTATCGTCAATTGAATAGTTATCAACGTCTCCGTGTTCTTCATCGGTTACGCTTCCTGTCCTATCAATTTGATCAATTCTCATTCCAAGATCAACATTAAATAAGTCAAAATCCTTACTTAAATAGTAACCCATAGTGAATTCTTCATTATTTGCAGGATTCATAAATGCTTCTTCTCCAACAATTGAGTTATCCTCATCAACAAAATTTAAGACAATTTTTTGAGTTGCATAATCATTAGAAATATCAAAAATTGCTCCATATTCTGTGGCTTCATTCGCAAAGACAGTTGGTGCATGTTCTTCGTGTTCTTCCTCATCTTCATCATGACCCTCTTCTTCATGCTCATCATGTTCTTCCTCTTCATGAGCTTCTGTGAGAGTATAGTCAGAATCACGATAGGTGAAGTCGATTTTATTTACTAAACTTCCGTTAACGTTGTAAGAACCTTTTATAGTAAATGTTTCAGAGTCAGTAGTTGAAAAAATTCTTTCCTCTCCATGCTCATCATGTCCTTCCTCGTCACCATGGTCATCCTCATCTCCATGTTCATCTCCATGTTCATCTCCATGTTCATCTCCATGGAAAGGAATACCATAGACACTTTCAAGATTATCTATTCCAAATCCTATGTAACCCCAATCTCCTACTTTTGAAATACCAAATTTAGTAGCCTCGACGGCAAAGTCTGAGTTATTTACATATCCTAAATCTTCCTCATGATGTTCATCTTCATGCTCATCTTCGTCATGATCGTCCTCATCATGATGTTCTTCCTCTTCATGCATTACAGCACCACTAGGAATATCATAGTTCCCAAAATTTACATCTTTATAACCAAAGCTAAAATTAAAACCGCCAATATTCTCTTTGTAACTAAACGACTGAGCATCACCGTCATTAACAGATTGTGTTTCTAAACCAAGATTTGCTTTAGGAGCCTCAAGATTAACTGTTGATATAGTGTCATCAACAACATTAATTATTCCGCCAATTGTTCCATTGGCATAAAGCAAAGAAGATGGACCTTTCACAATTTCAATTTGACTTATATCATTCAAGTCAACATCATTTAAATGATCAACACCTAGGCCAGAAACATCACGGTTAACCATACCATTTTTAAGCAGCTTAACTCTTGGGCCTGACATCCCTCTGATAATTGGTTGTCCAACAGCAGCACCATAATCAGCAATAGAAACACCCAAGTAACTATCAATAGCATCACCCAAACTAGTTGTAGCATCATCAACAATATCTTCACCATCAATTACATACAATGGATTTGTAATTTCTGATGTATCAACTAGAGCAGATGTAATAACAACAACTTCTTCAATATCTTGTGAAGAAACATTAATTGAATGAAATGCAATCATAACAACAATAGCATTTAAAAAATTTTTCATTTTTTCCTCCTTATGAAAAGTTAATAATTAATAAAGAATTAACTTTTGTAAGGTGGTGCTCTTGATAGGTTTGATTTATTTTTAGAACTAAGAAATTTTTTGTAAAGACTTGTATTTAGTAGATCATTCTTTAAATAAGTATTTTTTTTTGATACAAAAGATTGCAAATTTACATTCTCTTCACACGCTTGGCATTCAACAATATGATCTTTTTCAAAGCTGTGATGTTCATGATGTTCATGATGTTCATGGTGATCAACAAAACTGTGTAAAGAGAGACTTACTATAAAAATAAGTGAATATATAAAATATTTTTTGTTTACAATCATTTGAAGAGTACTAGACCATTAATTTTTATAATTTTCAAGTTATTTATTATAACGCATCTAAAAATAGTTTTTCCCACTCTGCTAAATTGGGAACTCTAGGCGTCGTTATATTGCTAGGATCAGTCATAGCGTGTTCAATAAGCTCTGGAATCATGTCTTCTGTTACCCCCATTTCTGATAGCCTGTTAGGCATGCCAATCTTTTCGTTTAATTCCTCAATTTCATTGGCTAAATTAATTGACTCATCTTTACCCATCGCATTAGCAATCCTGGAGTATTTATTTCCGACATGGTTTTGGTTAAATCTTAAAACTGTTGGCAAGATGACTGCATTTAGAGTTCCATGATGAAGCCTTAGCTCTTGATTAGCTCCCAATGCATGACTCATCGAATGAACAGCTCCAAGCCCTTTCGAGAAAGCCATAGCACCCTCTGAAGATGCCATCATCATGCTCCATCTTGCCTCCTTATCTTGCCCGTCGTTATAAGCCCTAATAAGACTTCCTTCTTTAATAATTTTTTCAATTCCATCTATGCCAACAGCTTCAGCAGGAGGATCATTAATTGGAGATAAAATGGCTTCTATGCAATGAGTTAAAGCATCCATTCCAGCTCCAGCTGTAAGCACTGGTGGCAATCCTAGTGTAAGTTCAGGATCACAAATTGCTGCATTTGGCATTAAATGTGGACTTGCAAAAATTAATTTTCTCCCGTCATTCATTATGATTAAAGATCCAACAGATACCTCGCTTCCAGTTCCAGAGGTTGTTGGAATAGCTATCATGGGCATTGTTTCATTTATTTTTCCATACCCACCTTCGTTTACAGCATAATCTAAAAGGCTACCTTCATGATTTGCCATTAGTGCCACTGCTTTACCTAAATCCATACTCGATCCTCCACCAAATCCAATAACACCATCACAATCGTTTATTTTAAATAATTCTAAAGCCTCATTTACAGCTGTTTCTGTTGGATTAGCAGGAGTCCCATCATAAAAAGTTACAGTGAACTCATTTGAAATAAGATTTCTAATTTTATCAGTCATTCCTATTGAAGAAAGGCCAGGATCGGTACAAATAAGAGGATTTTTTATTCCAAGCGTCCTTAAAACTTCGGATATGTGTTTTAGAGCACCGTTTTCAAAATATGGTCTATTAAAAAAATTTAACTGCATAATTTTTATATGTTTTTATTTTTTTCATTATAGATTATATTAATGTTGTAAGTATGACTAAGCTAAAAAATACAATTTCTTTTTTCCTTTTTCTGAACTTAAGTTTAATTAATATTATTGAATCAAAACCATTTGAATCAACCTATAAACCTTTGCCTTCGGTAAATGTTATTATTAAGAATGCAAATATCTATGATGGAGAGGGTAATGAATTTGTTGAAACGGATCTCCTAATTCAAGATAGAAAAATTGTTGCAATTGGAAAAGATCTTCCAGTTTCTCAAGACTTTGAAATTATTGATGCTACCGGGAAGTGGGTAACTCCTGGAATTATTGATATTCACTCTCATATGGGAGTTTATGCAGCCCCTCGGGTTTCAACAAGCTCTGATGGGAATGAATCAACCAGTCCAGTTACTGCAGACGTATGGGCTGAACATTCCATGTGGGTTCAAGATCCTCAATATGCTCTTGCATTAAGAGGTGGTGTGACTGCTTTTCATGTCCTACCAGGTTCTGCAAATTTAATCGGTGGAAGAGGCGTTACTGTAAAAAATCTTCAAAGAAATACTATAAATTCTATGAAATTTCCTAATGCACCTCATTCTTTAAAAATGGCATGTGGTGAAAATCCAAAAAGAGTTTACGGCAATAGAAAACAAGCTCCGTCCACGAGGATGGGAAATGCAGCTGGATACAGAAAGTCATGGATAAAAGCTGAAAGTTATTTAAGAAGACAAACAGAATATGAAGAAAAGTCAGATGAGGCAAAAGAGCTTGAATATGCTCCTGAAAGAGATTTAGAAATGGACACTCTAGCTGGAGTGTTAAAGGGAGAAATTTTAGTTCATAACCACTGTTACAGAGCAGATGAAATGGCAACAATGATTGACATTGCAAAGGAGTTTAATTATAAAATTACCGCATTTCATCATGGTGTAGAAGCATACAAAATTGCTGATTTGATGGCTGACAATGGAATTTGTGGAGCACTTTGGGCAGATTGGTGGGGCTTTAAACATGAAGCATATGATATGGTGCAAGCTAATATTGCAATAGTAGATCAAGCAAGAAATGGAACTGGCTGTGCAATAGTCCACTCAGATGATGCAATAGGCATTCAACATTTAAATCAAGAAGCATCTAAAGCTTTGTCTGCTGGAATAAGAGCAGGTTTTGATATATCGAAAGCGAGAGCAATGAAATGGATTACAAGTAATCCTGCTAAAGCTGCTGGTATTTATGATCAAACAGGATCACTTTTAATTGGAAAAAATGCTGATGTGGTTATATGGTCAAAAAATCCATTTAGTGTTTATGCATTAGCTGAAAAAGTTTTTATTGATGGTGGATTGGCGTTTGACAAAAAATCAAATTATTTCCCATCAAGTGATTTTGACGTTGGAATAATAAACCCAAATAAAAATAGGATTGAAGAATAGAATGCTTAAAAAATTTTTTATATTCTTTTTTTGTTTGTTTTTTATAGCACATATATATTCACAAACTATTTTAATAAAAAATGGAACTATATATGATGGTGAAAATAATGATCCTTTTGTAGGTAATATTCTTATAGAAGATGAGTTCATAAGTAGGGTAAGTTCTGCTTCCATACAAGGAGATTTAGTAATTGATGCAACGGGGATGATTATTACCCCAGGATTAATTGCAACAGATACTGATATTGGTATTGTCGAAATTGGTGCGCTAAGCGTTACTAGAGATGATTCATCAGAACTATACAAAATTGGATTTAGCATTTTTGATGCATTTAATCCAAATTCGACCTTGATACCTTGGAATAGATCTAATGGCATAACGTCAGCGATTACTCTTCCACAAAACACTTCAAGCCCTATAGGAGGGCTTGGATCATTCTTTGTTTTGGATGGAAATCTTGAAATTTCTGGTAAAAAAGACATGGTAATGATCGGAAAGGTTGGTGGTGATTACAATGCTTCTAGATCGGAGACTTTTGCATTAATAGATGATTTACTAATTTTCGCTAAATCAATTAATCAAAAAGATTTAAACTCAAACAAAGATATAACAGAAATAATAGGTGAATCGTCTATTGCAGAATCAATGGATCTTCATCCTAGAGATGTAAAAGCACTTTATGAAATGGTAAATGGAAACATTCCTATAATAATTAAAGCAAATAGAGCCTCTGATATTTTAAAACTAATAAAAATAAAAAATAATTATGGCCTTAATCTAGTAATTATGGGTGCACAAGAAGCTCATTTGGTGAGTGAAGCCATTTCAGAAAATCAAATCCCTCTAATAATTAATCCTATCAATAATATTCCAAATTCTTTTGATGAACTTGCTTCAAATATAGAAATGGCAAAACGTTTGGAGGAGGCTGGTGTAGAGTTTACTTTTAATGTTACAAGAAGCCACAACTTTCATTTGATTAGACAAGGAGCGGGTGTTGCTGTTGCAAATGGAATGTCCTATTCTGGAGCCATGAAGTCCATAACATCTAATCCAGCAAAATTTTTTGATATTAAAAAAAGAGGAATTTTAAAAGCTGGAAACTATGCTGACATAATTATTTGGGACGCTGACCCTCTTGAACCTTCCTCAATGCCGGAACTTATATTTGTTAATGGTGAAAATATAGATTTAACAAACAGGTCTACAAGACTTCGTGATAGATATACAAAGGAACCAGGTAAGCCTGCTACATATAGAAATTAGCTATCCTTATTTTTAACAACCCAGTAAAGCATTGCAATTAGGATGATATTACCGATTATATATGTTGTTAAGTCCATTCAGGCGTATGTAACAATCAAAGCAACAACAAGTGATACATAAATAATTGTGTAAACATACATTCCAAACCTAAAGTCTTTTTTTAAAGTTTCGTCTTTTAGCTTTTTATCTTTATCAGAATCCATAATTAATATTAGACAATATAAAAAAATTATACAAATGGAGCCACCTGTCAGATTCGAACTGACGACCTGATGATTACAAATCAACTGCTCTAGCCAACTGAGCTAAGGTGGCACGGACTGAATTTTACATCATTGTTTTAGAAAATTAACATTTTTGTTTTAAATTATGTATATTATTGGTACTTAAACAAATTTTATTTAGAGAAAATTATGAAATATTTATTACTAACAACCTTACTCGCATCTTCATTAATCACTGCAGATGATCATACGGAACCAAACTATTCGAAATTTCAGGCTAACTATTTTTTCAGTTGTCCAAATGAGCCAGCATGTGGAGCTGCTTTTGATAAGCTTATGAATAGTCCTGAAATCAAAGAGCAAAAATTTGAAGCTGCACTCTCAAGAATTACTATGCAAGGCTATGCAAATATAACTCACTCAATAAACTTTTATTACAAAAGCGCTGAAAGATTTCAAGATGCAGGAGAGATTTTTTCAAGTTCACCTGCATTTGCTGTGTTTGGCCAAGAAATGGCTGCTGCAGGTGCAGAACCCTATTACAATAATCTTACAAGTTATTTAATAGCTGAAGGTGATGGCAGAGGTGCAAATTATGGAGTTACTTTTGTCGATCAAGTCAGTAATCCTATGGTGTATTTCCCATCATTTAAAAAAATGGCTGCAAAAATGTTTGATGAGTCCTTCGGTGGTAAAGCATATCTTTTAAGACAGCAACATGTTGGAGCTGGAAACGTTACTCACTCTGTTTCAGTATATTTTAACTCCAGTTCAGAAGCGCTTGAATTTCTTGCAAATTACCAGAGCACGCCACAATTTGGAACATTTTTAGAAGAAGCTGGCGACACTTTTACACAGGTAAGATCATATATGGAACAGGCACTACTGCAATATAATCCGGACTGATTTTTAATTCGCGGTGCAACCAGTTCCGCCAAGTCCGCAATATCCATTAGGATTTTTGGCTAGATATTGTTGATGATACTCTTCTGCTAAATAGTAGTTTTTTATCATATTTATTTCTGTTGTAATGGCTCCAAAATTATTTTCTGTAAGAATTTTTTGAAATGAGTCCTTGCTATTTTTTGAAACTTTAATATCGTTTTCTTCATTGCAAAAAATAACTGACCTATATTGAGTACCAATATCATTTCCCTGTCTCATACCCTGAGTTGGATCATGACATTCCCAAAAAATTTTAAGTAACTTATCTAAATTAGTCTCTTTAGGGTCATAAAAAATTCTTACTACTTCAACATGATTTGTATTTTCATAACATACTTGTTTGTATGTTGGATTTTCAATATCTCCACCTGAATAGCCAACTGAAGTTACAAAAACTCCAGCTTGATCCCAAAATTTTTTTTCAACACCCCAAAAACAGCCAGCCCCAAAAATAATTTGCTTATATCCCTCTGGACAATTTTCTTCAATTCCTATGTTTTTTATGTAATGAAGCATTTAATAAATACCATCTATTTTTATTTCACCACTATTATTATAGGTCTTTGTACCATTTTTTGTCATGATAATTGCATTTCCTTGGGAATCAATATCATGAAAAATCCCAATTATGTCTATTTCAACTGAAAAGGACACCAGTTCACTTCCTTTAAGCATTATTTCTGGTGTAGTTTGCATAAAACATATAAAAAAACACATAAAAAATAAAAATATTGGTATTAAATGGCCAAATGACATCATTTTTGATTATAAAAAAGTTGGCGGCATATTGATTGAGAAAGAGCATTTCAATCAAAAAATAAAGACAATTATTGGAA
>CABZTX010000001.1 GCA_902528875.1 uncultured SAR86 cluster bacterium | reverse complement strand
CATCTAGAGATTTATCTTTTTCATTAGAAGAATATTCTCAATCGAAAGTCTTAGAAAATTTAATTCTTAATTATAAAAATGATTTATTAAAAGATTGTTATGTTTTTGATTATTATAAAAATAATAAGACTCAGATAATTAAAGTAGGTTATAGACTTATATTTCAATCACAAATCAAAACAATTACCGATGAAGAAGTAGATAAATTGATTGATGATATAATATCAAAATGTTTAAAGATAAAATCTGTTAAATTGCCTGGTTATAAAAATTGAGTACTAAGTTATCTATATCAAGAAATATTGCCAATGAGCTTGGTATTCCATTGAAAGATAGCAAGCTTTTTTTGGATAATTTCTTATTAATACTAAAAAAAGAATCTAAAGTAAAAAAAGTAAAATTAAGTGGGTTTGGAACTTTTTATAAGCATATTACCCCAAATAGAATAGGTAGAAACCCAAAAACATTAGAATCGTATATAATAAAACCAGCAAAAAAGCTTATTTTTAAAGCATCGGTTAAAACAAAAGAGACACTAAATTGATCAAGGCGAATACTATAAAATTTTTTATTTTTATATTGCTTTCTATGCCTATATTAGCTCAAGAACTAGATGATGAGTTTTTAGAAAGTTTACCAAAAGATGTCAGAGATGATGTACTTGAGAGAATGGAATTAAAAAAGAATACAGAACAACCAGTTTATAGAAGGGCATCAACCTCAATAGATAAAGAAAATGAAAACGGGCTTGATAGATTTTCGGGTGGCACTAAGTTATTTGGTTCTGATTTTTTTGATACTGTTCAAACATCATTTATGCCAGTTAATGAGCCAAACCTTGACTCATCCTATATACTCGATTTTGGAGATGTTTTAGAAATTCAGTTTCTAGGTCAGGAAAACTCTATTAATTCATACTCTATTTTAAGAGATGGCTCAATAAACTTGCCTGATATAGGAAAAGTTAATCTCTCTGGACTATCACTTGATGATGCGAGTTCACTTATTAAAGCAAAGGTTAGTAGTGCTTTTATTGGTACTGAAGTATACATATCATTAAAAAATGTCAGAGACATAAGTATATTGATTGCTGGTAATGCATATAATCCTGGCATTTACACACTAAATGGAAATGCAAATATATTGCATGCCTTAAGTATGGCAGGCGGAATGAATGAAATTGGTAGCTATAGAAAAATTGATCATATAAGAAATGGAATTGTATTACAAAGCTTAGATTTATATGATGTTCTTATTAAAGGTGTCTATAACCTTCCATTAGGATTGAGATCTGGTGATAGCATTGTTGTTAATGCAATTGGTAATATTATCTCACTTGAATCTGGTTTCACAAGAAAAGCAGTATTCGAATTAAAAAAAGATGAATCTTTCAAAGATATATTAATCTATGCTGCTGGATTTAGTAAAAATAGTGACTTAGGTAATATTGTCATAAAAAGAATTGAAAAAGGCAAAAGTAAAATACTTAAAATAACTTTAGAGGAATTAGAAAACTTTAAATTTAAAGATAGTGATTCAATTTTTGTTAGAGAATACAAGATCAATAAAGTTAATTTAATTGGAGCAGTGCTTAATCCTGGAACATATAAGTTTTCGGAAGGAACTACTTTAAGTGAAGCAATTAGAACCGCCGGTGGTTATACAGATTCGGCATATCCTTTCGGAGGATATCTTGAAAATAAAGAAGCATTATTGATCAACAATGAGGCAAAAGAAAAGCTCTATAACACTTTTATTGATAATTTGATTACAAATTCTTCTATTGGCGCAGAAAGTGTTGATGTTGGACTGCTCATAGATCAAATTAAAAATACAAAAAGTACTGGCAGAGTTATTGCAGAGTTTGATCTTGATTTAATCTCTAACGATACCTCATTGGACACATTAATTTCTGATGGAGATAGAATAATTATTCCTAATATCACTCAGCAAGTTTATATACAAGGAAAGATAAGTAATCCAGGTGCAATTAGATATTCACCTGGTAAAGATATTAATTATTATATTGATAAAGCCGGTGGAGCCTTGGATTCTTCAGACCTAGCTAATATTTTTATTGTATCTCCCAATGGCGAGACAGTTAATTTACGAAGTAGAAACAGACTATCATTTATTTCAGCAGAAAATGAGAAGTTACTACTTTATCCAGGCTCGATTATTTACGTTCCACAATCAGCTGATTTTACTTCATCTATTCAAGTGGCTTCAATATGGGCACCAATAATCAGCAGCATTGCACTGAGCCTTACATCACTTTCAGTTCTGAATAATAGTAATTAGACTAAATTATGAGATTTTTTTTTTATTAATTTTTGCTTTTACAGTCTCAGCTGGCCCTAAAGATTATTTTTTTTTAAATCCTGTCGCTAGTTACTCTCCGAGTTTTAATTCGTTTGGCCAGATCGGCTTAATTCAAACTCCGTCTGCTCTTTCAAAGCCTGAGGGATCAGTCTCATTAATTTTGAATAGAAACGATATATGGAAATATGGAACATTATCTGTATCACCTTTTGATTGGTTAGAGGCTGGTTATTTTTACTATAGACCATCTGACCTACTTTGGGGAACTGAAAGGGGATCATATTTAGATAAGGGTTTCAACATTAAGCTAATATATGAATCAAAAAATAAGCTAATGCCAAACTTTGCCATAGGTTTAGATGACTTTTCAGGAACAGGGCTTTTTACAAAAGAATATGTTGTGATGTCGAAAGGTTTTAATAATTCCATCATATCTTTAGGGCTTGGATGGGGGAAATTTGCTGGAAAAAACTCCGTTGAAAATCCTCTTTCATTTATTTCAGAGGGACTTAATGTAAGACCAGTAAGATCAGATAATTATAATTTAGGTGGATCACCATCTTATGATCTGTGGTTTAGAGGAGAAGCTTCAATATTTGGAGGAATTGAATACTTAATTCCAAAATCAAAAGGGCTTAAATTAAAACTAGAATTTGATCCATTTGATTATTCAGATCTTTCAGCAAATTATTCTCTTGGTTACATTTCAGAGAAAAGAAAAAAAGATAGTGATATTAATTTTGGTTTTAGTTTTCCATGGAATAAGCATCTTGCTTTTGATGTTTCTTATATAAAAGGAAATACTTTGAATTTTAGTTTTACATATGGCTTAACATTTGAAAATAAATTAAGCACAAAACCTAAATTTGTCCCTGATTTAACTAATGAAAATAAAACTGGAAACAAAAAAATAGATTTTTATGAAAATCTTCTAAGAAATCTTAATAGAAATAGACTTTTATTACAGACATCTGATCTAGATGGAGGTAATTTAGATATATCTATTTCTACCTCCGAACACCGAAATGCTATTAGATCTTCTTCATATGCCTCTTCAATTGCCAATGAAGTTGCTAAAGAGCATGATGTTGATCTAAAAACCATAAATATTAGCCATATTAATGTAGGAATTGAGACTAATAAAATTTCCTACCTTGCGAAATATTTTGATGGAAAACTTTCTCCTATTGAATTGACAATTAGAAATACTTCTTATGACTCTGGAGATCCTGGCGGCTATTTGGAAGATGAATTTCAACCAAAAGTTAAATTCCCAGTGATATTTTCTTCGTTTAGTCCTTCAGTCCGTTCCTATATTGGAAATCCAGAGAGATTCTATTTTGGTGGTATTGACTTAAATTATAATAGCGAGGTTCAATTTAGTAGAAATCTTATTTTAACCTCAGAATTTTCCTATCCAGTGTTTAATAATTTTTCGGATGTTTCATATAATCCAGATTCTTTGATGCGGCATGTAAGAACTGACATAGTGAAATATCTTCAAGAAGACGATATTCATCTCAATAGAATGCAGTTAGATTATATATGGTCTCCATATAAAGAAATTTACTCTAAGATAACTGCTGGAGTTTTTGAACAGATGTATGGCGGCTTTGGAGGAGAGATTTTATATATTCCTTTTGATAAAAACTATTATGTTGGCTTTGAAATGTTTTATGTTAAACAAAGATCTTTTGATAAGAGACTTGATTTTCAAAAATATGAAACAACCACGGGACATATTAATTTTGGTTATCGGTTTGCTAAAGGTGTTGAATCAAGATTGAGCTACGGAAGATACTTAGCAAAAGACGATGGATTTAGCCTAGACCTCTCAAGAACAACTATGTCTGGTTTTAAAGCAGGGATTTATTTCACTAGGACAGATGTACCAGCTGAAATATTTGGTGAAGGAAGTTTTGACAAAGGATTTTATTTCCAGATACCTCTTGATTTGATATCAAATATGTATTCTGGCGAATACTCAACTTTTAAATTATCTCCTCTAACAAGAGACGGAGGGGCAAAATTGATTCATGACAAAGAATTAAAAGGACTTATATATAATTCGACTAAATATGAAATTGATAGACAGTGGAGCGGATTTTTAGATTGAGATAATTGCTATTAAATCACTCAAAAAAGCGGTTTTTTTGAACCGCTTTTTTACATGTAGTTATTAAGTACCTGTACTTGTGCTAGTTCCAGTAGTTGTGCTAGTGCTAGTGCTAGTGCTTGTACTTGTACTTGTACTTGTACTTGTGCTAGTGCTTGTGCTTGTACTTGTGTCAGTACTTGTGCCTGTACTTGTGTCAGTACTTGTGCCTGTACTTGTGCTTGTTCCAGTGCTTGTGCTTGTGTCAGTACTTGTGTCAGTGCTTGTACTAGGCGCAGGTGTCGGAGCCGGTGTTGGCGCAGGTGTCGGAGCCGGTGTTGGCGCAGGAGCAGGCGTAACCACGTTATCGTCACCCTCGCTTAGTATAGCAGCGGCAGCTGCAACAGCAGCAGCTATAGCACCAGGACTAAGTGAAACTCCTTCTTTTAAACCTGGATTTGTATCGACATCCTCCATACCATCTGTCTCTATACCATCTGTCTCTTCCTTCATCGGATCAACATCTTCTAAAACTTTATCATCGACTTCATGATCATCTGCTTGAATATTGTTTGGTAGAAAACCATAAAAGAACGCAAATACAGTTCCCCACAATACTTTAAACCTGGATTTTATAAATTTTGCCATTATTTTCCTCTTAATTAGCCCCTATAATCGTATTAAATCATAAAAATGTTCTTTGTTCCATATATAAAGTGTTTCAGTTATGGAACATATTATGTTTCAAAAAAAAACATTATAAATTAATGCTCACCATTATAAGTATTTTTGCTAAATATGATAGCTTTTTAAAGCACTTATCAAATTAAAATGCAATTAATATGCCAATTATCTATTAAATAAATATGGTCGGGATGGCCGGATTTGAACCGACGACCACTACACCCCCAGTGTAGTGCGCTACCAGCCTGCGCTACATCCCGAATGTTAATATATTGAGATATAATAATATTGATATATAAACAATATCACACCCAGTTTAATGAGAAAATTATATTTGATTATATTTATTTCTTTTTTCGTTTCTTTGCGAGGAGATGAATATACTATTTCAACATCCTCAGGAGATGTAAGTGGTTCAAACAAAAATAGAGTTATCCTTTGGGAAGATATTCCTTATGCCCAGCCGCCCATTGGTACTTTGAGATGGAAAGCTCCAAGAGAAATCACATTTCCTGGAACTATAAAACCTATTGATAACAATTTTTGTGTGCAAAGACCCTCCTCATTGGGTGGAGTAGATGGAGATGGAGACTATGTTGGGAATGAAGACTGTCTTTACCTTGATATTTTTGCACCTAAAAAAGTTAGTTTAGAAAAATTGCCAGTTATGTTTTGGATTCATGGTGGTGGAAATACATCTGGCCTTAAAGACTTATATGATTTTTCTAAAATGGTAAGAAAGCATAATGTAATTGTTGTAAGAATAAATTATAGATTAGGACCTTTTGGATGGTTCTATCATCCTGCAATACAAAATATGCAAACTCAATTAGATGCAACATCAAATTTTGGTACTTTAGACATAATTGCTGCTTTAAAGTGGACTCAAAACAATATAAGTCTTTTTAACGGGGATAAAGATAATATTACTATTTTTGGCGAATCAGCTGGAGGTCATAACGTTTTGTCACTAATTGGTTCTAAAAAAGCTGAGGGACTTTTTCATAAGGCAATATCTATGTCTGGATATACAACCTCTATAACTACTGATGATGCATATAGACAAAAAACCAGATCATCAACTTCTGATTTTTCTAGTTGGGAAATTGTAAACAAAATTATTGAAGATCAAGACATAACAAAAAAACAAAGTGAAATGTCAAATGAAGAAATTAGGAATACTTTAAAGGATTTATCTACATATGATTTCTTTAAGCACTATGTTGATAGAAAAACGTATCAAGAATTACCACTTACGACTTCTGATGGAGTAGTTATCTCTGAGAATGGTCTTCAAAATTCATTGTCAGATAATGATTATGTAAATAAAGTTCCAACTATTGCAGGGTCTAATTTAGATGAAGTAAAACTTTGGCTATCCACTGCCGAGTATTTTATTGACGTAGATTATTCTTTCATTGGATCAATAATCGGATTACCTAAGGTTGTATTAAAAGATAAGGATGCATTTGAAGCATTTAATCATTATAGAAGTATGGCCTGGAAGATAAGAGGCGTAGATAATCCATTAAATAGTTTTCTTAGGACTGGAAACAAAGAACTTTACGCATATAGGTTTGATTGGGATGATCATAGAAGATTATTTGTAGCAGATTTTAAAAATCTTATTGGTGCAGCTCATGCAACTGAGATCCCATTGCTTACAGGGAGTTATGATTTGGTAGGCGGATACCCTTTGTCAGACTTAATTTATCCTCCTGGAATTTCAAAATTTTATACTTCAAAAAATATGATGAGGCTTTGGACAAATTTTGCAAAAAATGGCGTTCCTGGAGAATCCACTAATGGTAAGCATTGGATAAGTTACGGCGAAGAAAAAAATTTTATGATTATTGACAAAAAAAGCAATCTAAAGATGCAAACTGATAATGTTTCATATGAATCTCTTGCAAAAGAATTATACAAGGACAACAGGGTAAGCAGTTTAGAAAAGTGTGTGATATTACTTCAAATGTTTACGTTTGTTGGTAATGATATTTATGACAACGAGATAAAAAATTATCAGGGGCAGTGTGATAGAAAAAGTTCAGAGCAGTTTTTAAAAGATAATGCTAGTTTCATAGACTATGCAGGTAGTTAAGTGTTTTTAAATATATGCTTAAGCTTAAGTACATCCATGTCTTTTATTTTTATTAAGTCAGCAAGCCTTCTTATTAGACGTTCTTCATCAACATCAAGCTTTCCATCAGCATAAGCTATTTTCCACATAAATTTCAGTAAAGATAATTTCTCATCTTTTGTATAGCCATTATTAATATCCTCAACAAACTCGTAAAAAGATACGCTATCTTTGCTATACTTTTCGATAATTTCTAGTATCTCAGCCTCATCTTTTTTAACTTTCTTTGAAATAACTTTTATTTCCTCCATAAGAACTTCTAACTCATTTTCATCAATTTCTCCATCAGACCTAGCTATCTCATATGCCAATACAGATGCAGTAAGTTCTATTTCAAAATCTGAACTTTGTTTTTTAGTTTCTAGTGTTTTTTTCTTAAAAAAATTAAACATTTTTATCTAATACAGTTTTAGTAATTGTGAGATATATCAGTGAGAAGATACAGAATGCAAAAAAAGATATGTATGCCTGATCACTATAATTTTGTTCTATTATAAAACCTATTAAGGAAAGCATAACTGAAAATGATATAAATATATAAAATATTTTTTTTGGTTTAATGCCTAAACTAAGAAGCTTATGATGTAAATGATCTCTACCAGGATCAAAAGGACCAATACCTCTACTGACTCTAGATATCATCACATTTATACAATCCACCAGAGGAATAGCTACTAACCAAAGAGCAGTTACAGGGTTAAGTAAATATGGATTATTTGAGTTTTGAGTATACTCAATACAAAGAAATGCAACCAGAAAACCTAATATATTTGAACCGCTATCTCCAAGAAAGACTCGCCTTTTTTTTCCTAAAAATCCCATGTTGTAAGCAAGAAATCCTAAAATTGAACCAATTGGTATTAACAGTCCATATGAAAGATTACCAAAAAGAGTAATAAATATAATAGGTACCAGAGCAAAAGCTGCACATATTCCATTAAGACCATCAATCATATTGAATGCATTCATTAAACCAACTACACAAAATATTGTAAAAGGTATAGCAAAGTTACCTAAGTAAATATTTCCAGCATTTAAAAGATTTCCAACATTGTAAATATATTCCTCACTCATTATGATCATTAAAAACACAACTGAGGATTGAAAAATTAATCTATAAATAGCCCTTATGCCAATAAAATCATCAAATGTCATAAAAATTAATATTAAAAACATACATAAAAATGCAGCTATGGAGGTATTGTTTATTTTTACGTTATTTAAATCAGTGCTTACAGGTGAAAATTGATTTGATTTTATTTCATTGTTTGGAGATATTTCATAGATACTACCAGATTCGGACAAATAAAACTTTTGAGTACCATCTGGCAAAATAACCCTAAATTTATTTTTTGAGATAGGAATAATTTCTAGGGGCAAATCAGTAATATTTTCATTTGTAGTATCGTCTTTGATAATTACATTTATGCTCTCATTGTTTTTATTATCTATAGATAAATTGTAATTCTTACTATCAACTTGATAATTCTTATTTATCAATCCATCATTAAATATTGAATTTTTTAAGAATCCCTTTTCACCAAGATCTACACTGTACTTTGCATCTGTAAAATCTGTAAGAAGCAGACCACTTACTAAAATGCTACAAAATATACCCAATCCTCCTGTGAGAGCAGTTTCGTTAAAGTGGAATTTTCTGCTTTTATCTGGAATATCAATTAAAATTTTATTTTTTTTTGCAATATTCCTAAAAAAGCCGTTAAATACTATTGAAGCAAAAAATGCTAGTAGTAAAATAGATATAGCTAATGTGTTCGGCATTTTTTTAAAATTTAATTTAGCAGGTTACATTATATGAAATTCTTTATTAATAACTACTCATTTATGATTAAAAAAAATCCATTTTTTGTATTTATGCTTTCATTTTTTACTACAATTTTGTTTTCTCAAGACATCAATAATTTAAATCTTCCTGAGAACTTTAAAATATCAGTTTTTGCTGATGGGCTTGATAGCCCAAGACAAATAACTGAAACTAAAAGTGGATACATTATTGTAGGCTCAAAGAAAGGTGACAAAATCTATGCAATTAAAGATATAAATAGTAATGGATCTGCAGAGATAAAGGTCTTAATTGCAGAAGGACTTCAAAACCCTACAGGTGTTGCTACGAAGAATGGAGACTTATATTTTTCTGAAATTGATAAGATCTGGGTTATTAAAGATATTGATAAATGGTTAACATCTAATTCAAATGTACTTCCTGAAAAAAATATTTACATGGATGATTTGCCTAACGAAACTTGGCATGGATTTAAATATCTAGGATTTGGACCAGATGGGAACCTTTACATACCTGTTGGTGTGCCATGTAATATTTGTATTGAGCCTCAAACAAAAGATAAAAGATTTGCTGCTATCCATAAATATGAAGATGGTAATTTAGTTACTGTAGCAGAAGGAGTTCGAAATAGTGTAGGTTTTGATTGGCATCCTGTAACTAAAAAATTATATTTTTCTGATAATGGAAGAGATTGGATGGGAGATGACTCACCATCTTGTGAACTAAACGTTGTCGAAAATGATGGAGATTTCTTTGGTTACCCTTATAAACATGCTACTGATGTGATTGATCCAGAATTTGGAGATTTAATTCCAACTCTTGATAAAGAGTTTGTTGATCCTATTGCCGAGTTAGGGCCTCATGTTGCTCCATTAGGTATTACGTTTTATGACAGTAATTTATTTCCTTCCAAATATAAAAATAGTATTTTTATTGCTTTGCATGGATCTTGGAATAGGACTAAAAAATCGGGGTATAAAGTAATTTTTGTTCAACTTGATAATAATGGAAACTATGTCAGACAAGAAGACTTTATAACTGGATGGCTAGATAATGAACAAGCATGGGGAAGACCAGTTTCACCATTTGTAATGAGTGATGGATCACTTCTAATTTCCGATGATAAGCACAACGTAATATATCGTGTAACCTATTCTGGCTAATGATTAAAAATGACTATTCTCAAGAGCTGAGTTATGCAGTCGAGGCTGCTTTAAATGCTGGAAAATATTTACTAAAAAATAAATCGAAACTAAATGTAAGGATAGAAAGCAGACCAAAAGATACAAAGTTGCAAGCAGATGTCGAATCTGAAAATTTAATAAAACAATCAATTAGTTCTATTTCAAAATATCCTATTTTAGCTGAAGAGAGTGGAAAATCTGTAGAAAATTTAGGCGATACCTTTTGGATTATTGATCCTTTAGATGGAACTGCAAATTTTAGTAGAGATATTCCAATCTGTTGTGTATCAATAGGTCTTGTATGCAATATGAAACCAATATTAGGAGTAATTTATGATTTTTATAATGATGATTTATATCAGGCTAATAATATTACCAAAGAAGCTTTTTTAAATAATAAAGAAATTGAAGTTTCAAAGATTGATAGTAAAAATGAAGCAGTTTTAGTTACTGGATTACCTGTGAACACAAATTATGAAAATGATTCCCTTAAAAAAATGATTGAAGATATGCAAACTTGGAAAAAAGTTAGAATGATTGGCTCTGCTGCAATTGCATCTTGTTATATAGCATCAGGCAAAGCAGAGCTTTACAAAGAAAATGGAGTATTTTTATGGGATATTATTGCTGGCGCTGCAATAATTGAATCTTCTGGTGGCAATGCAAAAATTAACAATGTTAAGGATAACTTTCAAGTCGATATAGTTTTCTCAAATTCATATATTTCAGAGTAGCTTATGAAAAGTTTAGTTTGGTTCAGAAATGATCTAAGAATTGATGATAATCAAGCTCTCAAAAATGCTTGCATGTCATCTTCAGAAGTCCATTGTGTTTATTTACATTCATTAAATCAAAATGAGGCCCATGATGTAGCTAATTGTAAAACTCACTTTATTATTGAAAATCTTAAAAGTTTAGAAGAAGATTTGGGAAGATTTAATATTCCATTAACCGTTATTGATTCAAATAATTTTTTAGATGATCCAAACAAAATTCTTCAAATAGTAAAAGAAAGAAACTTACAAAAAGTCTTCTGGAACAATCAAGTTGGGTTTGATGAAATTCAAAGAGATGATTTGTTAAAGAAAGTTTTGGATGAAAATAATATTAAATATTCCAACTATGAAAATGGCTTGGTCTATTCTCCTGGGACATTGAGAACTGGCGATGATAGACCATATTCAGTATTTACACCTTTTAAAAGAAAATGGATTGAAAAATTCAATATAGATCTTCTCGATATTGAATTTAATTACACTCCAAAAAATAATACTGATATTAGATCTAACGTGAATACCTTTGATTTTAGATTTAAAAAAACTCATTGTGTAGATATGTTACTTTGGCCTATTGGTGAGAAGGAAGCCTATAAAAGACTAAATGATTACCTAGATCAAAAAGTTTTAAGATATTCTAAAGACAGAAATGATCCAATAATAGACGGAACAAGCAGATTATCGCCGTATTTTGCATCAGGAGTAATTTCTCCTAGGAGATGTATTTTAGAAGCATTAAAAAGAAACAATTTTGAATTAGATTCCAACGAAATTGGGATAGTAAAGTGGATTGATGAAATTGTGTGGAGAGAGTTTTATAAAAATATAATGTTCTGTTTTCCAAGAGTTAGTAAAGACAAACCTTTTCAAGAATACACAGTAAACATCAAATGGAGGCATGATGAAGATGAGCTAAATGCATGGAAAAATGGAGAAACTGGTTTTCCAATAATTGATGCTGCAATGAAGCAGCTCAAAACAGAGGGCTGGATGCATAATAGACTGAGAATGGTTACAGCAATGTTCTTCACAAAAAATATGCTTCATGACTGGAAAATTGGTGAGGCATTTTTTATGCAAAATCTTATGGATGGAGATTTTTCATCAAACAATGGAGGTTGGCAATGGAGTAGCTCAACCGGTACGGATGCCGCACCATACTTCAGAATTTTTAATCCGCTAACACAATCAAAAAACTTTGATAAAAGTGGATTATTTATAAAAAAATATATTAGTGAGCTTAAAGACTTAGATGCAAAAGAAATTCATAGTCCCGCTTTAAATATTCGATCTCATCTTGGTTATCATGAACAAATATTAGATTTAAAAGAATCAAGATTAAGAGCAATTGAAGCATTCAATAGTGCAAGAAATTAATTATTTTTTTTTCTAGTTTAGTATTATTCACTTATGTATACTTAATCTAATTTTTTGAGGTAAACAATGTCTAATTATCTGAGTGACTTAGAAATTGCAAATTCTGCAAATAAAAGAAATATTGTTGAAATCGCTGATTCAATAAGCATCGATAAAGAAAATTTAATCCGATTTGGGGACGATAAAGCAAAGCTTTCACATAACTTAATTAATTCAGTTTCAAATAATGATAATGGTAAATTAATACTTGTAACAGCAATTTCACCTACTCCAGCTGGGGAGGGAAAGACAACTACAAGTGTTGGATTAGTAGATGGTCTTTGCCATATTGGAAAAAAAGCAATGATTTGCCTAAGAGAACCAAGTTTAGGACCATGTTTTGGTATGAAAGGTGGTGCTGCAGGAGGTGGATATGCTCAAGTTATACCTATGACTGATATAAATTTACACTTTACTGGAGATTTTCATGCAATTGGTGCAGCACATAATCTTCTATCAGCTCTAATCGACAATCATATACATTGGGAGAATGAACTTAATATTGACCCAAGAAGAATAACCTGGAAAAGAGTTGTTGATATGAATGACAGATCACTAAGAGATATTACGTGTGGTCTTGGTGGGACTGGAAATGGAGTACCGCGACAAAGCGGATATGATATCACTGTAGCTTCAGAAATAATGGCTGTATTTTGCTTAGCGTCAGATTTAGATGATTTACAAACAAGAATTGGAAATATTGTTATAGGCTATACAAAGAAAAATGAACCCGTTAAAGCAAAAGAACTTAATGCAGATGGAGCTATTACAGCACTATTGAAAGATGCATTTCAACCAAATCTGGTTCAAACATTAGAAAATAATCCTGCTCTCATGCACGGGGGACCATTTGCAAATATTGCTCACGGCTGCAATTCAGTTGTTGCTACAAAAACAGCATTAAAATTAGCAGATTACGTTGTAACTGAGGCAGGTTTTGGTGCTGACTTAGGAGCTGAAAAGTTTTTTAATATTAAATGTAGAAAATCAGGTCTTAAACCCGATGCAGTTGTATTGGTTGCAACTACAAAAGCATTAAAAATGCATGGAGGTGTAAAAAAAGATGAACTTACTAAAGAAAATGCTGATGCAGTCTTAAAAGGATGTGAAAATCTTGCGAAACACATTGAGAATATTGAGAAATTTGGAGTGCCTGTCGTTGTTGCTATTAATGATTATGTAACTGATACAAAAAAAGAGCATGAGCAGATAATTAATTTTTGTAAAAATCTTGGAGTGCAATGCAAAATATCATCCCACTGGGAAAAGGGCGGTGAAGGTGCAAGTGATTTGGCTGAGGAAGTAGCGAAAGTCGCAGATTCTAATACAGCAGAATTTAAAACTCTTTATGATGATGAAATGTCCCTTTGGGATAAAACATCTACAGTTGCAAAAAAAATATATGGAGCTGCTCAAATAATCGCTGATAAGAAAGTTAGAAACCAATTTAAAAAACTTGAAGAGGATGGCTTTGGTAATTATCCAATATGTATGGCAAAAACCCAGTATAGTTTTTCAACAGATCCATTATTGATGTGTGCGCCAGTTGGACATGATATACCAATTAGGGAGGTAAGATTATCTGCTGGTGCTGAATTTATAGTAGTAGTTTGTGGTGAAATTATGACAATGCCAGGTCTTCCAAGAGTTCCGGCTGCCGAGGCTATCGGTTTAGATGATGATAAAGAAATTAAGGGACTTTTCTAAAAAATCTCTGTAGTTCATTAGTGTAATTTTAGTTATAATTTCAAAGTTTTTAGGAGATAAATATGAGTAATGATTTAAATTTCTATATAAATGGTGAATGGATAAAGTCTGATAGTAATGACTTAATTGATGTTATTAATCCAGCTAACGAAGAAGTAATTGGGCAAATTACTGCAGGTACAAAAGAAGATATTGATATTGCAGTTAAGGCAGCTGCTGAAGCATTTAAAACATTTTCTAATACTACTCAAGATGAAAGAATTGAGCTCCTAAAAGCAATCATCAAAGAGTATGAAAATAGATACAAAGACTTTGTTGAAGTTATTACCAAAGAAATGGGAGCTCCCCAATGGCTTTCTGAAAGAGCACAAGCAAATACAGGCCTTAAAAACTTTAAAGAAACTCTTGAAGCTCTAGAAAACTTTGAATTTGAAAAAAAAGAAGATGGTTATACGTTAAGAAGAGAACCCATTGGTGTTATCGGTATGATTACTCCATGGAACTGGCCAATGAATCAAATAACTACAAAAGTGTCTGCTGCAATTGCAAGTGGGTGTACTATGGTTCTAAAACCTAGCGAAATATCTCCATATTGTTCAATGTTATTAGCTGAAGTGATGCATGATGCTGGTGTTCCAAAAGGTGTCTTTAATTTAGTAAACGGATATGGACCAATTGTAGGAGCTGCTCTTTCAGAGCATGAAGAAGTAGATATGATGTCATTTACAGGTTCTACTAGGGCGGGAATAGCGGTTGCTCAAGCCTCTGCGAATACCGTTAAAAGAGTCCAGCAGGAACTTGGTGGAAAATCTGCGAATATAATTTTAGATGATGTTGCTGATCTAGAGAAATCTGTCAAAGGTGGTGCAGGTCATTGTTTTTTAAATTCTGGTCAATCATGTAATGCTCCAACAAGAATGCTTGTATCATCAAAAAATTACGATAAAGCTGTTGAAGTAGCTGCACAAACAGCAAACAACACTTCAGTAGGAGATCCAAATGGAGAATTTAGGATGGGCCCAATTTCAAACAAAACTCAATACGAAAAAGTAGTAAAGATGATAGAAATTGGTATTGAAGAAGGAGCGAGACTAGTAGCAGGTGGACCTGAAAAACCCGAAGGTTGTGAAAAAGGATATTATGTAAAACCAACAGTATTCGCAGACGTCACTAATGACATGACCATTGCAAAAGAAGAGATATTTGGACCTGTTCTATGTGTTATTAAATATGATAATGAAGAAGAGGCAATAAAAATTGCAAATGATACAGAATATGGCTTAGCTGGATATGTTCAAGGCGAACTATCACATGCAATTGAAGTTGGTAATCAAATTCGAGCAGGGCAGATAACAATTAATGGAGGTGCAAGGGGAAATGCAGCTCCTTTTGGGGGTTATAAAACCTCGGGAAATGGAAGAGAGCATGGAAAACATGGGCTTGAAGAATGTCTCGAGACAAAAGCTATAATTGCACCAGAGGCCTAATCTAAAAGATCAGGTTGCATTTTTACAATTTTATCAAATGCAGGCTGATAACTCGCCCAGGCAGCGATATCGTTTGCTATGAATTCTCTTGTTTTTACTGCGGTTCTATGCGGAATTATCTTTGGCTTTCCAGCAGCTTCAGCCATCAATTGAGCTTGGCAACATCTTTCCATTGACATATAAAACCAGAGCGCTATATCTACAGATGGACCTGTTGTCAATATTCCATGATTTTGTAAAATTGCAACTTTCCTTTTTCCAAGAGCTTTCGCAATTTCATCTCCTTCATCAACTTCCTCAACAACACCAGAAAAATCTTCATAAAGACCTTGGTTTTCATAGAATGCACAAGCATCTTGCGAGATAGGGTCTAAAAGTTTTCCAAGGGTTGAAAATGTTCTTCCATAAATTGAATGTGAATGAGCAGCTGCATTTACATCAGGCCTTGCTTTATGAAGCCTTGAGTGAATTGCAAAAGCAGCAACATTTACATCTTTGTCGCCTTGAACAACTTTGCCATCATGATTTACTAAAAGTAAGTCGGAAACTGATATTTGGGAAAAATGAACACCTAAAGGATTTACCCAAAAATGATCTTTAAATTCTGGATCTCTATAAGTAATATGACCAGCTACTCCTTCATTAAAACCGAAGTAATCAAATAATCTAAACCCTGCAGCCAATTTTTCTAATTGGTTTCTTCTCTCCTCAGCAGGATTTGCAAATTCTTGAAAAACAAGTCCTTTTTCCTTCAATGGTAGTCTTCCATCAAAAATATCAATTTTAATTGGTGAAACATTTGACATAGTTTTTATTCTCTTTTACTCATTAATGTTAAAATAATTAAAATAGCTTACCAAAAAAAGGAAGAATATGAAATTTAGAATTGAAAAAGATAGCATTGGTGAGGTTAAGGTTCCAAAAAAAGCACTTTGGGGTGCTCAAACTCAAAGAGCAATAAATAATTTTCCAATAAGTGGAATAAAAATGGATTTCCCTTTTACAAAATCTTTTGTATCTTCATTAGGATTTATAAAAGATGCAGCTGCAAAAGCTAATTTGAGACTTAAATTAATATCAACAAAAAAAGCTAAAGCGATTTCAAAAGCTTCGAAAGAAGTATGGCAAGAAAAACACCATAATGAATTTCCAATAGATGTTTTTCAAACAGGCTCTGGTACGAGTTCAAATATGAATGCTAATGAAGTAATTGCTAATTTAGCATCAAAGTTCTCCAAAATAACTATTAGTCCAAATGATGACGTAAATATGAGCCAAAGCAGTAATGATGTAATTCCTACTGCTATAAAAATTAGTGCACATATGGATCTTACAAAAAAATTAATTCCAGCATTAGATGATTTAATTAATACTATTGAAAAAAAAGCAAAATCGGTTGATGGAGTTATTAAGACTGGTAGGACTCATTTAATGGATGCAATGCCAATTAACTTCTCAGAAGAATTATTAGCATGGTCAAGTCAATTAAGAGCTTCTTCTGAAATGATAGACATAATTACAAACAAATTTCTTATCTTACCCCAAGGTGGAACTGCTGTTGGAAGTGGCATAAATGCTCATAAACAATTCTCGCGTTACTTTTCACAAGAAATCACCAAGCTTTATCCTGGAAAATATAAGTTTATACCTAGCAAAAATTTTTATCATGAGCTAAGTTCTCAAGATTGCTCTGTTCAACTATCAGGAGAATTAAAAAACCTAGCAATAATTTTAATGAAAATTTCTAATGATTTACGCTGGATGAATAGTGGACCATTAACTGGCTTGTCTGAAATTGAACTAAAAGCATTACAACCAGGAAGCAGTATCATGCCAGGAAAAGTAAACCCTGTTATTCCAGAGGCAGTTGCAATGGCCTCTGTTGATGTAATTGGGAACGACGCATCAATTTCCATTGCAGCTCAATCGGGAAGCTTTCAGCTTAATGTCATGCTTCCAGTTATTGCTTATAACCTTTTAAAAAGTATTAATTTAATGGCAGGATCCATGAGTGCATTGTCACAAAAAGCAATTAAATCTTTCAAAGTTAACGCAAATCATTTAGAAACATCTCTTTCTAAAAATCCTATTTTAGTTACAGCTTTGAATCCAATCATTGGTTATGACAGCGCTGCAGCGATTGCAAAGAAAGCATATAGAGAGAATAGACCAATTATTGATGTAGCCGCCGAAGAAACAGATATACCAATAGCAAAACTTAAAAAATTACTTGATCCGACAAAGCTTTCAAAAGGAGGGATTTAGTTTGGACAAAAATTTGGTTAATAATTCATGTGAGGCATGCAGAGAGGACGCCCCAATATTGTCTGAAAGTGAAATCAATAATTTAATGGACCAAGTTCCATCATGGTGTGTTATCGAAGAAGCAGAAAGTAAAAAGCTTGTTTGCTCATTTGCATTTATTAATTATAAAGATTCAGTAAATTTTGCTAATAAAATCGCTTCTCTTGCTGAAGAGGAAGATCATCATCCAGAGATTCTTTTGGAATGGGGTAAGGTAACTGTTTCATGGTGGTCACACAAAATTAAAGGTTTACACAAAAATGATTTTATTTGTGCCGCTAAAACTGATAAGTTGTTTTCCTAAATATAGAAATTATTCTGAATTATGAAACAAAATGAAAAGCCTTATCAATTCTTGGCTTGGATTGCTACAACCATACTCATATTAGCTGCTGCTCTGGCAAGTTTTGTGCCTGAGCTGGAATATCATCATTGGGCATTTATATCTGCGAATACGCTTTGGGTTCTTGTTGGTATATTATGGAGAGAGCAAACTTTAATAATTCTTAATGCTGGACTCACAATAATTTATATTTTAGGTTTAATTTTTTAAAGCAAGTTTTTATTTAGTTTAGTGATTTTTTTTTCATTTAAGAATTGCTATAATCCAACATGGATAAAGTAAAATCAAAAGCCTTAACATTTGATGACGTGCTTCTTTTACCGCGTTATAGTGATTTTGTTCCCAGTGAAGCTGTAACCGAAACAAAGCTTACTAAAAACATTACTATTAAAACACCTTTAATTTCTGCTGCCATGGATACTGTGACAGAATCAAAAATGGGTATTGCGCTTGCAGAAGCAGGTGGTCTCGGTGTAATTCATAAAAATAATTCAATAGATGAACAGGCTCAGCTTGTGAGAGCAGTTAAAAAATATGAGAGCGGGATAGTCAGAGATCCTTTGACTATTGATTCAAACAAAACAATTGGAGAGCTTAAACAGTTGACTACCGAGCTGAGTATTTCAGGTATGCCAGTTATTGATAATGGTGTGTTAAAAGGAATTGTAACAAGTCGAGATTTTAGATACGCAGATGATATGGAATCTAAAGTTTCATCAATTATGACCCCCTTAGAAAATTTGGTAACTGTTCAAGAGGGAACACCTCAAAAAGAAGTCAAAAAATTAATGTATGAAAATAGAATAGAAAAAATTTTAGTACTTGATGACACTGGTACATTAACTGGATTGGTTACGATGAAGGACATTGAAAAGGCTGCCCAACATCCAAATGCCACAAAAGATATTTCAGGAAGACTGATGGTGGGTGCCGCTCTTGGAACAGGAAAAGAGACTCTTGAGCGTGCTAAAGCTATAGCTGAAGCTGGAGTAGATGTTTTTGTAATTGACAGTGCCCACGGTCATTCAAAAAATGTTCTTGAAACAATTAAACTTATAAAAGATCAATTTGAAAAAATTGATATCATTGCTGGAAATGTTGCTACATCAGAGGGTGCTTCAGAACTAGTAAAAGCAGGAGCTGATGCAGTTAAGGTTGGTATGGGTCCTGGATCAATTTGTACTACTAGAATAATTGCCGGTATTGGTGTTCCTCAAATATCAGCAATCCTTGATATAAAAAGTGTTCTTAAGGATAGCAATATACCAATAATTGCTGATGGAGGTATTAGATTCTCAGGAGATATTGCAAAAGCTATCGCTGCTGGTGCTGATTCAGTTATGCTGGGTGGATTGTTTGCAGGAACTGAAGAAGCTCCAGGAGAAGTTGAGCTTTTTCAAGGAAGAAGTTTCAAAACTTATAGAGGAATGGGTTCAATTGGAGCAATGACAGAAAGACAAGATGCAAACAGATATTTGCAAGAAGATATTGATGCAGATAAATTAGTACCAGAGGGTATTGAGGGACGTGTAGCTTATAAGGGTTTAGTTATAAAAGTTATTGATCAGCTTATTGGTGGTTTAAGGCAGAGTATGGGATATATTGGATGTAAAACTATAGACGAAATGCAAAAAAATAGCGAGTTTATAGAAATTACTAATGCCGGTATGACTGAGAGTCACGTCCATGATGTTATGATTACAAAAGAGGCTCCAAACTACCAAAGAAGCTAGAGAAATGACCAAACTCTCAGTAACTGATAAAAAAATAGATACTATTCTTGTTTTAGATTTTGGATCACAATATACCCAACTTATAGCCAGAAGAGTAAGAGAAAATGATGTATATTCAGAGATACTACCATGGGATATTTCAGAGGATAAAATAAAAGAGGTAAAACCAGTTGGAATTATTTTATCCGGTGGACCAAATTCAGTTACAAAAAGTTATACACCACGAGCACCTAAAATAGTATTTGATTTACATATACCTGTGCTTGGTATTTGTTATGGCATGCAAACTTTGGCTGAGCAAATGGGAGGCTCAGTGATATCTGCAGATCAAAAAGAATTTGGACACGCAGAGCTCGAAGTAATGAATGAGTCAAAATTATTTCATAATTTAAATAAGAATATTAATGTTTGGATGAGTCATGGTGACCAAGTTCAAGACTTGCCAGAGGATTTTAATTTAGCTGCGTCTACATCAACATCGCCTATTGCAGCCATGGAGCACAATAGCCTTCCTATTTATGGTATTCAATTCCATCCAGAAGTAACACATACAGAAAACGGTAAAGATATTCTTAGAAATTTTTTATTTGATATATGCAATGCTAAAACTGATTGGAAGATGGATGATCTTATTTCAAGTAGATTAGATGACATCAAAAAACAAGTTGGTAATGAAAAAGTTTTATTAGGCCTCTCAGGAGGCGTTGACTCTTCTGTAACGGCGACACTACTTCATAAAGCTATTGATAACAATCTTATATGTGTCTTTGTAAATAATGGGTTACTTAGAAAAGGAGAAGCTAACTCTGTTATGAAGACATTTAAAGATAATATGAATTTGAATGTTATTAAATCTGAGAGTGCTGATATTTTTTTAAGACATCTAAAAGGTGAAACAGATCCTGAGCAAAAAAGAAAGATTATTGGCAGAACATTTATAGATGTTTTTGATTCTGAAGCAGCAAAATTAAAAGATATTAAATATCTTGCTCAGGGAACTATTTATCCAGATGTAATTGAGTCATCAGGTTCGGAATCCAATGAGGCACGAGTTATTAAATCACATCATAATGTTGGAGGCCTTCCAGAAGAGATGAAATTAGATTTAGTAGAACCACTAAGAGACTTATTCAAGGATGAAGTAAGAAGAATGGGAATTGAATTAGGTTTACCTAAAGAAATAATAAATAGGCATCCATTTCCAGGTCCAGGTCTTGGTGTAAGGATTTTGGGAGAAGTTACAAAAAATAAAACTCTTATTCTTCAAGAAGCAGATCATATATTTATTGAAGAACTAATCAAGGCTGATTTGTATGATCAAGTCTCCCAAGCTTTTGCAGTCCTTTTGCCAGTTAAATCAGTTGGAGTTGTTGGTGATGAAAGACGATATGCAGAGGTAATTGGTTTAAGAGCTGTCGAAACTGTAGATTTTATGACTGCTAAGTGGGCGCACCTACCTTACGATTTTCTAGAACTTGTATCGAATAGAATAGTTAATGAGATAGAAGATGTTAGTAGAGTGGTCTATGACATTTCAAACAAGCCTCCTGCAACAATAGAGTGGGAATGAGTATATAAATTTTTTGTATATTTTTTTAATAAAATTACTGTTTTTCTAATAAGAATTTTTTGCAATAATAAAACATTCTTACAAACTACTTTCACAGGAAATTAAATTGAATAACATAAGATTGATCTTAACCTTTTTTTTAATATCATCATGCGCAACTACTGTTGTTGATCAAAGACAAGTAATTCCAGAACTTTTTGATTCTGAATTAAAAAAAGGAAAAATATTTGTTTTTTCTAATCATATGGATCCTATTCCAATGAATATTAGAGTTAATGGAGAAGTGCGAAAAATAAAACATACAGAAATTCAAATTTTTGATTTGAAAGATGGGCAAAATAGTGTCAGAAACTTAGGGAGAGTTTCAACAGGTGAGTCCAGTAATTGTGATAAGCAACCATATACTTTTAATACAGAGATGTTTCCTGAGGTTGAGACTTACTATTTTGTAATTCAGCAAGGGTTTGATGGCGCTATTTTTACATTCACATGTTTCAAAGATTTTGAAGTAAATGAGAAGGCATTCATTAAACAAATAAATAATCCAAGAAACGGTGGTAGTGAATTTTTGGAGGACTTAAGTAAAAGTTTTTTTCAAAGTTTAATATTTTGAGCATTATGAAATATGTATATTCACTATTTATTACTATTTTTTTGTTTTCCTGCACAACATTAGAGTATGGACTGTTATTAGAGAGTGATATTGAGAAAGAGGGTAATGGTCAAATAATTCTTGATCAACTTGAAGATCCTGAATTAAGAAAAGAAAAAATATTTGTATTCTCTAATACACAAGATGGTTTATGGCAATTTGTAAGAGTAAATAACACAGAGAGGTATATGAGAGATCAGGAAGTTCAAGTTTTTGATTTAGTTGATGGTAAGAACAATATATATGCCTTTGGTAGAATCTTTGGTGATGAAGTTCTGAACTGTAACGGAGATGGATATACATTTAATGCTGAGGACTTTACTGAACTTGATACTCTTTTTTTTATGGTAGTGTTTGCTGCGGAGAATGAATTTGCTGGCAGAAAATTGAATTGTTATAAAGAATTTCATCTTACTGAAGAAGGATTCTTCTACTTTAAAGATAATCCACGAACAAGATATAAATCAGATTGGTTCTTAAACTAATAAAATTCCATTCCTAAATCCTATAACAAATTTAATGTGTAAACATGTTTAACTTTCATAAACGAGAAATGATAGACTGTTATTACTTTATTCTTATTAAGAAGAGATAACAAAATGAAAATATGCATTATTTATGGTCACTTTAATACCAAAGATTCATTTAATGCTGCTGTAAGAGATACTTTCATTGAAGAAGCAGAAAAAGTTGGACATGAAATTGATTTGATTAACCTTTTTGAAGAAAAAGAACAACTTCCTTTTTACAGAAGTGATATTAATCCTCCCCCACAATTGGTGATGGATTACAGAAAAAGACTTGAAAATGCTGATGTAATGTTTTTAATGAGTGCTTGTCATAATCTAAGAATGAATGTAATTCTAGAAAACTGGATTGATTGGGTCCTTCATCCCACATGGTTTTTCACTTATAAATCACTTTTACCTGATAGCAAGTTTTTTGGCAATTATGGATATCCAGTTGCTGGAGCATTGAAGGGTAAAATTGGGATTGTTTCAATGACTTATGGTGGACCAATGGTTAGTTATTTTAACTTTTCTTTCTTTGATAATATTCCATACAGAAGATTGAAAAAATCAATATTTCAATCTGGAGGATTAAAGACAAAGTATTTAAGATTTTATTCAGTACTTCCTAATATGAAAAAAGTTGACTTTGAAAAGAACATGCAAAAAGTAAGGAAATTTGCGAGAAGTTTATGAAAGGGCATATAAATAGTTCGTATGACACAAATGTGACACACTATTCTGAAACAATATCTATACAAGGGTTTCAGAGACATTCTTCTATTGAGTGGGAATGAAATGAATGATGAAAATTTATTATATTCACTTAAGTGTCTTGATGCATATGGAATTACAAAAAAAGGTTTTTTTAAAATTTTTCCTAAATGGTTACTGTTAGAAATATACGAAACTCGTCTTATAGTGAGAGAGCAAAAAGACAAAATAAATACTAACTTATCAGGAAAGGTTGTCGTAACTCTTAAGTACGAAGAAATTTCAGAAGTTCAGCAGGATATAAGGTTGCATTTAAAATTTAAGTCGCATCTAAATGAGTTTGAATTATGTCCAGGTGGTGGACCTCATGGAGATGAACCACCCATAGATGATTCTGAGGTTTCAAGTGAGGATTTAATTATATATAAAGAAATTAGGAATTACCTTTATCAAAAAATTAATGGTTATAAATATTGATGTATCAAAGTTTGACAAAGTCGAAAAACATAAAAAAGGCACTCGGAAACACAGTCATAGTAGGGGTTTCAGAGGTGGTGTATTGTGCAACTATTGAGTGGGAGTAATAACACGCCCTATACCCCCCATTGCTAAGCTGTTTCCCTTGTTGTAAACATTGTTGAAATGCTATGCTAATACTGAAATTGAAAAATATTTATCTTTGGCATTTGTATGAAAAATAAAATTAAAAAATTAGTACCTAGCAAAATTGCCCAAATTTGGAGAAATCATCTACTACTGAGAAGCTCAAAGCATAGAAAAATTTTTTCTGACGGAACAGTTTATTATGGTGTGCAGAGCGAAGACTATGAGCAACATATATTATCTGTGCTTCAAAAACTCTCTTCACATCACAAAACGTTTGTTAATTTTGGAGCTAACACTGGTTATTACCCCATAAGGCTGGCATCACAATTCGATACTATTCTTGCTGTAGAAGCGCTTAGCGAAAATTATATAGTCCTTACAAAAAATGTTTATGAGAATAATTTTTCAAACAAGATAATATGTTTACATCTTGCCGTAGGGAATACTTTTAAGTTAGTTGACTTTTATGGTGGTTCAACTGGCGGTAGTTTAATAAGTGGCTGGAATAGCCAAACAACTTTTAACGAATCGGTTCAATTAGTTAAAGGAGATAATATAGTTGCATCATTAATAGATGATGAAAATGGGGCTTTGTTTTTAATAGATTGTGAGGCATCCGAATTTCAAGTTTTGCAAGGTTTAGAGAAAACAATAGCCAGTACCAATTCTACTTTTCTTATTGAGATTCCTTGTAGAGAATTTATGCCGAATAACGAATTTAACCCAAACTTCTTAGAAATTTTTAGATTGATGGCTGAGCATAAATATGTCTCTATGCTGGTTAATAATGACGGTTCTTTAACCTCTTTATCAGATGAAATGATAAACAAGTTTGTTAACGAAAACCGCTATGAGGGTATGATGGTGTTATATCAAAAAATACAACAATCTCTATAAACAAATTCTCGTATTTTTTATAATGTACTTTGGTAAGTTCTCTTACCACCCTTCTGATTAAATAACTAACTCTTTTCATGCAACACCAACTAAAACAAAAGCAAGTCGCAGATTGCTAGCTAAACACAACACTGAATCATTTTTAATTACATGTAATGGTGTTTTTTGAGGAGGGCATTTCAAACAGTAAGAAATGTTGTAAAGACAGATTTGCCCCTCGCAAACCATTGCTACATAATGGCTTATAAAACTGCGACTATTGAGTGGGAGTAACTAAAAGATGAAGTTTTTCGGTTGGAGAATGGTATTTACCGGTCTTGCCGTTGAATTCACTGTTATAGGTTTCCTTTTTTATAGCTTCCCTATCTTCTGGCCTTACCTGATATCAGAACTAGGCATGACAGAAAGTCAGCTCGGAATGGTTACCGCATTCTATTTTATTCCTGTGGCAATTTTGGCAATTATCATTGGTCGCGCCCTTGATAAGTACTCTGTCAAAAATTTTATGATGATTGGAGCTATAATTTATGCCGCAGGACTTTTCTCATTAAGTTTCATTAATTCTTATTGGTCGCTTTTAACGATTTATCTGACCATTCTTGCTCTTGGATCTATTATGATGGGAAATTTAGCTGTATCTAAATTAATCTCAAATTGGTTTGATAAAAATGCTGGTAGAGCGTTAGGTATCTCAGCAGTAGGTATTTCTTTTTCAGGAGTTGTACTTCCTTTGGTTGTTGATCCTCTTCTTGACTTAGTGGGTTGGAGAAATGTTTATGTAATTTTTGCCTCTGTAATTCTTTTCATTATTTTACCTGTTATTTTTTTTACTGTGATTGATGAACCAAAGACTGTAAATCAAGTTAAAGATGGTATTGAAAAAGAGTACGAAGAAGAATCTTTTTCTCAGGAGATGACTGCAAAAGATCTTTTATCAAAAAAAGTTTTTTGGATAATTTCTTTAGCATTTGCATTTCAATTTCTATCCATGATGGGCGTACTTTCATTCTTACCAATACATGCTAGTAAAATGGGGCTAGATAAAACTTGGATTCTTTTTGGCCTACCAGTCAAACAATATGTTTTTGCATATGCATTATCTGCCTTTGGTGGGGTTCTTGGAAAAATAATATTTGGATATCTTATTGATATTATGAAAGCTGCATATCCTTCAATGATAGCGATGTTCCTCCAAGCAATTGGAATCTTTGGACTAACTTATTTCAGTGAGTCAAGCATATTCCTTTTAAGTGCATTTATATTTGGTTTGGGTTTTGGAGGTGCAATGCCTCTTATGACTGCATGCTTCTTAAAAACTTTTGGAGCGCATAATCTTGGGAAAGCCAGAGGCATATCATCTCCAATTGTTTCACCACTCCAACCAATTGGAGTTTTGATAACAAGCATTCTAATAGGTTTTCAAGATACATACTTTGTAGCTTTCAATATAATGGGATGTTTTGCTCTAATTGCGATGGTTTTGGCAAGTCAAATTCAAGAGTCTGAAAAAATTTGATCTATCCTAGTAGCAGAAAGCCTAATGATTATAAATAATGAATAATTTTTTTGAAATTTTTAGTCTACCTCAAGGCATTTTAAAAAAAAATGGTCACCTTAGGATTGGCCACCTTTTTTATATATTTTGGTATTGACCATTTTGTAAATCCTGAATTTTATCTATCTATAATGCCTGAATCGTTTCCATTTCATGATGAGGCTGTTTATGTAAGTGGTTTTTTTGAAATTATTGGAGGTTTCGGCGTTCTAGTTGCAAGACTACGAAAACTTGCTGGATGGGGACTATTAGCATTATTAATTTCAGTATATCCAGCAAATATTTATATGGCTTTAAACCCAGAGTTATTTCCAGAATACTCTATTAGTCTTCTTTATTTTCGTTTAGCACTGCAATTTATATTTTTCTATTGGGCATACACTGTAACGCTACCAGAGTATAATAAATAGCACAGGGAGAGATGAACATTGACTTGGAATAAATTTATTCCTGATATAATTTTATACTAAATGAAATACCGTACTTTTGCTTTAATACTATTAACAATTGTTTATGGATTTAACTTTATTGATAGACAAATCCTTGGAATATTAGCGCCATTTATTCAAGAAGATCTTGATTTAACCAATACGCAGCTTGGCTTATTAATTGGTCTCGCCTTTGCAGTTTTTTATACAACTGTTGCTATACCAATTGCATGGCTTGCAGACAGATACAGCAGGGTTAACATTTTATCTATTTCTTTGGCAACATGGAGTGCTTTTACAGCACTAACAGGCTTAGCAAATAATTTTATTCAAATAGGACTTGCAAGAATGGGAGTTGGGATAGGAGAGGCTGGAGGAAGTCCTCCTTCACATTCGATAATCTCTGACATGTTCCCAAAAGAAGAGAGGGCAAGTGCTCTTGGTTTTTATTCTATGGGGATTCCGCTTGGAATTATGGCTGCTTATTTTGTTACAGCATCTTTAATGGGATCATCAAATGAGGATGTTGACTGGCGCAAAATATTTATTTTTTTGGGAGTAACAGGTGTTTTACTTGCTGTAATTGTAAAGCTTGTTCTTAAGGAGCCTGTTAGGGGTTCGATGGAGTTTGATAGTGAAACACAACTTGAGAAACCACCTTTTATAGATTCAGTTAAAAGTTTATTAAAAATTCCGGCTTGGTGGGCAATGTGCTTTGGAATAGCATTTGCGTCATTTGTATCCTACGCAAAAGCAGCATTTCAAACAAAATATTTAATTGCTCTTGATCCGACATTCGATTTCCAAACGCTTGTAATTATTTTGGGAATAATGAATGGAACCACATATGCTGCTGGAGCATTTTTTGGAGCTAAGTTAGCTGATAAATGGGGTAGTAAAGATATAAGGGCATATGGTCTATTGCCAGCAATAGCAATATCTTTAGCAATTCCTGTTTCTCTTGCAAGCTGGTGGGTGCCTAGTGTTGGACTTCATTTGATGTTTGGCACAGTTTTTCTACTTTTAATTGGCTTTTATCTTGGACCCAGTTTTGCTATTGCACAAACCTTGGCTCCTATCAATATGAGAGCAATGTCTACAGCATTGTTCTTCTTCATTCTTAATATGATTGGGATGGGAGGAGGCCCAACATTTGCTGGCTGGTTGATGGATGTTTTTGGAGAGGGATATACAAATGTTGAGTCAATTCGTTATTCGTTAAGTGTCGTAACACTTGTATTCATACCTTCGATAATTGCATTTTTTGTTGTATCTAAAGTCTTGCCAAATGACTGGTCTGAAGCTGAAAAAAGAAATATGGAGATGGCCATAGATTAATTTTGTTTTATTAAAATGAAACTAAACAATAATGACATTAGAACTAAAGAGGTTTTAGATTGGAAAGGCCTACATTTGTTACATTTTCGAACCTCTGCATGCTCTCAAAAAACAAGAATATTTTTAAATCTTAAAAATATAAGCTGGAAATCAAAGTCAATCAATTTAGTCTCTAATGAAAATTATTCAGATTGGTTTCTTGGAATAAATCCAAGAGCTCAAGTACCAGTACTAATTGATGATGGGGATGTCCATATTGAAAGCAATGATATCATTCAACATTTAGAGAAAAGATTTTCTCAACCTAATCTTATTCCCCTTAAATTTGAAAGTGATATATCAAATTTGTTAAAAGAAGAAGATGATTTGCATATCGATTTAAGAAATATAAGTTTTCGTTTTCTATTTGGAAATAATTTAAGGAAGAAAAGCAACAAATTAATTAATAAATTAAGAGATGACAAAGGGACTATCCTTGAGAAAGAAGACAGTCATAAAAATAAAATCTTGAGTTTTTATAAAAATCTTAATAACAATAATGGAATCACAAACGATTCGATAAAAAGTTCAGTATTAAAGTTTAAAAAAGAATACGATGCTTTTGAGAATAAACTACATAACCATGAATATCTTTTAGGTGACGATCTCTCAATCTTAGATATTGCTTGGTTTATATACACTCATAGATTATATTTGTCAGGTTATCCTTTTGATCGGCTTCACCCGCATGTTTATAGTTGGTACAAAAAATTAATAATAAGTAAAGAATTTAAGTATGAAGTAAAAGAACCAATGATCCTCAAGGTAATCAGAACAATTACAAAGATTAAAGATAGTTTTGGATCAAGCTCTTTAAGTAAAATAGCTGGTATTTAATTTTATAGAAATATAAATTTAGATAAAAATATCAAAGTTAAAAACCAAGCCCCAGATGATATTTTGTTGATATCACCTTTTCCTATTTTTAAAACTACATATGCTATAAAACCAAGTGCAATACCGTTTGCGATAGAAAAAGTGAGAGGAATCATGACTATAATTATTAAAGCTGGAAGAAGTTCCGAAAAATCAGACCAGTCCAATTTTTCCATTCCACTTAACATTAAAATCGAAACATAAATAAGAGCACCTGAAGTTGCATAAGCTGGAACCATCATTGCAATGGGTGAAAAAAATATTGCTAGCAGAAACAATAGACCAACTGTAACAGCGGTCAAACCAGTTCTTCCTCCAGCTTCTACCCCTGCTGAACTCTCAACATAACTGGTTACTGGCGAGCATCCAAAAAAAGTTCCAAAGATACTTGAACCACTATCTGCCAAGAGTGCTTTATCAAGATTTGTAGCGTTACCATTTTGATCAATGATGTTTGCTCTGGTTGCTACGCCTAACAAAGTACCGGCAGTATCAAAAAGATTTACAAAAAGAAAAGACATTATGATGCTTATCATTGCAACATCTAGGGCACCAATAATATCAAGTTTCAATAAGGTAGGACTTAATTCAGGTGGATAGGAAACTACTCCATTAAATTCAACAAGGTTTAAAAATAGAGAAGCAAAGGTTATCACTAAAACTCCAATAATGATTGCACCAGTGATTTTTCTTATCGCTAGGACTGATATCAAAAGAAATCCAATAGCTGCTAAAAGTGTTTCTGTATTATCAAAATTCCCTAGACTTAAAAAGGTCGCATCATTTGAAACAACAATTCCGCCACTCTTAAGACCAATAAAGCCAATAAAAAGCCCTACACCACAACCCATAGCAATTCTTAAACTCAAAGGAATACTATCAAGCATCCATCGTCTTAATTTTGTAATGCTCATGATAAAAAATAAAATTCCAGCAATAAAAACTGCTCCTAGTGCAACTTCCCATGAGTAACCCATTTCTCCAACCACTGTAAATGTGAAAAAGGCATTTAGTCCCATTCCAGGGGCTAAGCCAACTGGCCAATTAGAGTAAAAACCCATAATAAAACATGCTATTGCAGCAGCAAGACATGTTCCAACAAAAATTGCTCCTTGATCCATTCCGGTTAAAGACATAATCTGAGGATTTACAAAAATAATATATGCCATTGTTACAAATGTTGTAAATCCAGCTAATAATTCAGTGTTTATGTCGGTATTATGCTCAGATAATTTAAAAAATTTATCTAGTGATGATTTCATAATAAGTAGTATATGTTATTAAATAAACCAGATCTCAATTATAAATTTAAATTTTTTGGCATAAAACTTGCATGCATATATAATAATACATTTTATTTATATTTATTTAAGGGGCAAAAAATATGAAAATTATTAATATGTTTGGTAAAACAATCTTTGTTGCATTTCTAATAACAAGTATCAATATCCAAGGGCAAGATGATCAATCTGTTTTTGAAGAGGTTATTGTTACGGCTGAAAAAAGAAGTGAAAGTTTACAAGGAGTTTCTCAAGCAGTTACCGCATTGACTAGTTCAGAAATTGAAGTTAAAAATATTAATTCAATTGTTGACCTTAGCGCAATTGTCCCAGGTGTTACAGTCGCAAAAAATGAAGGATACAAAACTGTCATATCAATTAGAGGCGTTGGTAATGAAACCAATCAGAATGCTATTGCTGCTCCTTCCGTTGCTTATCATATGGATGGAATCTTTATAGCTTCTCCATTTGCTCTCCAAACTGATTTTTTAGATGTTGAAAGAATTGAAGTATTAAGGGGACCACAAGGTACTTTATTTGGTCAAAATTCAACAGGTGGTGCAATAAATGTTATTAGCAAAAAACCATCTACAGATGAACGATCAGCAAAAACACAATTAACTATGGGTAATTACAATATGATGAAGCTTTCTGCATCATCTAACACTCCTATATCAGATACAATCGCAACAAGATTAGCAGTTTCGGTAGTGAATCGAGATGGTTTCTCAAAAAATGTAACCAACGGACAGTATCTTGATGATGCTGACAACGTCAGCATAAGAAGTGATTGGATTTTTGATATAAATGAAAGTACCTCTCTTAGAATTTTTGGTCAATATTTTAATACTGACAGAAATGGAGCTGCAATGAAGGGTATTGATGACTCAACCGTTAATCCAAGAAGACTTTCACAAGATACATTATCAAATCAAGAATTAACCTCGTCCGTTTATGCAGCGATTTATGAATCAGACTTAGGTTTTGCAAACTTAAAAATTCTCGCAAGCAAACAAAAAGATGATATTTTGGTTGATAGAGATAATGACAGACATAATTTTGGTGATCCTGTGTTATCCATTCCAGGTTTGAGTGGAACAACTTACATAAAAGCAGAGTTTAGGCCTGAAACTTCATTAGTTGACACTACAACTTTTGAAATAAATCTAATTTCAAATGAACCAATTATGGATGGAAAACTGGATTGGGTAGTTGGTGCATTTTATATGGAACATGAAATTGAAAATCATATTAGAGGTTATAGAGATTGGGATGCGAATGGTGAGATTAGATATGAATGTGGAGAGCCATTTGCTAGGTCAACTTATTGTTACACACATACATATAGCTTTCCTGGCCTTCTTGATGTTTTTTCTGCAGGAGAATTTGATTTTGTTACAGATGCATTCCCATCAAGAGAATCATTTTCAATATATGGAGAAACTACTTATTCCTATAGTGATGACATGCGTTTGATATCAGGATTGCGTTACACAGAAGATACTTTCAAAACAGATGTTGCTAATTTTTACAACGTTGATATTTTTAACGAAAAAGGGACAGCTGATGAAATAACAGGAAAAGTTACTTTAGAATTTGATATGGATGATGACACGATGACTTATGTATCATTTACAAGAGGCTTCAAACCTGGTGGGACTAATCTAACATTTGGAAGAGCAACAAGAGAAGAACTTGACGCTATATTTAGATTTGATGCAGCTGTCGCACCAGCAATGGTATTTAAGTCGTTTGAACCAGAAACAATAGACTCTTTTGAGGTTGGTCTAAAAACAGATTTACTTGATGGGAGAGCAAGAGCAAATATTGCAGCATTTTCTTACACATATGAAAATTTACAATTTCAAGCTACAGATCCCGATCAATATCAAGGTGGTGTAGCAAATATTCCAGAATCTGAAATGTCAGGAGTTGAAATAGAATTCACTGGAATACTTTCAGATTCGTTAACTTTAGATGTGAATCTTGCTTTCATTGATAGCGAGGTAACATCAGATTATATGGTTCTTGATAATGTTGACGCATTTCAATACTCTGCTGAAGGTGAAGAGCTAATTAGATATGGTTTAAGGGAAAATGTAAAAGGTAATAAGTTAGCAAAAACTCCTGAGTCAACAGCAGATATAAGCTTAATCTATTCAAAAGATCTTCCGTCAGGCAACATTTTTAATACAGCATTGCAGTACGTAAAAAGAGGAGAATTTGAGCAACGTGTTTCCAATAATCCAGCTGTTGATTTCGTAGATAGTTACAACATTGTAAATTTCACAATTGGAATTGACTATGCAAATGATTGGAGTTTAGATTTTATGTTTCTTAACATGACTGATGAGGATGGTGTCAACTCTAGTATGACAGATGTTTTTGGTATTGCCGCTACAGGAATAGAGCTAATTCCACCAAGACAGATAATGACTCGCATAAGTTTAGATTTTTAATAGTTATATAACTAATCTATCTTAAATTGTTGCAACTTCTATTAGAAATGTAATTATGTGCTAATGGAAAAATTATTTATCCAGTCGAGTGAACTTTTAAAAGATTCATACAAATTAGCTTGGAAAGTCTTTGAAAGTGGATATAAGCCAAATTATATTGTTGGTGTTTGGAGAGGCGGAGCTCCGGTAGGTATCGCAGTTCAAGAATTTTTGAGTGTACTAGGTCTTGAATCTGATCATGTTGCAATAAGAACTTCCTATTACACTGGAATTGACCAAAGAAGCAAAAATGTCCAAGTATATGGATTAAACTATGTGATTAGAAAACTTCAGTCAGAAGACAAGCTTTTAATAGTTGACGATGTTCATGATACAGGTCATTCAATTGGCCAAGTCATAAGTGACATTAAAAAAGCATGCAAAAAGAATACACCAGAAATAAGAGTTGCAACCCCATATTTTAAGCCGGGTAAAAATCAAACCGACAAGGAGCCAGATTATTATTTACACAAAACTGATCAATGGCTTGTATTCCCACACGAGCTTGAAGGTCTTTCAGAGAGTGAAATTAAAGCTAATAAACCAGAATTGACTGAACTATTAGATAAAATTAAACCATACATCTAAATAACCAAAAAATATGAAAATAGAATATGAGGATGGTTATCTAATAGCCTTACTTCAAACTGTAAAGACAATTGCCGTTGTTGGTGCAAGCCAAAATCCTGAAAGAGATAGCTATAAAGTGATGAAATTCTTGATTGATAGTGGATATGATGTTTTACCAGTCAATCCAAATGTAGATAATTTAATTCTTGGAAAAAAATGTTTTAAAAATTTAAATGAGATAGATAAAAAAATTGATATGGTTGATGTTTTTAGATCTAGTGAATTTGCATTTAACGTTGCAGAGGAGGCAATAAATGTTGATGCAAAGATATTATGGATGCAATTAGGAGTGATTAATGAAAAAGCTGCATACCTCGCTGAGCAAGCAGGATTAAAAGTAATTATGGATAGATGTCCTAAAATTGTTTTGGAGATTACATAAAATTGGACTAAATTTGGTAATTATCATTAAATAATATTATGAAAAAGAAAAATGACATTGTATTTTTAAACAATATTGACGATGGGATAACTCGTCTTACTTTAAATGATGAAAATAGTGGTAATTCTTTATCTGAAGAAATGATGACGGCTTTAGAGGATAAAATTAAATCTCTCTCTTTGGATAAAAGAGTTAAGGTAATTATCATTGATGCTATTGGAACCATTTTTTCTTCTGGTCATAACTTGAAAGAAATTACAAATGCAAGACAAAATGATGATAAAGGCAAGACATATTTTAAAAACCTTTTCGATCAGTGTTCTCAATTGATGCAACTTATTGTGAATTGTCCAAAACCTATTATTGCAGAGGTTGATGGTATTGCTACTGCTGCGGGCTGTCAGCTTGTTGCAAGCTGTGATTTGGCAATATCTTCTTCTGAGGCCAGGTTTGCGACGCCGGGAGTAAACATAGGACTATTTTGCTCAACCCCTATGGTTGCATTATCAAGAAACGTTAAGAAAAAAGATGCAATGAAAATGCTTTTAACTGGGGACTTAATCGATGCGTCTGAGGCAAAAAGAATCGGCTTGATTAATGATTTTGTATCATCAGATGATCTTAAAACTAATGTTAATAATCTTGCGAAAAAAATAGCTAAGAAACCTTCTTTAACTATTGAGACAGGTAAAAAAGCTTTTTATAGGCAACACGAATTAGATCTAGCTGGAGCATATAATTATACATCTCAAATAATGTCTGAGAACATCTTAGATCACGATGCAATAGAAGGTATAGGATCATTCCTAGAAAAGAGAAAACCAAATTGGAAAGATAGTTAAATTTATTTCTAACATAATGTAATGATGAATTCTTTTTTTGGCAGACTAATGATTGATATTGAAAAAAAATATCTATCAAATGAAGATATCGAACTTTTAAAAAATAAAAATATTGGTGGAGTGATACTATTTTCAAGAAACTTTGAATCTAGAGCCCAAATAAAAGATCTTGTTAGCAGTATAAAAAAAATTAAAAATAATCTGCTAGTGGCTGTTGATCAAGAGGGTGGCAGGGTTCAAAGATTTTCCCATGACTTTACTAAAATCCCTTCAATGCAAATGATTTCAGAATATGTGTCTGCTTATAATGATGACTCTTTATTCAAAGATACTGGGTGGCTAATTTCTTCTGAATTATTATCTGTAGGCATAGACGTAAATTTTGCACCAGTTCTAGACGTTGATAAATCTACTTCCAGTATTATTGGTGATAGATCTTTCTCAAATAATTCTAATGAGGTTATAAGATTTGCATCTGAATATATTGATGGAATGCATGAAGCTGGAATGAAATCAACTGGAAAGCATTTTCCTGGCCACGGTGGAATTTTTGCTGATAGCCATATTGAAATCCCAATTGATAACAGAAATCTTGAAGAATTGATTGATAATGATATAAAACCATTCAATGATTTATCAAAAAAACTTGACGCCATAATGTGCGCTCATATTTTATTTAAAAATATATCAAATGAGATACCAAGCTTTTCAGAATTTTGGATAAAGGAAATACTAAAGAATAGACTTAATTATAAAGGATTAGTAATCAGTGATGATCTTTCCATGAAAGGCGCGGGATCTGAAACGTGTTCTGTTAAGGCATTAAAAACTATTAAAGCAGGTTGCGATATGGCTTTAATTTGCAATGAAAGAGAAGAGGTGAAAAGAACATTGGATGTTTTTGAAGATAATCATATTCAACAATCAGAAAATATTTTAAAAATGAAGGCTGATTCATATATAAGCTGGGAAAAATTGTCTAACGACGATAGAGCTATCAAAACAAGAGGTAAGTTAGGAAGTATTATTAATTCTTAACTATATTTTCAAAAGCCAGCTTCACCACTCATTATTATGTCATAATAATTTTGATCTAAAACCTCATATAAACTATTACCAGGTTTTTTGATATAAATCTGATCACCTTTAATTTTATCTAAATGATAAGCTTCTTCTCTAAGGTCATTTTTCTTTAATTTAAAAGTTCCTGTTGTTTCCAGCTCTTTAATAATTCTTATAAAAACAGGCTGAGCATATTTTGGTAACTTTTCAGCAACAAAATCAGAAAAGTCACTCCAGTTGAACTCTTTGAGTTCGCAATTAAAAGCGACCATACCAGCTCTTCCTTCGCTTTTAGGAATTTTGACTCCGTAAACATTTGCCATATTAACTTGATTGAACAAATTTAATATTTCTGCAACTTCATTCGTAGAAACATTTTCTGATTTCCATCTAAAAGTATCTCCAACTCTGTCAACAAATTGATAATGTTTTCTTCCAAGAGCAAAACCAACATCCATGGTTTTAAGAATATCTCCGGTGTTAAACCAACTATCACCGTCATTAAAGACGTTTCTAAAAATTTTTTCTTCACTTGCTTTTTTATCAGTGTAGCCATTAAAAATTGCGTTTGGACCAATTTCTACCAATGCTAGACCAGGTTGATTTTCTTTCACTCTTATAAAATTACCATCTATATCTATTTTTAATTTATTTTCTCCAATGTCATATTCAAGTAATTCAATTTTGTTATTAGTCATTCCAATAGTTTGATCCTTATTTAGCAAATTCATAAAGAAACCGTTACCCTCACTAGCACCATATATTTCACATATTCTATCCACACAAAATCTATTTCTAAAACAGTCCCATAAATCTGGACGAAGTCCATTTCCAACCATTTTTGTAATAGGATTATCTTTTTCTTCATCAACAGGATCCTGTAAACTGAGATATCGACATAATTCTCCAACGTATATGAAGGCGGTTGTATTATATTTTTTAACTTCTTTCCAAAAAGAGGAAGCTGAAAATTTTCTTTTAATAAATGTAGATGCACCTACATGAATGCATGCACATAGTCCTAACATCATCCCAGTAGAATGATAAAGAGGAAGACAATTATATAAACAATCTTCACTATTCATTCTGTATCCACCACGTGTGATATTGGTTGATGAGGCAACTATTTTTACATTTGGAAATAATGCTGCCTTGGGAACTCCAGTTGTTCCAGAAGTAAAAATATAAAAAGCTATATCCTTTGCAGTAACATTGTTTGTTTGACTTAAATTATCTGTTTTAGATAAATCTAAAATTTTATTAACATCAGTTGCCCATTCTGGACAATTATCATTAGGAAGATCTTGCACCCAATAAATATCAGATTTTGCTGTTATATTAATACTGTTAAGAACTCCCTCAAGAGAATCAGATAGCTCTGCACCAAAAATGCATTTTTTAGAATTGGAAGAATTAATACAATGAATTAAAGGCTCACCTTTGAGGCTAGTATTTATTAAAACACCGACAGCTCCAATCTTATTGAGTGCCAATATTGTTGAAACATAACTTGGCCTGTTCTCCATAAATAAGATAACTTTATCGCCATGTGAAATACCATCCTCAATTAACTTATGAGCTAGGATATTTGCAGCATTATTCATTTCTGAATATGTCCAAGTCTCATCTTCAAAAAATATAAAGTTCTTATTTTTATACTTTTCTACACTTTGCTCAAACGAATGAGCTAATGAAGCGTTATCATCAGGATCGGGCCACTTATATCTTAATAAAGGAACAATATATCTAATTTCTCCAATGACTCTTAAAAATTCTTTTATTGACTGCAACATTTGATAATTAAATATATATACAATTTGTATACTATAATCTTACACTCTAATTTTAAATATAGACAACAAATATGGAAGGTTCTAATAAATTTGATTTTGTAATATTCGGTGCAAGCGGATTTACTGGTAAATTGGTAGTCGAGTATGCTTTTGAAAAGTATCCACCGAATTCTGGTTTTTCATGGGCTATTGCAGGAAGAAGTAAAGATAAGCTATTAACTCTTAAAAATAAATTAAATTTGTCAGAGGAAATTGAAATTTTAGAAGTTGATAGTGATAATCAATCTGCAATAGATAATTTAGTTAAAAAAACCAAAATAATTTTAACTACTGTAGGACCCTATCAGTTATATGGCGAAAAAATTGTTCGAACTTGCGCGTCGTCAGGAACCGACTATTTAGATCTCTGTGGTGAACCAGGATGGATGCATAAAATTATTTCAGAGTGCTCTGATGATGCTAAAAAGTCCGGTTCAAGAATAATATTTTCATGTGGTTTTGATAGTATTCCTTTTGACTTAGGGGTTCTATTTGTTCAAGAAGAAGCTAAATCAAAATTTGGTGAATATGCTTCATCAGTAAGAGGTAGGGTGAGGGTTATGGATGGTGAGTTTTCAGGAGGTACAGCTGCCTCATTATCAGCTACCATGGCTGCATTAAAGACAAATCCAGAACTTTTCAATGTATTGATTAATCCTTTCGCATTATGTGAAGGTTTTCAAGGTGTTAAACAAGAAGATGATTCAAAACTAAAATATGATGAAGAATTAGGTGTTTGGGTTGCACCTTTTTTTATGGCGCCAATAAATACGAAAAATGTTCACAGATCTAACGTATTAATGAATCATAAATATGGAAAAGATTTTCAATATAATGAAATGTGGATAGCTGGAGATGGTGAAGAGGGCAAAGCTGTTGCAGAACTTATATCAAAGTCTAATCCAATTGGTGGTAAAGATGGACCAAAACCTGGCGAAGGACCTAATAGGGAGAAGCGAGAAAAAGGCAGTTATGATCTTCTGTTTTGTGCAGATGTAGATGATACGGTTATAAAAGCATCTGTAGTTGGTAATATGGATCCTGGATATGGATCAACATCAAAAATGATTGTTGAATCAACTATTTGTCTACTTAAGGATGTAAAAGATACCGAAGGAGGCATATACACTCCAGCATCCCTGTTTGGTTTGAAGCTCGCTGAAAGACTTGAACAAAATGCTGGTATAACTTTCAAGATTGATTGAAATTATAGTTCTCCCTTGTTTCTTAAATCATCTCTTATTTTTGTAGCGCTTATAGAGGATATTTCATCATCAAACGACTCTTCTTCAAAAACATATCCTACATTTCTTCCATAAGTTATATTGGTAATATTTGGAACTAACATAATTTCGTAATCTATTCCTCTCTCATAACTATCTTTTTTAAGACTATCTTCTATATTCTTACAAACTTCTTTCCATGAAAATGGATTATCATTTTGTTCAGCTCCATCCGAATCTCCCGAAACATCACGAACTTGAATAATAACTTGCCCTGTTTTTGCTAAACATCGTTTAAATAATTCCTGATGGCCTTGATGCCAAGGTTGCCATCGTCCAAGCATTTGAACTGTAGGTTTTTTTGGATTAAACATGATTTAGAATTTTTTTTGAAATTATTTTATGATTATTGTCATTCATTTCTGTAATAACAAAATTAACCTCTTTTGGTTCTTCAAACATTTTATTGGTATCTTCATATCTACCTGATTCTATTGTATTCATCCAAATTGTAATGTCAGGATCAAAATTATCTTTTGTTTTTTTGGTTGGACAAACAAAATCACATATCACAATTCTTCCTTGTTTTTTTTCAAAATCTGCAAGGTTTCTCATTCTTAAACTTTGTCTTATTCTTGCTTCAGGAGAAAAATCCCAATCATTTGCCATTTTTCTAACTATATCAGCATTATACCAAGCAGCATTTAACAGAGGCTGCAATCTTTCTGCTAAGTATGTTTTACCACTTCCAGGAAGGCCCATAACAAGAATTTTCACTATCTTAATTTTTTAATTGTAAACATTTCATTTTTAAATTGTATCTGACCTGCTTTTTTTATTTCATTTTTTACCTTCTTAAGAAGTGCTGTTTTATGATCTAAAGCCCGAATATCTTTTTCAGGAATTTGTCCCACATAAAGGATATTAGCCCACTTAGCATCTATACCATGACCAAATAACTCAGCTACAGTTTGATCTGGAGCTCTTTTAAAGTTAAACCCATAACTTATTGGTTTTACAAATGAATATCGATTATTTTTTCCTACAGGATTATCTTTTAAGAAATCAACAATATCTTTTGCTGTGTTCGGGAAAGCTTCTTTGTCTTTAAATGCAACCTTTAAAATTTTTTGCACAGCACGACCTCCAGAAGAGTGAGTTACAAGGAGCTTTCCAGATTTATTAAGAAGCCTCATTAGAGGCCCTATAACATTTTTTACTTTTGAGTTAACGGTTGCAGCTGCTCTGTATGCTTGTGAGGCAATAATTAAATCGTAATTGTTATTTTCGTAATCGTTTTCAATAAAAGATTCTAGATATCTTTTATGGTCATCTCTATAAATTCTTACAATACAAGGATTAGAGTATGAAGTTCTTCCCTTTGAATCTATTTCAATTCCCCAATTTTTTTTTATGAAATTCCCAAGCAAGCTTCCTGTAATTTGTTGATTAAAATCAAATGAATTATCACTTTTTAAAACAAGATTAAATTTTTTAACTTTTTTATCATCAATTTTATTTGAACTTTCTATAGAACCTAACTCAGAAAATTTAACATTGGTCATGGTAACTAGCAGATTTGGATGTTCAACAAATCTGTCAGGCATTTTTTCTAGTGTATTTTTAAGATCCTCATAACTTACTTCTTTTCCAGTAATTAACAGAGAAGTGTATGGATGATATCTATGAAAACTTTTAATTACATTTGATTTAATAGTTCCGTCACCAGTACCAGCATCTAAGATTCTTAGGTAAGTTTTATTCTCAGGCATTCTTGCAACATGAGGATAAATTCTTTCAGAAATACATTTTTTTTCACTTGTATTTTGAATAAACGATAGATATTTTAATCTGTCATCAAAAAATCTTTTTTTACCCATAATGCTCCCTAATTCCTTTAATAGATAATAGTCTAAATATCGAAATTATTCATTTACTATAGCAATATTTTAGGATTAAAATAGCAAAAAAAACAAAGGTAAATATGTCAACATCAAAGCTGCCACTGCTTATAGGTATCGGATCCAGAATTAGGAAATCGCCTTATTTTGATTCTACGCTTAAATATGGAGTTACTGGCTTTACTGTCTACAATAAAATGTATTTACCTACCGGATTCTCTGGGCCAGAGAAAGAGTATCATAGTCTGGTTAACGATGTTACTTTCGGAGATTTTGCTGCCGAACGTCAGGTAGAAATTACCGGACCAGATGCATATGCTTTTGTAAGGCTTATTACTCCAAGAAATTTATCAAAATGCTCAATAGGTTTTTGCAAATATATTTTGTTGATGGATTCAGATGGAGGAATAATAAATGATGCTTGTTTATTGAGACTTGAAGATAATAAATTTTGGATTTCTCCAGGTGATGGAGATGTGCTTTTGTGGCTTCAAGGCATTGCAATAAATTCTGGATTGGATGTAACAGTAATTGAGCCTGATGTATCTCCCTTACAAATAAGTGGACCTAAATCTGGAAAATTAATTCAAAAACTTTTTAATGGAGAGCATGATGATCTTGGTTACTATAAAGCTAGAGAGACATCTATCGAGAAAATTCCAATGGTAATTGCAAGAACTGGTTGGAGTGGAGAATTAAGCTATGAACTCTATTTGCAAGATAGAAAATTAGGCAATGAGCTTTTTGAAATTGTATACGAGGCCGCAAAGGAATTTAATGGTGCTGTAATTGCTCCGAATACAATTAGAACAATAGAAGGTGGACTTTTATCTTATGGAAGTGACTTTGGTCGAGAGCATAGCCCCTATACGATTGGGTTAGAGAGATTGATTGACTTGGATCAAGACATTGATTTTATAGGCAAAGAGGCCTTAAAAAGAATCAACAAAGCTGGGTTAAAAGAAAAACTAGTTGGTGTTGAACTTGAAGGAGAACCAATTTTAAAAGTACCAGAGAATTTTTGGCCAGTGCTTGATGATAAGGATACAAAAATTGGACGACTTTCAAGATGCTTTTTCTCTCCAAGATTAGAAAAAAATATTGGCTTAGCAATAGTTGATATTCACTATTCTAAACCAGGAACTGAGATAATTGTCCAGGCACCTTATGAAAAAATATCCTCAATTGTTGTAGACTTGCCTTGGTTTGAAGCAGAAAAAGAAGTCAATCTAGATTAAATATGTTCAAGAAATGTTATTTTCTTTTGATGCTATTCTCAACGACTTCCTTCTCAATGATAATAGATAATTTAGATGATATTCGTGCTGATTGGAGATCAATCTCTGATCAAGTAATGGGAGGTATTTCGGAAGTAAATTTTAATTTAGTTAAAGAAAACGAAAAGAAGTTTTACAGACTAGAAGGAAATGTAAGTACAAAAAACAATGGTGGTTTTATTCAGTCTGTTGCTAGGATTCAAGACGATTTGTCTGAATATAATGGCATAAGATTAACAGTAAGGGGAACTGAAGATGAATATTTTATCTGGATAAGAACCCCAGCGTGCCGATTTCCTTGGGATAGATACATCGTTTCTTTCAAACCTGATCAAAATTGGACATCAATTGAAATTCCATTCAATGATTTCAAAAAATCAAATTTTTACATTAGAAACAAGATGAATACTGGAAATATCGAGACACTAGCTATCGCTGCGTATGGTAAAGATTTTAGTGCACAAGTTGATATAGCGCATTTAGAGTTTTATTGATTAAAATGTTTTCTCAACAAGATAAAGCTTTTATGAGCGAGGCCCTTGAATTAGCTCAAGAATCTTATAACTATAATGAAGTCCCTGTTGGTGCAATAATTGTTAATAACGGAAAAATTCTTGGAAGAGGGCGTAACAATGTAATTAACAACAATGATGTCACTTCACATGCTGAAATCAATGCAATCAAAGATGCTTCAAACAATTTTCAAAATTATCGATTAGTAAACTGTCAAATGTATGTAACCCTTGAACCTTGTCATATGTGTGCAAAAGCTATAATTGATTCAAGATTGAAGTCCATCATCTTTTCAACTTTAGAACCAAAAACAGGTTGTATTATTTCAATTGATAAATTTTTAGATGCAAAACATCACAATCATAGAGTTGAATATGAGTATGGATTGATGCAAAAAGAGAGCTCTGATTTACTTAAAAGTTTCTTCCAAGAAAGAAGGTAGTTAAATTTTTTTTTCCATTGTTGTATGTGGAATTCCGGTATCTGAACCAGTATATTTTCCTACAGCTTTGTACTTTGTTGATTTATAAAAATTAATTGCATGATCTCTAGCATTTAAGACTATTTTTTTAGCGTCTTTATTTTTTGCTTCTTTTTCTAAAATTTTTAGAATTTTTCTTCCAATCCCATTTCTTTGAAAATTTTTTTCAACAGCCATATACCTTATTTGAGCCTCAGTTTTAGAATTAAAGTGAAGTCTGCCACAAGCAATAATTTGATTATCTTTAATTCCAATTAAATGAAAACTTAAATCTTCAAAATCATCTTTTAAAGATTCAATTGTTTTACCTATAGGTTTTCTTAAAAGCCTCCAACGAAATAAGTCATATTCTAAAAATTCATTTTTTGAATTTGGAGTCCTAAACTCTATTTCACTCATTAATCTCCAGCCATATAGGACAATGATCAGACGGTTTTTCCATTGCTCTAGCCTGATAGTCTATGCCAACTTTATTAATGGTGCTTTTAAGATTCTCTGAAAGCAAAATATGATCTATTCTGAGACCTCTTTTAGGATCTTGATCAAACATTCTTGATCTATAGTCAAACCAAGAATAAATTGAGGATTCGTTTTGATTTATAACTCTCCATGTATCTACAAACCCCAAATCTTTAATTTTGTTCCACATTTCTCTTTCTTGAGGCTGAAATGAAGTTTTACCATCTCTTAGCCATCTTTTTGCATTCTGCTCGCCAATTCCAATATCAATATCCTCCGGAGATACATTAAAGTCACCCATTACAATTAGATTTTTTGAGTGTTTTTTAACTTCAGAAATATGTTTTTCAAGATCATCATAAAACTTAATTTTTTTTGGAAACTTTGTTTCATGATTGATATTTTCACCTTGCGGAAAGTATCCATTCATTATTACTATTTCCTGAGATCCCAACTTATGAGTCGATTGAATAAATCTTTTTTGGTCCTCTTCACTATCATCAATAAATCCCTTTACAGTATTTAATGGCTTTACTTTGCTTAGAATCGCCACACCATAGTGACCTTTTTGTCCCCAATACTCAGCGTGATATCCGATTTCATTAATCATCTCTATTGGGAAATCAGGATCATTAACTTTTGTTTCTTGAAGTCCAATTATATCTGGATCAATAGAGTCCCTTAAATGCTCTATTTGATGTGGCCTTGCACGAATACTATTTATATTAAAAGATACTATTTTCATTCAACAACCGATATTAATTTTTTATTTGAAAATTTTAAAAAGTCATCAATAATTTTAGTTGATTCAATTAACTGATAGTCACTTTCAAGATCTATCGAATTATTATTATAGTCAGTATCTCTGTCATTAAAATCTTCCATCTCTTCATAACTTGCAAAAACGCTCATACCAATTGCACTCCGTCTCTGATTTTCTATATTCAATAGCCAAATCTTTCTTAAATCTTTTTGAATTTTTCTTTCCTCAATATCAAGGCTTAACACTTTTTTATTTTTATTAAGGTCATATCTTTTTCTTACTTGTTTTAAATAGTTTAAGTTTGGTTCATCAATTAATCTTATTTCATGTTGACTAAGGACATTTTCGATAACATCTGGACTCAATTCAAATTTTCTGTGCCTATATGGCCTTATTTGATCCCACTCAAGGGCAGTTGGATATGAGCTTTCACCTACAGAATCAATATCCCAAGTTGCTGGTAACTCTATATCTGGAATAACTCCTCTATTTTGAGTACTCATCCCATTTATTCTGTAATATTTTGATTCAGTAACTTTTAGTTGACCTTCAGTAAGATTCTCTAAGCTTTGAACAGTTCCTTTTCCAAAAGTTCTCTGTCCTACAACAATTCCTCTTCTGTAATCTTGTATTGCGCCTGCAACAATCTCAGATGCTGAAGCAGAATAACGATTTACTAATACTAAAACTGGTCTTTTCCATATTTGAACTGCTCGTGTATCACCATATGGTTGGATATAGCCTTTACTTTGTTTTACTTGAACAGTAGGGCCTGAGGAAACAAATAGACCAATTATTTTGTTAGCTTCAATTAAGGCTCCACCTCCATTGTTCCTCAAGTCAAGAATTACTGCATCTACTTCAAGATCATTAAAATTATTAAGTATATTTTTAATATCTTTACTACTGCTTCTATAATCCTTATTTCTTTTTTGATACTCATCAAAATCGATGTAAAAAGACGGTAGATCAATAATACCTATTTTACTTTTATTAAAATCTAATATTTCTGATTTAGCCGCTCGATCTTCTAACTTAATTTCTTCTCTCTTAAGAGTTACTATTTTTCTTGAATTTAGATCCTCTTTGAATGAAATAAATTCGATTTCTACCTCAGTTCCTGCTTCTCCTCTGATTAGATCAACAACTTCATCTATCCTCCATCCAACTACATCGACAAAATTGTCAGAATTTTTCTGTCTTATTTTTGAGATCCTATCTTCAGGATTAATTTTTCCAGACTTCTCAGCTGGACCTCCAGGAACTAAATTTATAATTTTTGTATAATCATCCTCAACACCTAATAGAGCTCCAATCCCACTTAGTTTCAAGCTCATATTTACATCAAAATCCTCAGCAGACCTTGGTGATAAATAAGACGAATGTGGATCAAATTGATTTGTTAAGATGTTTATTGCTAATGAGAAAATATCTTCTTCTTTTTGTTGAGTAATTCTCCTTATCCTATTTTTATATCTTTTAACTAGGTCTTTTTTATAATCTGGACTTGAAGAATCTGATATTTTTGCAATTAAAAGATCATTCTTAGTTTCTAATCTCCAAAGATTCTGTATTTCAGAAAAGTCAGATAACCATTCATTATCCTCATAAAATATATCTAAATATTCTTCAGTTTTAAAATCAAACTCATCTTGCTCAATCATAGTAATTTGAAGTTCAGAAAATTCAATTAACTTTTTAAAGTAAAGATTTATGATTTTGTAGGCAAGGAGAATATCAAAAATATTTTCATTGTCTTTTTTGGATTCTTTAATAAATTCACTAACCTCATTTTTTGTAAAATAATTTTTATTTTTATCTAACCTATCAAATATTGCATTTATATATTTTTCATTAAACTCTTCTTTATTAATTTTTTTTATGTAATGTTCTTTTTCAAGCTTTTTAAAAATTTCATTGCTTAATTTCTTTTTGGATTCGCTAAGTTCAATGTTCTTGTAATCTTCCGCAATTACAAAAGCACATAATAAAAAAAGTATTAAAATTTTAAATTTCACTATCAAACTTATAAGCCTTGAGCTTTAGCAGCTTCTTCTCTTAAAATTTCAGGAGATCCTAACAAATGCCTATTTAAACCAATTCTCTTGAACCAATAGTGTAAGCCTAATAAATCGGTAAATCCCATTCCTCCATGAACTTCAGTTGCTATTTTAGATACTTTCTTTGAAATATCTGAAGTATGAGATTTTGCATGACAAGCCATTAATGACTGATTTTTTTCATTGGTATCAAAAGAATGAGCTGCATGCCAAATTAATGAATAACATGGCTCTAATTCAGAAACTATTTCTGCACACATATGTTTTACTGCTTGAAAAGAACCAATGACTCTATTAAATTGTTTTCTTTCTTTTGAATACGCCACTGCTCTATCAATCATTGCCTGCGATGCACCCAGTGAATCTGCTGCAGCGACTATTCGTCCAGCATTCATTGCTTTATAAATAGCTTCCTTTGAATTAATGCTCTTACAAAGTATATCTATTTCTGTATCTTTAAAATGCATTTCTTTAAATGTCCTAGTCTTATCAACTGTTACTAAGTCAATAATTTTTATCCCAGATGAGTCTAAAGAAACAACTCCAATTTGACCATTTTTATCAGATATCATTGCATGTGTCGCATAGTCATTATCAATTACAAATGTAGTTTTACCATTTATTAAGTTGTCTGATATCGTGATTTCTGAATTATCTCTTGATCCAAAGAATTCTGAGAAGCCAACACAAAAATTAATTTTATTATCCGCCATTAATTCTAGATAAACTTTTTTTTGTTCGTCACTTGCACCATAACAGAGTGAAATTGGCGCCATAACATAAGAACCAATAAATGGCACAGTAGCTATTCCTTCTCCCAGACTTTGTGCAACCGCAGAGGCAAATAGCAAATCTAACCCAAGGCCACCATTTATCTCAGGAACTAACAAATTATTTATTCCCAAATTTATTATGCCTCTATGTAAATCATCTTTGCTTAATTTATCTTCATTATTCGCAATTTTTTTTATAACATCCAAAGGAGCATTATCCTCAAGAAACTTTTTTACGTTATCTTGAAAAAAAATCTGATCATCTGACAAACCAAAGTACATACTATGATCCTTGTTGAACCTTAGGTTCTTTTGGCATACCAAGACCTCTTTCAGAAATAATATTTTTTTGTATTTGGCTGGTTCCTCCACCAATTATCAATCCAAGAAAATACATATATGCAACTTGCCATGAGCCACCGTCCCTCAAATTAGGACTATTCTCATATAGTGTTCCCAATTCACCCATAATATCTATTGCAAAACCCTCAAGCTCGTGTCTTAGTTCTGTGCCAACAAGCTTTTGAATCATTCCAGCAATTTTTACATCTTGATTTTTATTAAGTTTCGCAGACAAAACGCGAAGTGAATTAGATTGAAATGCAATAACCTTACCTTGAATTTTCATTAGTTTGTCCCTGTAAATTGGATTATCAATTACTTTTTCACCATTTATAGTTTCTTGCTTCATTCTTTCTATAAGTGAATTTAATCTATTCATCATTGCATTAGGATCAGACAAAGAACCTCTCTCATGGCCTAATGTTGCGTTTGCAACGGACCATCCTTCTCCTCTTTTTCCAACAATGTTTTCCTCTGGAATTGTTACATCTGTAAAAAATACTTCATTGAATCCAGCATTAAGAGTCATGTCTACTAATGGCCTAATTTCAATTCCCGGAGTATCCATTGGAATTAACAAATAACTTATGCCAGCATGTTTTGTTGCTTCAGGTTCGGTTCTTACTAAGCAAAACATCATTTGTGAGTATTGAGCAGTACTCGTCCAAATTTTTTGACCATTAATTACCCAGTTCCCTTTAATTAATTCTCCTTTAGTTTGAAGACTTGCAAGATCACTGCCAGCATTTGGTTCTGAATATCCCTGACACCATATAATTTCACCAAGCAGGGTAGGTTTAATATATTTTTCTTTTTGTTCTCTAGTTCCTAATTCTAAAAGTGTAGGAACAAGCATATCTATTCCTTGACCACCCATTGGTGGAGGTATTTTTGCTTTTGCAAACTCTTCGGCAATTATTCTACTTTTTATAATGTCACTTTCGCCACCATAACCGCCATATTCTTTTGGAATTGATCTTGCAAAATAGCCTTTTTCTATTAAGATCTTTTGCCAATCCGATCTTTTCATTTGTATTTCACCAGACTTATATGATCCAGATAAAGGTACTTTAGATGAATCAGAGAAGTGAATTCCTGAATATTTTTTACAAAAATCTTTTACTTCACTCGTAAAATCTTTGTATTCTGTTCCAAAATTTAAATCCATATAATCTCCAATCTAATCCCAATTTGGCTTTCTTTTTTCAAGAAATGCAGTTATTCCTTCTTTTGCATTTTTACCTTCAAAGCATTTAGTTATTTGCTCTTTTAAATATGGAAGTGCTTCATCAAAGCTTTTTGAATCCTGCTTCTCGTATGCTTCAAGTCCAAATTGCATTGTTTCAGGTGCCAAACTTGCAAGTTCATCAGCAAGTTTATCAACTCTTTGATTAAGTTCTTCATTTTTTACAGATTCATTTATCAAACCCCATTCCTGAGCTTTTTTTGAATCAATTGGCTTACCTCTCATTATAAAATCTAATCCTGCTCTTTTTGGCATTATTCTAAATAAACCTGCCATTACCATAAAGGGCCATAATCCTCTATGAATCTCGGGAGCTGAAAATGTGGCTTCATCTACTGCAATTGCATGAGTTGAATTTGAAACAATCAAAAGCGCACCTGCAAGAACAGGACCTTGAATTTTACAAATGACAGGCTTGTATAAATGTCTTATGGATAGGCTGATATCATCAGCATTATCTAGCTTTGGTACGTTTGATTCAGATTTAGTTCTAGATAAATCTGCTCCAGCACAAAAGATATCTCCTTTAGCTGCAAATACCACCACTCTTATAGTCTTTTCCTGTTTTGCGTATGCTAATGCATAATTAATTTCATTCATCATGACGTTGTTCAAAGCATTTTTTTTCTCAGGCCTATTGAGGGTAATTCTCATAATATTATTTTCAATTTCAAGTTCAGTTGCTGAAAATTTTAAACCCTCTAAAGATAATTTAGTCATCTTACAATTCTCCAATAATACTTTGTGGAACTTTTATTTTTTTCGCTCTTAGATACTCACCTAAAGATTTTGCCTGAGCATCTTTTCTATCATTAGAGGATACACCATCTTGAAGTATGTCGTGTATATAAAAATTTAATGAATTTATGTTTGATAGTTCATACCTTTCGATTTTAAAGTCTTTCAAGTCTGGTAGAAGTTCTTTTAGTTTTTCTACTGTTAAAAAATTATGAAGAAACCCAAATGCATTTGAGTTTTTTGCCCAAATTCCAAGATTTGCACAACCACCTTTATCACCAGACCTTGTTCCATATATATCACCAAAATATATATCTCTTTCGTCTTCTATCTTTATTTTTTTAACTTTAATTGGCTCTTTCTGATAATAAATTTCATCTAATTCTAATTGGCTTGTTGGTAAAACCTCTATCTCTTTCCCATCAATATGCACCTTTTCTTTAATGTACTTACTGTCTACAAGAGCTGGCCAATATAGGACAACTGGGCCACTAGATTTAACACCTCCCTGTGCAAAGAAACCAGGGATGTTAGCTAGAGCCAATTCAATTATTTTTGCACTGAACAGTCTTCCAACTAAATTTTGATCTTTAGATTTTACTGAAATTAAAAGGGAAGCCATTGCTTCTTCATTGGTTGATGGATTTTCTTTGTCCGTTCTATGTAATTGAATTGAAACTTCATCAAACTGATCTTTCCCTCCTACTGAATTAAACAATGCATCAGTAAATACTTTAGCCTTATCTTCAATATCTAAACCTGTCAGAATAACTTCCATTCCATTTCTGAAACCACTTGCAAGATTAATACAGACTTTGTGTTTTTTTGGTGGAGAGCTTCCTCTGCAGCCTGACACAAATACTTTATCCTCTTCAATTTCTTCAATTTTTAAAGTATCGAAATGAGCTATCACATCTGGATTTACATATGCAGGAGAACTAATTTCGTACAAAAGCTGAGCAGTAACTGTCCCTTTAGATACAAGACCCCCGGTATTTTGATGTTTTGTGATGTAAAAACTTCCATCTTCATAAATTTCAGTAATTGGATAGCCAACATTATCAAAGCTTTTAACCTCTTTGAAGAAAGCATAATTTCCACCTGTGGCTTGACACCCACATTCAATAATATGACCAGCAGCTAAAGCACCTGCTAATGCATCGTAATTGTCTCTGGCCCAATTAAATTTCCATGCAGCTGGGCCAATCACTACTGCAGCGTCAGTGACCCTTGGGCATACAACAATATCAGCGCCATTATCTAATGCTTCTTTAATACCCCATGCTCCAAGATATGCATTGGCCGTCAATGGCGAATGACCAGAATCATCAAGTTTCACATTCTTATCAATATTTTTAAATGTTTCACCAGATTCAGTTAGATCAGGGATTCTTGACATTAAATCATCACCATCAATATAAGCTACTTTCATATCTACAGATTGATCCTTTAAAATTTTTTCAATTTCATCAGCCATTGATTTTGGATTTAAGCCGCCAGCATTACTAACAATTTTAATATTTTTTTCTTTACAGGACTTTGCTATGTCATTAATTTGTTTTAGGAAGGTCCCGACGTATCCTTTATCCTCACCTCTTTGCATTTTTTGACTAAAAAGAATCGCCATTGTCAATTCTGCGAGGTAATCTCCAGTTAAAACGTCAATAGGACCACCCTCAACAAGATCTTTTGCAGCAGATAACTTATCACCATAAAACCCACTGCAGTTTGCAATTTTTATAAATTCTTTATTCATAAGATTATAGTTTGATACCATTTAAAATAATTCTAGTTATTGAGTTAGCAGATTTTTCTGGTGTTAAGTCAATTGAATTCTTATTCTTTTCTTTAAAAAATTCTCTTCCAATACCTCCTAAAAGAATAGAAAAAGCCTTAACATCAATTTTTTTTATTTCATTTTTTTGGATAGCTTCTTGAAGTAGCCTTTTAATGATATTTTTAATGAAATTTTCATGATAGTCTGCCATTTTCTTTGATCCATTAATTTTTTCAATATCTTTTAAAAATGTATCAAATTTTGGACCAACGGCTTGATTAACTATGAAAAGATATTTTTCTAATTTTTTTATTGGTGAATCAATATCAGAAACAGAATCCATAGCAAATTTACCTAATTTTTTAAGGATATTATCCATTGTCATTAATATTAGCTTGTCTCTACTTGGCGCTATTTCGTATAAAGTTCTTAAAGAAATTTTAAGTCTTTTTGCAATCTGAGACATTGTAAGTTCTGGCACACCTTTTTCTAAAAGCCTTTCAAGAGCCTCTGCAATTTCATGATGCCTTTTTGTAAATAATTTTGGATTTTTATTTTCAAAAGAATTTATTTTGTATTTGATATTGTGCATTCAAAAATTACTTAACGACCATTAATAAAGCGCCATTTTCTACCTGATCATTAATTGAAATATACAATTCCGTTACTTTGCCGTCTTCAGATGCTTTTATAGAATGTTCCATTTTCATTGCTTCTAAAATAACTAAGGTATCTCCAGCTTTGACCATTTTTCCTTTTTTTACTTTAAGATCAATAACTTTTCCTGGCATTGGTGCAGTAAGACCACCAACAGTAGTTTCTATACCAGGGATTTTAAATCTTGATTTTAACCCGAGCATTACATCACCAAAAGGCATATGAACTAAAATCTTATCTTCTGTAGCTGTAACTCGGGAATAATTTCTTTTACCTTCAAAAATCATATCTATTCCAACTTTGTCGCAAGCGAATATAAATGCATCTTTGCATGAAGCAAATATAAATTTCCCATTTCTATTTTTTTTATATTCAACAATAAATTCTTTATTATCATATTCAAAAGCAATCTTTTGATTTGGAAGCCTGCCATTAGTCCAGCCAGATGGCATAAAGTTAGCAACATTAGAATTGTTTCTATTTTGTTCTTGAATCCACATAGCTGCAATAGTTGTTACATGTTCTATTTGTGACTCATCAATTTCAAGCTTTCTACTTGGATTCACTTTTTCGATAAAATCTGATGTAGTATCCCCATCAATGAACTCTTTCGACTGGAGACAATTTATTAGAAAGTCTCTGTTGGTTTTCACGCCTCCAATATGAGCGGATTGAAGCGCTTTTGCTAATTTACTTGCTGCATCGGTTCTATTTGGAGCATATGAAATTACTTTCGCAAGCATTGGATCAAAATCAGTTCCAACGACTGTACCAGTTTTAACCCCAGTATCCCATCTAGCCTCAGCAGAGACATTTTTTTCAAATGCAATGAGAGTTCCAATCTCGGGAAGGAAATCATTATCAGGATCCTCTGCATATAATCTTGCTTCAATTGATGAACCATTCCACTCAACATCTTCTTGTGCGTACTCAAGAGGTTCACCTCTAGCTATTTTAAGTTGTTCGTTAACAAGGTCTATTCCTGTAACTTCCTCAGTAACAGGATGTTCAACTTGAAGCCTTGTATTAACTTCTAAAAACCAAAATTCCTCTGTCTGATCATTAAAGAGAAATTCTACAGTGCCAGCTGATTCATATTTAATTTTTTTAGCAAGTTTTACTGCTGCTTCACCCATTTTATTTCTTACTTCTTCAGAAATTCTTGGAGATGGAGATTCCTCTATTATTTTTTGATGTCTTCGTTGAATTGAGCATTCTCTTTCTCCTAAATGAATTATATTTCCTAATGAGTCTCCTAATATTTGAATTTCTACATGTCTTGATTTTTCTACATATCTCTCGATAAAAATTCTCTCATCGTTAAACCCACTTTTAGCTTCTCTTTGAGCGCTTTGAATTGACCCTTTAAGATCCCTTTCCTTATAAACAATTCTCATTCCTTTCCCACCACCACCAGCGGCAGCTTTTATAAGGAGTGGATAGCCTATTTTTTTTGCTTCATTTGGCTTAGATGTCATAGGAAGAGTAGGGACATCTGCTTGAATTGCTAACTCTTTTGCTTTTAATTTATCTCCCATTACAGAAATAACATTTGGAGATGGACCAACCCATATTATTTTTTCTTTCTTTACCTTCCTCGCAAAAGAAGCATTTTCTGATAAAAATCCATAACCTGGATGAATGGCTTGTGCGCCAGACATCTTTGCAGCCATTATTATTTGATTTATATCAAGATATCCTCCGTCCTCTAATCTAATTGATTCATCAGCCTGATTAACAAAAAGGGCATCTCTGTCTGCATCAACATATACAGCAATAGATCTTATACCCATTTCTCTTGCAGTTTTAATAATTCTGCAGGCAATTTCACCTCTGTTCGCAATTAATAATGAATTGAAGATCATAATCTGAATACCCCATATTCTTTTGCTCCTTCAATAACATTATTACAAACTATTGATAGGCAAAATCCAATTACATCTCGAGTATCTCTTGGATCAATAATTCCATCATCTGTAAGCATACTGCTTGCAACAAGACCATGAGATAAATTTTCAAGATATTCAATTACCATAGCTTTAAGCTGCTCATCTGCCTTCTCATCAAATTTCTTGCCATCTCTTTTAGCTTTAGCTTTTCTAACAATGGACATAACTCCTGCCATTTGCTCAGGACCCATAACTGCAATCTTCGCTGTAGGCCACAAAAAAGTAAATCTATTATTAAAAGCCTTTCCTGACATGGCATAAGTCCCTGCACCATATGAAGCTCCTACGATAAATGTAATATGTGGGACCATTGAATTAGATACAGCATTTATAAGCTGAGATCCTTTTTTAATAATACCTTGCCTTTCAAAATCCTTACCAACAAGAAAACCAGTGACATTATGTAAAAATATAAGTGGTATGTCTCTTTTGTTACAAAGTTGAATAAAACTAGCGCCTTTTTCAGCTGACTCTGGATAAATAGGACCATTATTTCCAATAATACCGATTTGATATCCGTGAACAGAGGCCCAGCCACAAACTAAAGACGATCCATAAAGAGGCTTAAATTCTTCAAATCTGGATTCATCAACAAACCTTGCAATTATTTCTTTTATGTCTACAGCAGATTTAAGATCTTCACTTAGAATACCAAGTAATTCATCTTTATCATATGTAGGCTCGATAGATTTCATGTTTGGCTTGGGACCCTTTTTGGACCAGTTCAAATGAGATACGACTTCTCTACAAATTCTAAGTGCATCCATCTCATCTTCTGCTAAATAATCTGAAAGACCAGAAACCTCTGAATGCATTTGAGCACCTCCTAATGTTTCATCGTCAGATTCTTCTCCAGTAGCCATTTTGACAAGTGGTGGCCCTGCTAGAAAGGCTTTTGATTGATCTTTTATAAAAATATTATAGTCTGACATTCCGGGTTGGTATGCACCTCCAGCGGTTGATGAACCAAAAACTACTGATATTACAGGTATTCTCAATTTTGATAATTCTGTCATTTCATAAAAAAATCTACCAGTTGAGGCAAAATGACCTTGTTGAATACTAGGAGCAATTGGAGGAGAGTCACCGCTACTATTCCCCACACTGAGATCGCCACCAGCAGATTCAACAAAACTTATGAATGGGATTTTATTCTCTCTTGCAATCTCTTTTGCTCGTTTCCATTTTTCACCAACATATACTGTCATTGCACCTGCTTTTACAGTTGGATCATTTGCAAATATTACGCACTCTACACCTGAAATTATTCCAACTCCTGATACACAACCACCTCCCACATGATAGTTTGTTGTTCCGTATGCTGCGAAAGGTTGAATTTCAAGAAATGGACTATCTTGATCAAGAACGTTGAGGACTCTTTGCCTTACGGGCATTTTTCCTCTTTTCGCTAAGCGCTCATGATGGTGCATGCCACCACCTATTTCTGCTAAATCTAAAAGACCATCTAAAAATGAAAGCTTTTCTAGCATCATATCTTTATTTTTTTGATATTGATCTGATTTAGTGTCTAGATTAGTTATGATTTTTGGTGAAATATTTTCTTTTTTCATAATATAAATTTTATATGGATACTTATGGTAATATAATATCATTAATATTACCATTAATAAGATGTAAAATGTTGGAAATAAATAAATTTTAATATGATAAAAATTTACGGCACTGAGAATTCTAGAGCTATAAGACCTATTTGGACAGCAGAAGAAATGGGCTTAGATTATGAACTAATAATGATGCCATTTCCTCCAAGAGTCTTTATGAAAGAATACTTAGACGTAAATATACTTGGAACTGTTCCGTATATGATAGACGGAAATATAAAAATGACTGAGTCAGTTGCAATTTCTCAATACCTTGTTGAGAAATATGGCCCATCTGATTTACAAGTTTTGCCAGATGAAGATGATTACCCACTTTATTTAAATTGGTTATATCACTCTGATGCTACCTTAACTTTTCCTCAAACTGTCGTACTAAGGTACAAGTTTCAAGAACCTGGAGTAGCGGATGCTGCAATTGATGGGTACAGTAGATGGTTTGTATCTAGGTTGAAACTACTGGAAACGTCCTTAAATAATAAAGAGTATTTGTGTTCAAATCGCTTTACTCTTGCAGATATATGCGTGAGTTATGCTATAAATCTTGCTGAAGCTCTTGGAATAGAGCAAGCATTTAAACCAAATATAAAAAAATGGTCTGATAATTTATTCTCAAGACCAGCATTTATAAAAAGTAAAAGCTTTAAATATGAAACCAATAGTTAAAATTACAAATTTTCTTTTATTATTTTTTATATTTATATCTCCAAATTTAGAAGCTAATAAGACAACTCATATTGATACTATATATCTTGGTTCAGGTTGTTTCTGGGGTGCCGAAAAAGGTTACGAGTCCCTTGATGGTGTTATAGATGCACAATCAGGATATGCTAATGGCTATGGTATCAATCCAAATTACAGATCAATAATTCAGTTAAAAAATAAATTTAACGATAATAATTTTGCTGAAGTTGTAAAAATTACATTTAACTCTAATGCTATTAATCTTGAGAAAATTTTAAAACATTTTTTTGAAACACATGATCCAACACAATTAAATAGACAGGGCAATGATATTGGAACCCAATATCGATCCACCATTCTTTTTTCTAATGAAAGGCAAAGACAACTTGCAATAGAAATTATGGAAGAATATCAAGAACTTTTAATAAATGCAGGATATGGAAAAGTAAGGACAAAAATAGAACCTTTAGATAATTTTTACTTTGCTGAAGATTATCATCAGGACTATCTAAAGAAAAATCCAAATGGTTACTGCCCAGATTTATCAACAGGTATAGTTTTTAATGATGCTAACAAAACTTTGTTAAATAATGAGTCTTTGAGTAAAGGAAAACAAATATTAGTTTTAGATTCACAAAATTATTGTCCTTATTGTGAAAAATTAAAATTAAATGTAACTGATGAATATAAAGGCAGCATACCTATTTCATACAGAACATCAGATCAACTGCATGGTCTTCAAGTTTTTTCCCCTACATGGGCTACACCATCTATAATTTTTTTGAAAAATGGAAAAGAAGTTTTTGCACATCAAGGATACATTGATCATAAATATTTTTATGAATTATTAGGTAAATTTAAATTGGGAGATTCTGAAGCATTTAACGTTGCATTTAATAAAGGAACAGATGCACGTTTTTGTAAAGAGTACGAGATTTTTAAAAACACACCTGATGGTGTTTTTATTGATAAATTGAGTGGTATGCCCTTATTTGATACTAGAGATAGGTTTGTTTCAAGATCTGGATGGCTTTCATTTACAAAGCCTGTTGAGGATTCTGTCTATGAACTTCCAGATAATAGTTATGGCATGAGAAGAACAGAGATTCGATCAATTTCTTCAGATATTCACTTGGGGCACGTTTTTGATGATGGTCCAAATGGGTTACCAAGATATTGTATTAATGCCACTGTGCTTGAATTTAAACCAAGAAACGAAGCAATTTAGTAACTTATTCCATATCCATATTTATAAGTTGGATTTATTGTATCGTCTGGTAAGTCTTCTTTTTGATTTAGAACAGATTCCATCGAAGATGGTATTTCAAAGGGTAATTTTCCAGAGGGATTAAAAATTCCAAAAAGACCCTCATACATTACTCTATCTTGAACTCCAAAGGTTCCTATAAGACCTGAAGTTTTATGTTTAATACTTTCCAAAATGACTGGCCTATTTAAATCAACAACGACTATTAAATCTTTTTCTTTTGAAAAGTTTTTGACCTTATTAACTATCTCATTATTTAAATCTAAATTTCCATCTGGGAATAAAGTGCTAAGAAAATTATCAAAAACTCTATTCAAACCCGATTCTTGATTACCATTAAAAACAGTATGAATATACATAATAACAACATCAGCATCTTCAATGCTTTCTACCAATGTTCCAAACTCATTTCCAATTTCTTTATCAAGACCGTCAATAAATATTTTTGTATCTTTTTTTAAAGGCAACACTCCATTATTTTTTAACAAAACAATAGACTTTCTTTGTGCCTCAATTCCTGCCTCAATATTAGATTTAGTATTCACAGTATTTTGAATTTCAGACTCATCAATATATGGATCATCAAATAAACCTAATTTAAATTTATTTATTAATATTCTTTTTACTGACTCGTTAATTCTTTTTTCAGAAATTTTATTCTCACTGAACAAACTTTTAATGAAAGAGGTGTCAGTTTCGCCACCATATTGATCAATTCCAGCAGCTATTGATTTTTCATATCTTTTTTTGATGGAAAGATTATCAACACCCCAATGTCTGCCAGTGATTATGCCCCAGTCAGAACAAATAACTCCACTGTAACCAAGCTCATTTCTCAATAAATCAGTAAGAATGTATTTGTTATATGCCATAGCTACATCTTCATTAGTTTGTCCGACAGGAATGCCATAATAGGGCATTATGACCTTTAAATTATTTTTAATTGCGTCTTCAAAAGGTTTTAAGTGATAATCAAAATTGTTACCGGGATATATTTGATTTCGTCCACTATATAGATGAGCATCTAAACCATTTTCTTGTGGACCACCTCCAGGGAAGTGTTTTACCATTGTCAAAACACTTTTGTTATTTATTTTATTACCTTGAAAGCCATTCATATAAGCAATTGTCATATCGCTTGATAATTTTGCGTTAGAACCAAAAGTACCAAAGTTTCTTGCCCATCTTGGGTCTGTAGCTAAATCTGACATTGGATGAAGCGCAGTTCTGATTCCAACCGCTAGATATTCCTCTCTTACAATTTCAGCAAATTTTTTAACCAATTTAGTATCTTTTGATGCAGCAAAACCTAATTGTGAAGGCCATTTAGAAAATCCATCAACTGAAAATGAAGCAACACCTCCACCTTTTGGAACTTCATGAATTGGGTCAGAACTTATTGTTATTGGTATACCTAATCTTGTTTTTGAAGCGATTTTTTGTAAGTGATTTATTTTTACACCTAATTCAAAAGGACTTGGATTCCCATAAAGATTAAAATGAGTAATGTGATCATCAACTATCTGTGTCTCTGTTAGTTTGTTACCTCTAATAGCAATCTCGTAAAGCATCATAAAAAAATCTGGTTTAAGGATAAAAGGAGGATGAAACATTTGACCAATCTTTTCATCAATTGTCATATGATTCAAAAGATCCTCACTTCTAGTTTCAGCATCCAATCTATGATCCTCATAGATGTCTAAACTATTATTTTTATTTAAATCTCTAAATTTTTGATTATCAATGATCATGGTTTGAACTTCATCATATAAAGACATGTTTGTATTAATTCTTTCGAATGGTTTGAAATAATTTAAGAGCGCATAACTGATTATTATTAGTAGAACACCAATAAATAAAATAATTAGATTTTTAAAGATTTTTAGCAACAAATTTTATTTAATCTGACAAAAATTTATTTATTCTTTCATAAGAATCAATGAATTCTTCTTTAAACTTTTGAACGGTTTGTCCAGCAGTAATCGACTCATTTACTAACCCAATACCTTGTCCAACCCAGTATGTTTCAAGTTGTTTTGCTCCTTCATGTCCAATAGCAGCTTGGTCTGCAACTTTTTTCAGAGCTGGTTCACTTACCATTGTTTGTAATGGCATAGGAAGGGGTTCTGGTGCATCTTTGTCTTCCCATGCCTCTACCCAAGGTGATGAAAGTTGTCTGGAGTGTTTTCCAGTCCTACTTTTTGATCTGACAGTATGACTTGAAGATGCTGCTACAAGCTTTTCTTTGATATTGTCTGAAGTTTCTGCCTCAGTTGTTGGAAGAAATACTGAGGCACACCATACTCCGTCTGCTCCCATTGCCATTACTCCGGCCATTTGTTCACCTGTGCAAATGCCACCAGCCGCAAGAATAGGAACATTACCATAAGACTTCAAAGCTCTTCTAACCTCAGGAACAAGAACCATCGTAGAAACACTTCCGCAGTGCCCACCGCCTTCAGTGCCTGAAACTACTATAATATCAACTCCTGCTTCAGCTTGCTTTACAGCATGTTGTTTTGCCCCAACAAGAGCAGCGACAGGAACATTGTGCTCTTTACCCATATCTAACATCCATTTAGGAGGAACCCCAAGTGCATTTGCTACAAGTTTTATGGGATGAGAAAAAGCAACCTCAAGAACTTCTTTCGCTCCATCAAGACCAGCACCCAAAACTTGATTGGAATTCTCTTCCGTTTTTTCTGACTCGTCACCACTACGAAGGTCAGATGCATCAATATGATGTTGCTCAAGAATATCTGCACGAAATTCTCTATGCTCTTGAGGTATCATTTCTCTCAAGTCACTTGTTGAAAGATTTTCTCCCTTGCCAACATATGAATTTGGTACCAGTACATCAACACCATATGGCTTTCCATCAACATGTTCATCTATCCATTTTAGTTCGATTTCAAGTTTTTCTGGAGAAAGACCAACCGCACCTAAAACACCCATTCCTCCTGCCTTGGAAACTGCTGCAACGACGTCTCTACAATGGCTAAACGCAATCATAGGGAATTCAATATCTAAAAGTTTACAAATTTGCGACTTCATTTTTTCTCCCATAATTAATTGTATCTATTTTATATTACTTACTTTAAATTTAGAATGAATTAGAATAGTGAATATTATGAAATTTACCGTTCCTGATATTTGTGATGAGTTTTATGAAAAAATCCAAATAGGTGATTCATTCTATAATTCATATGGTGGGATAGAAAAATTTTATGGTGAAATTCAAACTGTTCAATGTGAACATTCAAATAGCGTTGTTAAAGATATTGTAAAAAATAATGGAAAAGGAAAGGTTCTCTTTATAAGTCATACTGGCAAAGATTTATGTTCAATGGTTGGAGATCAAATTGCTAAGATTGCATATGAAAACCAATGGAGTGGAATAGTTGTTGATGGATATATCAGAGATGTTGAAGTTATAAAGGATATTCAAATTGGTTTGTATGCGAAAAATACTTTCCCAAAGAAAACAGATAAGACAATCGGGACAGGACAAATTAATGTACCTTTTAAAATAAAGGAAATTAATATTGTTCCTGGGTATTGGATATATGTTGACTCTAATGGATGGGCTATATCGAATTCAAAATTAGAATTTTAAAGATTCAATGCTCTTATCTTTTTGACACCAAATATCCTCAATCCAATTTTTAAATTCAATCCTATATTCATTGTCATCTAAATAACTCTTATTTTTCAGACTTTCAGGGATTTTAAATTTTTTTACCAGAATTTTTACATCTGCCATATCTCCTTTCAAGAACGCCCAAGCAGATCTTCGATCAGTTTTATAAACCAGAGTAAAGTCAATCAGATACTTTGATTCTGGTAATGCTGATAATGCAGTTGCTAGACCTCCTATTTTTGGTTCGAGGAGGTTCTTATATGAAGAATTTTGATCTTTATGTTTTTCTGGTGTAAATCTTGTTCCCTCTGCATAACTAAAAATTGTTGAAGGAGCTCTTTTTAATCTTTTGCATGATTTAATCGTATTTTCATAGTCCTGCAACCTCAAGTTTGGATTTTTAATGATCTGTTTCTTTGAATGCCTATTAACAAAGGGCATATTTAAATTTTTATTAGCTAAATATATAAATGGTATCCAAGAGAGCTCTTTCTTCATGAAAAATCTAATATTTGGCATCATATAATTTGATGCAGAAAGTATTAAGAGAATATCTGCCCATGATTGATGGTTAGCAAGTCCCAAACACCAGTCATTTCTGTCAAAGGTATCTTCGTAAATAACTTCCATCTTATTGTTATGAAAAAAGTTCATGATGACTTTGAAACCCAATATCGTCCAATCACTAATATGATTGGACATTCGTGCTAAAGAAATTTTGAGTTTTTGAGACACAAATGGTCTTGGAAGATTAGCTATTGTTATTGTAGTAAAACCAACAGTGAGTTCGATTATTATAAATATGAAATGGATAACACCCTTTAAGTTCGAAAAAAAATTCTTCATTTTATGAAATTAAAAACCAGACAAATTTGCATATCTTTCAGTATGAAATTTAATACCTCCATATATCTGTTCAGCTACTCTTCCTCTTTTAAGAAAGAAACCAATGTCATATTCATCAGTAACTCCAATGCCACCATGCATTTGAACTGCTTCATTTGATACAAGATGTAAAGTTTCTCCCGCAACAGTTTTAGCAAGACTTGAGAGTCTTTGAAGTTCGTTTGAATTCTCATCAGCAGCTCTCATTGCCGCCATAACTGAAGATTTTGTCAATTCTAGTTCACAAAACATTTGTGCAGCTCTATGTTGAAGTGCTTGGAAAGAACCAATCAAGACACCAAACTGTTTTCTTTGTTTCAAATAATCTAGTGTAGTTTCAAAAGCTGCTTCAGAGTTGCCTAACATTTCAGCAGATAATGCAATTCTAGCAATATCTAGAATGTTTTCTGATGTTTCTCCACCTGTTTCAATATCTCCTAATATATCTTCTTTATTAATTTCGACATCTGAAAAAACTATGTTTGCATAGTTCCTAGAATCTGCCATATCAAGTTTAATTTTCTCTACACCAGAGGAATTTGAATTTACAAAAAACAATGTTAGGCCGCTTGTTTCGCCTTTATTGCCAGATGTTCTTGCAAGTACGATTAATAAGTCTGCACTTGCTCCATCTACAACAAATATTTTTTTTCCATTAAGAATTACACTATCTTTTCTAAATTCTGCAGTCATTTCTGTATCCGCTGGATTATGATGACTTGACTCATCAATTGCAAAAGCTGTTGTCATTTCACCACTTACAATTTTTGGAAGATATTCCTTTTTTTGACTTTCGTTTCCAAAATTTGCTATTGAGTATGCACCAATTACACCAGTTGCAAATAAAGGGGAGGGTGTGAGAGTTTTTGCACACTCTTGAAGTATTACACTAATACCTGATATGCCAAAATTTGAGCCACCATATTCTTCTGGTATCAATATACCTGGCCATCCAAGTTTAGACATTTCATCCCATACTACTTTATCCCATAGTTGTGGGTCATTAGAATCTCTTAAGGATCTAAAATGAGTAACTGGACATCTTTCTTGTGCAAAATTTTTTGCAGTATCTTTTAGAAACTGCTCTTCTTCGTTAAGAGTTAACTTCATAAGAAATTATTGAGTTGGTAGGCCTAAAACTCTCTTTGAAATTACATTGAGCTGAACTTCAGAACTTCCACCCTCGAGTGAATTCCCTTTAGTTCTTAGCCAAGCCCTTGTGAGGTCTTTATCCTCTTTATCAAATTCATCACCATCCCATGCAATACCATCTACACCTGAAGCAGCTACCATAAGTTCATGTCTTTTTTTGTTGTGTTCAGTTCCATAAAGTTTAAACATTGAAGCTGTAGCACTTGCTTTGCTACCTTCGTCACCCGCTCTTTTTAAAGTCAATCCAAAAGCGTGCTCTTTTATTTTATGAGAAGCAATCTCTGATCTAAAAAAGCTGTTGCCAATCCTTCCAGCATCTTCACCTAAGTGTTTTTTGGCTATTGAAACAATATCTCTTTTGCTACCCATACCAGCAGCAAGACCAAAATTAGAGATAAAAGCTCTTTCATGCTGAAGCAGTTTTTTTGCAATCGTCCATCCAGCATTTAACTCTCCTATTAAATTGCTTTTAGGAACTTCAACATTATCAAAAAAGGTTTCACAAAATGGTGATTTGCCTGATATTAAGGTAATTGGTTTTGTAGAAACACCTTTGGTTTCCATGTCTATTAATAAAAAACTAATACCATCATGCTTTGGTTCTTTTGGACCTGTTCTAACCAATGCAAAAATCCAATCTGCTTTATCAGCATAAGATGTCCATACTTTTTGGCCATTAACCATGAACGAGTCACCAACATCCTCTGCCTTTGTTGCTAAACTAGCTAAGTCAGAACCCGAACCTGGTTCAGAATAACCTTGGCACCACCTGATTTCACCTTTGATTATTTTTGGGATGTGCTCTTTTTTCTGAGTTTCAGTTCCGTACTCTAATAAAACAGGAGCAAGCATCCATATTCCAAAGCTTAACAATGGTTGTTTTGCACCTATAAAGAACATCTCCTCATTAAGTATTTTGACTTCATCTTTGGATAAACCACCACCACCGTATTCTTTTGATACTGTGGGCATAGTCCAACCCTTAGTACCCATTCTTTCAAGCCATAATTTAGACTCAGGATTCTTATAAGATGCTTTTCTACCTCCCCAAACTTCATCAACAGGAATGCTTGGATCTGCCCCAGATCTCATAGAGGGAGGACAATTCTCATCTAACCACTTCTTAGTTTCTTCTCTAAATTTATTTAAATTACTCATAATTTTTATGGATTTTAATGTTTTCTCGAATATTATATGCACTTATTTTAATTTTTCGAGTTTTTTTAAAGTATTAAATATGAAGGTTTTTTATATAAAATCAACACAGAGAGTATAATTTTTGACATGTTTAAAAATATTGGCATCTTCATAAAGAAGAAAAATAATCAAAATATTCATATTAAGAGTTTTGATTCAATGATTACGTCTCTATCTGAGAAGAAGGTGGATTTATTCATTGAAGAGTCTCAGGACTATGAGAACGATAAAATTATAAAACTAGACAAGCGATCTTTTGTTAACAAAGTCGATCTCATAATTGTTTTTGGTGGAGATGGAACCCTGCTAAACTCAGCAAGACAATATTTGGATTATGAAGTTCCTATTCTTGGAGTCAATATGGGAAATGTTGGTTTTTTAACTGATATTGCAGTTGATAATTTTGAACATGCAATAAATGAAATTTTTAATAATGAATTCATAATAGAGGAAAGAAATCTTGTTTCTGCAAGATTTGGTAAAAATCATTTATTTGGATTGAACGAAATTGTAATTCATTCAGGCTCATACGCCCAATTGATGAGATATAGATTAAGCGTGAATGATAAAATTGTTTACGAACAAAGATCTGATGGACTTATTGTGGCAACTCCAACTGGATCTACAGCATACGCACTCTCTGCAGGAGGACCAATAATACATCCAAGTTTAGACGTTTGGACAATTCTTCCAATGCTTCCTCAAAGCTTATCCTCAAGACCCTTTGTAATTTCATCTGATGAAAAGGTTGACATCAAATTATTTGAGGGACCATCAGATGAAGCAAAAATTTGTGTTGATGGGCAAGCTGACATAAATCTATCATACGAAGAAGATATTTCAATTTCAAAAATGGAAAAAACTTTAAAATTAGTTCATCCAAAAAGTAATGATTTTTTTGAAGCTTGTAGAGAGAAACTTGGCTGGAGTTTAAATATTTCAAATAATTAAATTGAAAATATTTAGTACTATATATATTCCAATTATTACTCTAGCAGCACTTTTGAGTGTTATTTCTAACTTTGGCTCAGTTATTTCAGTTATTGAGCCATTCACATATACAAAAATAAATTTTTCAAATCTTGGGTATGTTTCAATATCAACATTTAATGAAACATTTTTTAATCAAAATCAGTGGTGGCGATTAATAACTCCAATGTTTCTGCATTTTTCTATTGCTCACCTTGCTTTTAATTCCTTGTGGATTTACATACTTGGTAAACAAATTGAAAAAATTGATGGAAAATTTTTATTTTTAGCACTTGTTTTATTGTCTTCAATTTCAAGTAATTTTCTTCAGTTTTACTGGGTAAGTTCGACTTTATTTGGAGGTCTTTCAGGGGTCATTTACGGCTTAATAGGATATTGCATGATAAATGAAATGGATTCACCTTATCAAAGATATGATATTCCACCTGCTTTATACCTTTTTATGATTATCTGGATGCTTCTAGGTTTTTTGGGGCTTTTAGATCTATTTGGATTTGGTTCAGTTGCAAACTTTGCACATCTAGGTGGATTAGTTTCAGGAATTGCTTTTGCTATAATATGTAAATTTATAAATTTAAGCTTAATAGGTAAATGATTATTAAAAAAGCAGTACTGCCTGTTGCAGGACTTGGAACTAGATTTCTTCCAGCTTCAAAAGCAACGCCGAAAGAAATGCTACCCATCATAGATAAACCCCTTGTTCAATATGCTGTGGAGGAGGCAATAAAAGAAGGCATTAATGAAATTATATTCATAACTAGCAATGAAAAAAATTCAATAGAAAAACATTTTAAAAAGAACAAAAAAATCGAATCTAGACTCATCAAATCTGGTAAGAATAATTTTATAGAAAAGCTTAATCCCAAGATATTCGAAAAAGTAACCTTTAAATATGTTAATCAGAAATCCCAAAAAGGTCTAGGTGATGCAGTATTGCAAGCTGAAAAATATATAAAGAATGAATCTTTTGTGGTTTTGCTGCCGGATGATTTATTTATATCAAAAAAAACATGTTTAAATCAAATAATATCGCTCAATAAAAAAACAAACAGCACGGTGATAGGATTAAATAAAGTAGATAAAGCCAATATTCATAATTATGGTGTGATTAAACCAGGAATAGTAAGTAATAAAATAATTCAAATAAGTGATATGGTTGAAAAACCATTAGCAAAAAATGCACCGTCAGATATCGCAATACTAGGCAGATACGTTTTCACACCATCAATATTTAAGTATTTAAAAAAAGTAAAATGTGATTCATCTAATGAAATTCAATTAACTAACGCAATAAAACTTCAAATTGAAGATGAAGAAGTATTTGGATGTATATATGATGGTCAGAAATTTGATTGTGGTAGTAAAGAAGGATTTGTTCATGCTACCATTGCGCTTGCATTGAAAGATAAAGCAATAAACAAAAAGATCAAAGAAATAATCAAGGATATTATTTGAATTTTTTTCTTAAAGTTATAAAGATTTTTCCACCAGAAGCAGCACATTCTATTTCATTAAACTCTCTAAATTTTTTATATAAAATTAATTTACTTAATATTTTTTTTAAAAAAATATCAAAAGATGAAATCATTACATTTGCAAATATCAAATTTAAAAACAGACTTGGTACAGCAGCTGGGTTGGACAAAAATGGTGATTTTATAGATTGCTTAGGTAGCTTGGGTTTTGGTTTTTTGGAGGTAGGAACCGTTACCCCAGTCTCTCAACAAGGTAATAATAAACCCAGGGTCCATAGAAATTTTAAAGAAAACTCAATTATAAATAGCTTAGGGTTTAACAATAAAGGAGTCGATTATCTTGTTAAAAATTTAAAGAAAAGAAAATATGATGGAGTTGTTGGTGTAAATATAGGAGCTAATAAAAAATCAGTAGGTGAAAAGAGAATTAAAGATTATTTAATTTGCTTGGAGAAAGTTCATGAGCATGCAGACTATATAACGATCAATATTTCTTCTCCAAATACTCCAAATTTAAGGGATTTGCATAAAGAAGACTACTTAAAAGAACTTATTGAAAAGATTGACACAAAATCAAAAGATTTAAATATTTCTAAACCAATTTTTATCAAAATATCTCCTGATGAAAATAACAAAAGTGTAAGAAATATTTTAAAGTTAATTAATAACTCATCTATAGCTGGAATTATTGCAACTAATACATCCATCGATAAATCAAATTTATTGCAAGATAATTTTAAATCAATTGAAGGTGGAGTTTCAGGAGCACCATTAATGAAAAGGAGCACTGAAAAAATATCATATATAAGCTCTCTGTCAAAAAGTATTCCAATAATTGGTGTTGGAGGAGTAATCTCAAAACAAGATTTTAATGAAAAAGTTAATGCTGGAGCTGGACTGGTTCAAATATATACTGGTTTTGTAATAAAAGGACCAAAAATTATTCAAGAAATTTTGAGCATTTGAAATGATTGAGTATCTTGTCTTTTTTTTGGCATTACTTTTTTTAATTGGTTCTGTCTCACTAGCAATACCATCAAAGAAATCGCAAAAAATATCTAAATTGAGAATGGAAGCCAGAAAGCTTGGCGCAAACATTACCTCTGCACTTTATGGATCAAATGACTTTAAAAATTATAAGAAAGATGAAGTCTACTATCAGATTAAAAATAAATCAGAACTTAAAGAAGCACACTATGTTAGAGACAAAGGCAAATTATTGTTGTATTCTCCTGTCAAATTTAAGTACTCTGATAGATTTGTAAATATTAATTTGCAAATTGAAAAAGTCTCAGAAAGTATTAATGAAATAATTTTTACAGAAAAGAATATTAAGTTTATTTGGAATGAAATTGATGATATCAGCGAATTAAAATTAATTATTGATAAATTGAATCAAATAAAATAATTTAAAAATTTATCTTGCAAATACTACCCAATTAATGATATTCATAAAAAAGGAATAAAAATATTAATAATGGCTAAATCTCTAGTAATAGTAGAATCACCTGCAAAAGCTAAGACTATTTCAAAATATCTTGGATCAGAATATATTGTTGAATCAAGTGTTGGGCACATAAGAGATCTTCCAAAAAAAGCTTTGCCAAATGCTAAAAGAGCATCAATTCCGAAAGAGTTATCACCTGAAGAGAAAATTAAACTCAAAACTATTAATGAAAGAAATAGACTAATTAGGAGAATGGGTGTTGATCCAGATAATGGATGGAAGGCTGATTGGCAAATAATTCCTGAGAAAGAAAAAGTAATAAAGTCATTAAAAAAATCTGCAAAAGGAGTTGATCATATATATCTTGCAACTGACCTTGATCGAGAGGGAGAAGCTATAGCATGGCATCTCAAAGAGGCACTTGGACCTGAAAAATATGAGTATTCAAGAGTTAGATTTAATCAAATTACAAAGTCAGCCATCATAGATTCTTTTATGGATCCAAAAGAGATAGATTTAGATCTAGTAAAAGCTTACAGAGCAAGAAGGTTTCTTGACAAAGTTATTGGTTTCGAGCTTTCACCTTTGCTGTGGAAGAAAGTTGCTAGAGGTCTTTCTGCGGGAAGAGTCCAATCTGTTGCTTTGAGACTTTTAGATGAAAGAGAAAGGTTAATCCAAGAATTTATTCCAGAAGAGTTTTGGGAAGTTTCAATGATTCTTAATAAAGATGATTTAAGCATTCCCTTTTTACTTAACAGAAAAAAGTCTCAACCATTATTAAAGAATGAAGAAGCTATGAAAATACATGAGCTAATCAAAAATTCAGAAATATCTATAGATGAAATTATAAAAAAACCTGTTAAAACAAAACCCAGAGCACCTTTTATTACATCTACACTTCAGCAGGCTGCGAGTACAAAGTTAAGCTTTACAGTTAAAAGAACAATGAGAGTTGCTCAGAAGCTTTATGAGGCTGGACATATAACTTACATGAGGACTGATGCTCCAAGTTTAAGCAAAGAGTCTATACAGGATGCTAGAAATTTTATCGGTGAGAGGGTTGGTGAAAAATACCTAACTAATGCTCCCAGAATTTATTCAAGCACTGAGAACGCTCAAGAAGCACATGAAGCTGTAAGACCAACAAATGCTTACCTTACGGCAGATGATCTTATGAATCATACTGAAGAAGAGAAAAGGCTTTACCAACTAATATGGCAACAATATATATCATCACAAATGCCAGATGCTGAATATTTATCGACCATTGCCAAAATTAATATGGGTGAATACACATTTACGGCAAAAGGAAGAGAAATTGTTTTCGACGGATATACAAGAATATCGCAACCTTTTAAATCTGATGATGATATTTTACCGCCACTAGATGAGGGGGAAATACTTACATTAAATGAAGTAAATCTCGATCAAAAATTTACAAAACCACCAGCAAGATTCTCTGAAGCTGCCTTAGTAAAAGAACTAGAAAAGAAGGGAATAGGTAGACCATCCACATATGCAAACATAATATCTACTATTCAAGATAGAGGGTATGTTGAAATTCAAAATAGAAGATTTTTTGTAAAAAAAATTGGTCATATTGTTGCTGAAAGATTAATTGAAAGTTTTGATGACATTATGGATTATGAATTTACCGCTAACCTTGAAAATAATTTAGATAGTGTTGCTAGAGGTGAATTAAATTGGAGAAATGTTTTGGATGATTTTTATAATAGTTTCCAAAAAGATTTAGTTTCTGCCTCAGAAGAAAATGGAATGAGAGGCAATCGACCGACATCTACAGACATTACTTGTCCATCATGTGGTAAAACAAATATGGTGATAAGAAATTCTTCAAATGGAGTTTTTTTAGGATGCTCTGGCTACCAAAATGTTGGAGATGATAAATGCAAAGAAACACTGAATTTGGTATCTGGAGATGAAGCTATTAGTGTAGATGATACTGAAGAGGCAACAAACCTTCTAATCAAGAAAAGATGCCCAAAGTGTGAGACAAGCATGGATAATTACCTTATTGATGAAAATCGCAAGCTTCATGTTTGTGGAAAAAATCCAGATTGTGACGGCTATTTAATTGAAGAGGGCCTATTTAAAATAAAAGGTTATGACGGTCCAACTCTTGAATGTCATAAATGTGGTTCTGAAATGCAGCTCAAAACTGGTAGGTTTGGAAAATATTTCGGTTGTTTGAATGATAATTGTGGAGCCACTAGAGCCTTACAAAGAAATGGAGAACCTAAACCAATAACAATGGAGCCTATTGAACTAAAAAATTTAAAATGTGTTAAATGTGAAGATCATTATTTATTGCGTGATAGCATGAAGGGTTTATTTTTAGCTGCAAGTCAATATCCAAAAAATAGAGAGACAAGGGCACCAAAGGTTCATGAGATAAACAAACTTAATCTTGAAATCAATGAGGCATGTCGTTTTCTACCAAATAAAGATAAACATACATATCTTCTCAGTGCACCTGAAAAAGATATAGATGGTAATGAGTATGTGATTAGATATAACAGAACTGATGACATTCATTATGTTGCTTCTGAAAAAGACGGAAAGAAGACTAAATGGACGGCAGTATTTTCTGATGGTGAATGGAAACAAAATAAAAAAGATTAGTGGAATATAGAGAACTATCAAACCTTTACCTAGATTTATCAAAAGAAATTCTTAATAAAATTAATTTTGAAGGATCTGTCAGAGATAACCAAAATCAACTTCTTTTCATAACATGTCTTGAAAAAAGTATTTCATATTTTACTGACGAGATAAATTCTACTCTAATAAATGGTATTCCAAATATTGAAACATTTTGTTTTTCAGAAAAATGGCTACAACTATCAAAAATCGACACAATAAAAAATATTTTTATAAAAGAAATCGAGCCCAATGGGCTCTTAGTTATGATGGAAAAATCAAAACAAAAACTAATAAACGTTAATAACGATAATTTAATAGTTACAGATGAACCAAATAACTTGAAAAAATATAATTTAATATTAGATAAGTACAAAGACACTCAAGAGTTGCTTCGCAAAATGCTTGATGAGTGTTAAGCTAAATTTATATGGAGATAAAATGACTAATTATTTAGAATTAGCACAACTAGCCGACGGAAGTATTGTATTAAGAAGATCAGATGATCATAAAAATCCTATTGTTAAAATAAGCTTTTCAAAAGAATCAAAAGATTTTCTTCAAGGTCAAGAATTAACTGTAGCAAAAGAGATGATTCGAGCAGGTATAGAAAGTGTGAGCGGTAATGTTAGTGATTTAGATGAGTTTTTTGATAAACAAAGAGACAAATTCTCAAAAAAGCAAACTATAGTTCATTAGTTCCTTCTCAAGAGCCCAATACTTTTTCCTTCAATACTTAACTCATCTCGTTCTAAATTAACTTTTATAGTTTCGAAATCTTCATTTGCTGGTTCGAGTTCAACTAATTTAGCTGATTTTCTTTTAAAAAACTTTACTGTTACTTCATCATCGATTCTTGCAATAACAATATCACCATTTCTCACATCAGTTGTTTTTTTTACTGCGATTAAATCATCCTCCATTATTCCAGCATCTTTCATGCTAAGACCTTTAACTTTTAGAAAATAATCAAATTTAGACTCAAAAAATGATTTAGGACAATCAATAGTTCTTTCTATATTTTCTTCTGCAAGAGTTGGGGACCCAGCAGCAACAAGACCTATTACCGGATAATTATCTTTACTTTCATAAGAATTTTCATCATTAATGATAGATATACCTCTTGAGGCTCCACTTTCAATCGCTACAAAGCCTTTCTTTTCAAGAGCTCTTAGATGTGTTTCTGCCGAATTTGGTGATTTAAAACCAAGCTCTTTACAAATGTTTGCTCGAGTTGGCGGAAAACCTGTCTTATTTATGTAAATTTGAATACAATCTAGTACTCGTTGTTGTTGTGAAGTAATTTCTTTCATAATAATAATTGTACTGAATATATATACAGTATAATGTAATTTATATTTTTTTCAAGATCTATGGTAAACAGGAAATCTAAGTTAATAATAGGAATCTCATCGAGAGCATTATTTGATTTAGATAAAAGTCATGAAATATATAAAAATGAGGGACTCAAGTCATATCAGAGTTATCAAGTAGAAAATGAAAATAAAACATTAAAACCTGGTGAAGCCTTTTATCTGGTTAAAAAAATTTTAAAAATCAACGAACTATATAACGGTAATGACAGAGTTGAAGTTATTTTATTATCAAGAAATACCTCTGATACTGGTTTAAGAATAAGAAACTCTATTGAAGATCATAAGCTAAACATTAGCAGAGCAGCTTTTTGTGGAGGAGAAAGTCCACATAGGTATGTTAAAGATTTTGGAGTACATCTTTTTTTATCTAGCAGTATTGATGATGTAAAACTTGCAATTAAAAGCAATGTAGCAGCTGCTACAATTCTTTCAAGAAAATTAACTAAGAATAAAAAATCACGCTCTGATCAGTTAAAAATAGCTTTTGATGGCGATGCAGTAATCTTTTCAGATGAATCAGAAAAAATTTATCAGAAAGATGGTTTAAAGGCATTTATTAAAAATGAGGTCACCTCCACAACACCACTCAAAGAAGGCCCGTTTAAATCATTTTTAGTTCAACTAAATAATATTCAAAATGATTTTGAAATCAACGAATGTCCAATAAGAACAGCTCTTGTTACTGCAAGGTCAGCGCCATCAGATAGAAGGGTTATTAAAACTTTAAGAGAATGGGGAGTAAGAATTGATGAGTCTCTTTTTCTGGGCGGCTTATCTAAAAATAAATTTTTAGAATCTTTTGATGCGGACATCTTCTTTGATGATCAAAAAAAGCATATTATGAGTGCTGTTAAAAATACTACTTCAGGACATGTACCATACGGGATAAAGAATAATTAATCATGGAAATAGTTTGTTTAGATATGGAAGGTACTCTTACTCCTGAAATATGGGAAAGAGTTGCTCAAGATACTGGGGTTGAAGAGCTTGGAATGACCACTAGAGATATTCCTATTTATGAAGATCTTCTAGATATGAGATTAAAGGTGATGAAAGATAAAAAGATAAAACTTTCTCATGTTCAAAAAGCAGCAAATTCTCTTGAATTGCTTCCAGGAGCTTTAGATTTTATAAATGGATTAAGAGAGAATTTCCAAATTGTAATTCTATCCGATACCTTTCATGATGTTGCAAAACCTTTAATGAAAAAACTTGGATTTCCATTTTTGCTCTGTCATAACCTTATAGTAGAGAATGATGAAATTATTTCATACAAGCTCAGACATACTAAAGCCAAACAGCAAGCAATAAAAGCATTTCAAGGAATGGGATACAGATGTTTTGCTGCTGGTGATTCGCATAATGATATTCAAATGTTTGAAATTGCAGAAAAAGGTTTCTTTATAAATGCGCCAGATAAAATTTCCTCAAAATATCCTGAAATTCAGTCTTTTCATAACTATGATGACTTAGAAAATGCCATTAAATTAAATTCAAATTTTAAAAGATGACAGAAGCACATAAATTAAGTAACTATGTTAGACCTCTAATGACATTACCCAATAATGAAAATAAATTATTGCTCCATAGTTGTTGTGCTCCATGCTCAGGTGAAATAATTGAAGCATTGGTTGCTTCTAAAATTAAAACGACTGTATTTTTTTATAACCCTAATATCCACCCGATGGATGAATATGAGATTAGAAAAAATGAGAATAGAAGATTTTGTGAAAAAGTAGGTTTTGAATGTGTGGACGGTGATTATGATAAAGAAAATTGGTTTGAGAGAATAAAAGGTCTTGAGAATGAACCAGAAAGAGGAGAAAGATGCACAAAATGTTTTGATATGAGATTTGAAAGATCAGCATTGTTTGCCTACGAAAATAAGTTTAAGATTTTTGCTACAACTCTAGGCATATCGAGATGGAAGGATATGAACCAGATTAATGAATCTGGTAAGAGAGCTGCATCTAGATTTTCAAATATAAGTTTCTGGGATATTAATTGGAGAAAACAAGGTGGTTCATCAAGAATGATAGAGATTTCAAAAAGGGAAAAATTTTATCAGCAAGAATATTGTGGATGTGTATATAGCTTAAGGGATACAAATAGATGGAGACGCAAAAATAATAAAGATAGAATTATAAGAGGAATAAAGTTTTATTAAGATGCAACCTGGAGAAAAATTTAGAAAAGCATTAGAGCTTAATTCACCACTTATAATACCTGGAACAATTAATGCTTATTCAGCAAAACTTGCTGAAAGAGCTAATCATAAAGCTATATATTTATCTGGAAGTGGTGTAGCTGCAGCTTCATATGGATTACCAGATCTTGGAATTACATCAATGAATGATGTTCTTATTGATGTTAAAAGAATTACAAATGCAACTTCTCTTCCTCTTTTAGTTGATATTGATACTGGTTGGGGGGATGCTGATAACATTTCTAGAACTATATTTGAGATGAATAAAGCAGGTTGTGCTGCGGTGCATATTGAGGATCAAGTTTTTGATAAAAGATGTGGTCACAGACCAAATAAAAAAATAGTTTCAATAGATGAAATGAAGGAGAGGCTGAAAACAGCAGTGTCTTCAAAAATTGATGATTCATTTTTTATTATGGCCAGAACAGACGCGCTTGCTTCAGAAGGAATTGCTGGAGCTATTAAAAGATGTGAAGCATATATTGAAGAAGGTATTGATGGTATTTTTTTAGAAGCTGTAACTTCAATTGATGAGTATGAAGTCTTTAAAAGAAATCTTTCAATTCCAGTTCTTGCAAATATCACAGAGTTTGGAAAAACACCTTTATTTAATCAAAATCAACTTAAGGAGGTTGGTGTTGATATGATCCTATATCCTTTAACTGCCTTCAGAGCTATGAGTGCATCTGCAGAAAAAATTTATAATTCAATAATCAAAGACGGGACACAAGAGCGTCTGTTAGATATAATGCAAACCCGGGAAGAGTTGTATGAAGTTTTAGATTATTACAATCATGAAAAAAAACTGGATATAAAATTTTCAAATAAGGATTAAAGTTACTAGAAATAATGACAAAAAAATTAGAGGGTGCAGGTTTAAGAGGTCAAGTCGCAGGAGAAACATCTCTCTCTACAGTTGGTCAAATCGAAGGATTGGCATATAGAGGACATAAAATTGAACTACTTGCAGAAAAATCTACATTTGAAGAGGTTGCATATCTCTTAATATATGACAAGTTACCTAATCAACAAGAATTAGATGATTATAAAAAATTATTAAAAAGTCATAGAGATCTTCCAGTTGCACTTAAAGAAGTACTTCAAAAAATCCCTTCTACAGCTCATCCAATGGATGTTATGAGAACAGGCACATCAATGCTTGGAAATTTGGAACCTGAAGGTGAATTTTCTAATCAACTTAATTCAATAAATAGAATGATTGCAACAATGCCGTCAATAGTTACATATTGGTATAAATACTCTCATGAAGGTTTAGATATTAATTTAGTTAATGATGAAGAATCAATAGCTGGTCATTTTCTCCACATTTTGCATGGTAAAACTCCTTCAGATTTACACAGAAAAGTTATGGATGTTTCTCTTATTCTATATGCGGAACATGAGTTTAATGCATCAACATTTACAGCAAGAGTTTGTGCTTCAACGATGTCTGATATTCATTCATGTGTTGTTGCTGCTATTGGCTCCTTAAGAGGGCCTCTTCACGGGGGTGCAAACGAAAAAGCTATGGAATTAATAGAGAACTGGAAATCAAAAAACGAAGCTAAATCAAACGTCTTAGAAATGCTTAACAAAAAAGAAAAAATTATGGGCTTTGGTCACGCAGTTTACTCAATAAGAGATCCTAGAAATGCTGTAATCAAAGAATATGCAAAACAATTATCTGAGCTTGCTGATGATAATACTTTATATCTAGTTGCAGATGAGGTTGAAAAAGTTATGGCAGATGAAAAAAATATGTTTGCGAATGCTGATTTTTTTCATGCTCCTGCATATTTTTATATGGGAATACCCACAAAACTTTTTACTCCAATATTTGTAATGTCTAGAGTTTCTGGCTGGACTGCTCATTGTATGGAACAAAGGGCTAATAACCGAATAATAAGACCCAGTGCAGAATATACTGGTGTCGAATCCTCTGATTGGATTGATATCGCCGATAGGTCCTAAATAAATGTCATCAAATGTTGATCTGAATATCAGACCAGATTTTGATAACTTAATTTCTGAAATAGCTAATTACGTTTCTTCTTTCGAAATCGAATCTGATTTGGCATTAGATACTGCAAGAAATTGCCTATTGGATACTATCGGATGTGGTTTATTAGCACTTCAATTTCCAGCTTGTACAAAAATGCTAGGTCCAATCGTTAAGGATAGCAAAGTGCCTTTTGGGGTAAGAGTACCTGGAACAGATTATGAGCTTGATCCGGTTAAAGGCGCATTTGATATCGGTTGCATTGTTAGATGGCTTGATTATAACGATACATGGCTTGCTGCTGAATGGGGTCATCCATCTGATAATTTAGGTGCAATTTTATCAGTTTGTGATTTTATATCTCAGCAAAACATTGCAAGTGGAAAAGCGTCACTTAAAATGCGAACCGTATTAGAGTCAATGATTATGGCTCATGAGATTCAAGGAGTCTTAGCCCTTGAAAATAGTTTTAATAAAGTAGGGTTAGACCATGTCGTTTTAGTGAAAGTTGCTTCAACTGCAATTGCAACTAAATTAATGGGTGGTTCTATTGATCAAATTAAAGATGCTGTAAGCCAGGCTTGGGTCGATGGCCACAGTTTAAGAACATATAGACATGCTCCAAATGCAGGAACAAGAAAAAGTTGGGCAGCTGGCGATGCTACAAGTAGAGCTGTTAGACTATCAATGATAACTATGTCTGGAGAAATGGGATATCCAAGTGTTCTCTCTACTCCAGTATGGGGATTTGAAGACGTTTTATTTGATGGAAAACAAATTGTATTACCTCAACCATTTGGAACCTACGTTATGGAAAATATTCTTTTTAAAATTAGTTTTCCTGCTGAGTTTCATGCCCAAACAGCAATAGAAGCTTCTGTAAAGCTTCACAATGTTGTTAAAGATAGAATTAATGAAATTAAATTAATTGAAATTACAACGCACGAATCTGCAATAAGAATTATTTCAAAAGTTGGAGAATTAAATAATCCTGCTGATAGAGATCATTGTTTGCAGTATATGGTTGCAATTGGATTGCTTAAGGGAAATTTAATAGCGGAAGATTACGAGGATGATGTTGCAGAAGATCCGAGAATAGACATATTAAGAGAAAAAATGACTGTTATTGAGGATAAAAAATATTCGAAAGATTATCTTGATGGTGATAAAAGATCCATCGCAAATAGAATAAAAATTTATTTTAATGATGGTACTTCAACAGATGAAATCGAGGTTGAGTACCCCATTGGCCATATGAGAAGAAGAGATGAAGGCATACCAGTGTTAGAAAATAAATTTAAATCTAATTTAGCAATTACTTATGATGAAGATATTTCTAAAAGAATATTTGAACTTTGTATGAGTCAACAAGAACTAGAAGAAACCTCTGTAGTAGATTTTCAAAGCTTGTTATCTAAAAAAACCTAAAAGTTGTAAAAAACCCTAAAAATAAAGCTTTTTTAGCATTTTGGACTATAATTATCGCCATGTCAGGCAATACGTTTGGAAAAATATTTAAAATTACGACTTTTGGAGAGAGTCATGGCAGAGCTATGGGCTCAATTCTTGATGGATGTCCGCCTCAAATAGAACTTACCAAAGAAGATATTCAACTTGAATTAGACAGGAGAAAACCAGGACAGTCAGATGTAACTACTCAAAGAAAAGAAGATGATGCAGTTGAGATAATGTCAGGTGTTTTTGAAGGAAAAACGCTTGGGACTCCAATAGGAATGATAATTTACAACAAAGATCAAAAATCAAAAGATTACTCAGATATTAAAGATGTATTTAGACCAAATCATGCAGACATTACTTATCAAGCAAAATATGGCCACCGAGATTATAGAGGTGGAGGAAGAGCCAGCGCTAGGGAAACTGTAAATTGGGTTGCTGCTGGAGCAGTTGCTAAAAAAATACTTCAAAAAGAAGGGATAACCGTAAATGGATTTGTTTCTGAAATTGGTAAAATAAAAGCTGAAACTATAAATCATAAAAAAACTGCAAACAAATATTTTTTTTGTGACGAGTCAAAACTTTCTGAATTAGATTCAATGTTTAACAAATTAATTGAAGAGGGTAATTCTGTGGGTGCAAAGTTAGGAGTTATTGTTGAAAATTGTCCAGTAGGTCTTGGTGATCCAGTTTTTGAGAAGCTTGATGCTAATCTTGCGAAAGCAATAATGACAATCAATGCAGTCAAATCAGTATCTATTGGGAATGTAGATGATCTTTTAACCTTAAAAGGTTCTGAAGCAAGAGATGAAATCACAGCGTCTGGCTATTCCTCAAATAATTCAGGAGGAATACTTGGAGGAATATCTAATGGAGACGATATAAATCTTAGCTTTATTATTAAGCCAACCTCAAGCATAAAAACAAAAGGTAAAACTGTAAATAAGGATGGCGAAGAAGTTGACATAGAAGTTAAAGGAAGACATGACCCTTGTGTTGGCATTAGAGCTGTTCCAATTGCTGAAGCAATGGTAAGTATTGTTTTGGTAGATCACTTATTAATTAATAGAGCACAGTGCGCTGATGTTGACCAAAAACTACCATTTACAGAATAGATATAATGAAGACTTTGTACGACAAACTCTGGGAAGAGCACCACGTTACCCAACTTGATTCGGGTGAATCTCTTTTATACATCGACAGGCATTATCTTCACGAAGTGACATCACCTCAGGCTTTTGAGGGACTAGCAAAAAAACATTTAAAACCTTGGAGGCTTGGAGCAAATATTGCTACTCCAGATCATAATGTCCCAACAACTAGAGGAAATGATTTTAATTCTAATCAAATAAAAGATGAGATCTCAAAGATACAAGTAGTTGAGCTTGATAAGAATTGTAATACTTTCGGAATCAAACAGTTTGATATTAAATCTTCAAAGCAAGGCATTGTTCACGTTATAGGCCCAGAGCTTGGATATACCTTACCAGGCATGACAATAGTTTGTGGAGATTCTCATACCTCAACTCATGGTGCGTTAGGATGTTTAGCTATGGGCATTGGAACTTCAGAAGTTGAGCATGTTCTTGCCACACAGTGTCTAAAAGTGTCTAAACTAAAAAATATGCTTGTTAGGTTCGAAGGAACCCCGGTCGAAAATGTTTCTTCAAAAGATATTGTTTTATATTTTATTGGTTTAATTGGAACAGCAGGTGGGACTGGTTATGCGATAGAATTTTCGGGGAGCTACATAAAAGATATTTCTGTAGAAAGCAGAATGACTATTTGTAATATGGCAATTGAAGCAGGTGCAAAGGTTGGACTAATTGCTCCAGACAAAACAACAATAAATTATGTAAAAGAAAAATCTTTTCTAGATAAAAAAACTTTTGAGAAAGCCGAAAACTATTGGTTAAATTTAAAAACTGATGATGGAGCAAAATTTGATAATGAAGTTGTTATCGATGTATCTAAAATTAAGCCACAAGTCACATGGGGTACTTCACCAGAAATGGTTGTGAATTATGATGATGAAATACCAACAGTTTTTAGTGCAAATGATGATAATAAAAGGAGTATTGAATTAGCCAGAAATTATATGGGCATACAAAATGAATCTAAGTTATCTGATTTAACCTTTGATAAAGTTTTTATTGGATCATGTACAAATTCTAGAATTGAGGATCTTAGGCAGGCTGCAAAAGTAGTTAAAGGTAAAACGATTGCTGATAATATTATTGAGGCAATAGTAGTTCCAGGTTCTGGAATGGTCAAAGAGCAAGCCGAAATAGAAGGTCTTGACGAAGTTTTCAAAGAAGCTGGTTTTATCTGGAGAGATCCCGGATGTTCAATGTGTTTAGGTATGAATCCTGATCAGTTAAAGCCATATGAAAGATGTGCATCTACATCAAATAGAAATTTTGAGGGCAGACAAGGTTATTTAGGACGAACCCATTTAATGAGTCCACTAATGGCAGCATATATAGCTATAAATGGAACTGTCGGTGAGCCATCATGACATCTAATAGTGAGGGATTAATCATAGATGGAGTAGTAAGTTATATTGATAGAGATAATATTGACACAGATCAAATCATTCCAACAGAATATTTGAAATCAATTAAAAAATTTGGCTATGAAGATTATTTGTTTGATGGATGGAGATATAAGGATGATGGAAAGCTTGGTGTTAAAAAAGAAGATAGACATATCAACCAAGATTTTATTTTAAATAACAAACCATATAGTGAATCTAAAATTCTTCTTGTAAGAGATAATTTTGGCTGTGGTTCATCGAGAGAACACGCCGTATGGGCCTTAAGAGATTTTGGCATTAAAGCAGTTATAGCATCATCATTTGGAGATATTTTTTATAATAATTGTTTTAAAAATTCGGTACTACCAGTCAAGTTAAAAAAAAATGAAATTGAAGAACTTTTTGGTTTAGTTAAAAAAGATATTGTTGAACTTTCTTTAGATCTCCAACAAAGAACGATCTACATAGATGACAAACATAAATTAAATTTTAAAGTAGATGATCATCTAATTGATCGAATCATATATGGATTAGATGATGTTGATGTAAGCCTTAAAGAGAAAGAGAAAATCTTAAACTTTGAAAAAAATAGGATGTCATCAAAACCGTGGATATATGCTAATGAGTAAAAAATTATTAGTTTTGCCAGGTGATGGCATTGGTCAAGAGGTAACCGCATCTGCCGTTGACGTCTTAGATTTTATAATTGATGAATATCACCTTGATTTTAAAGTAACATCAATGAATGTTGGTGGTACAGCTTATGATGAGTCTGGTTCATCAATACCAGAGAGTGTTCTTGATGCAGCTAAGGATGCAGATGCTATTTTATTTGGCGCTGTTGGAGGCCCTGAATGGGATGATCTGGACTGGGATGCTCGACCTGAAAATGCTTTATTAAGATTAAGAAAAGAATTAAATCTTTTTGCAAATCTTAGACCAGCCTTTTTATTTAATGAATTATCAGCCGCATCTCCATTAAAAAAAGAAATAATAAATGACCTTGATATCCTCATCGTAAGAGAACTTACAGGAGGAATATATTTTGGTGAACCTAGAGGTATTTTTTTAGATACAGAACCTAACTACGCTTTTAATACAATGATTTATAACGAAGAAGAAATTAGGAGAATTGCTAGAGTAGCATTTGAATCTGCACAAAAAAGAAATAAAAAATTATGTTCTGTTGAAAAAGCTAATGTATTAGAAGTATCAAAATTTTGGAGATCTATTGTGACTGAAATGTCTGAAGATTATCCAGATGTTGAGCTCTCGCATCAACTTGCTGACAATGCTGCAATGCAATTAGTTCTTAACCCTAATCAGTTTGATGTGATAGTTTCGAGTAATCTTTTTGGAGATATTCTTTCAGATATTGCTGCTACGCTTACTGGATCAATTGGCATGCTTCCGTCTGCATCATTGGATAGCTCATTCAAGGGTATGTTTGAACCATGTCATGGAAGTGCACCAGATATAGCAGGAAAAAACCTAGCAAATCCTTTGGCAATGATTTCTTCACTATCAATGGCACTAAAATATTCGTTAAATGAGGAAGAAGCTGCAAATAGAATTGATCGTGCTATTAGAAAGTTTATCGAGTCCGGCAATAGAACTATTGACATAAAAACAGACGAAAATTATCTGAAGACATCAGAAGTTGCAAAAAAAATAATTGAGATGATTAAAGATGAATAATTCAATTAATTTAGCCTTAGTTGGAGCATCTGGTGTCGTAGGAAATAAGATAATATCTTTATTGGAAAAAAAGGAAGTAAATATTAAGAATTTTTTTCCTCTTGGCCATGCTTCTGTAGGAAAAGAAATCTCTTTTAATAATAAAAAATATATGATTGAAGATATATCAAGTTTTGATTCAACAAAGGCAAGTTTGATTATTTTTGCAGCTGGCTCGGATGTTCCCAGAAAGTATGCAAAAGATTTTGTGAGAATGGGTTCTTTCGTAATCGATTTATCTTCAGAGTATAGATATGAAGAGGACGTACCATTAATTATTCCCGAAATTAATGGACATATTCTTAATGACGTTGAAGGCCCATTACTTATTGCAAATCCAAATTGTTCTGTATCACAACTATTAATGGCCCTTGAACCAATCCATAGAAAATATAATGTAGAAATATTAAATGTTGCCACTTATCAAGCTGTATCTGGAACTGGGAAAGATGCAGTAGCAGAACTCAATCTTCAATTACATGACAAAAATGCTGAGCCAAAAGTATATCCAAAGAAAATTGCTTTTAACGCAATACCTCAATGTGATATTTTTCTTGATAATGATTTTACAAAAGAAGAGATGAAAGTTGTTTGGGAAACGAAGAAAATTTTAGATCCAAATATTGAAGTTCAGGCAACGTGTGTAAGGGTTCCTGTTATAAACGGTCATTCAGAAGCAATATTTTTTAGAACAAAGAATCCCATTACAAAAAAAGAAATATGTGATCTATTGTCAGTTTCTTCAGGAATAACCATTATAGATAACCCATCAAAGTTAGAATATCCAACTCCTCTTGAAAACGCAGATGATACTGAAGATGTTTTTGTTGGAAGAATAAGAACACAAATTATCAATAATGAGAGTTGGGTCTCTATGTGGATAGTTGCAGATAATGTTTACGGAAAAGGGGCTGCTCTCAATGCGGTACAAATTCTTGAACAACTAATTGAAAATAATAAACTGTGTTGAAATATTTTTACTCTGTTTTAATGAGCATTTCTTTGAATGTTCTTTCAGATATCATTTTGTATTCCCCAGTAGTTAATACAAATTCTAATGACGAAAGGGTAATAGAGTTAAAAATAAAAAATGCTAATGCTAAAGATTCAGAAATATTTATAAATGAATACAAGTCAGAAGATATTATTAATGACAACTTAATTCAATACACATTGCTTGAAAATTTTGGTGATTATCAAACTTTCAAAATAGTTCTGTCTAGTAATTATTTTGAGGATTATTTCAGCTTTCAAATTAATATAAAAGAAGAATTTAAAAAGGATATTTTTATTTTCTTACCATCAAAATCAAGAAGATCACAAGCTTTGCAAGAAATAGCTATATCAAAACAATCCTCAAATAATGCATCTCAAAATGATACGTCTAATATGAATGAGGTCTCTACAAGTACTGATATTTTTCAAAAAATTTATAAAGCAGAAGATATTTCAACCATGTGGAGTTTGGCAACAGAAATCAAACAAGGTTTGAACGATATTTCAATATATCAAATTATGTGGTCAATTTATTTAGGAAATAAGTCTGCTTTTATTGACAGCAATATTAATTTAATTAGAAGTGATATAGATATTCAAATACCTAATATTTCAGAAATGGAAAATATATCTTTTGAAATAGCAAGAAACTCGATTTTAGATATGAATACTTCCTTTTCATCTAGTTTTAAAGCTGCCTCAAGATCTTTGCTTGTGTTAACTGCTCCAAAAGTAGTTGAAAATCAAATCAATACTGAAGAAATTCAGGAAAAAACTGACGATGTTAATCAATTTACATTTGATGAGACAAGTGACCCTGAAACGTTAATAGAAATTAATACTAAAGAAATTTCACTTGGAATTGAAAACGATATTGCACAAGAGTTAATCAATAAAACAAAAGAATCGGCTGAGGTTCAAAATGATAGAAGCTTTGAACTCATGGATGTCTTATTTATTTCATTAGTTTCGGTACTATCAGGTATTTTGTTAGCCTTGATTTATATTCAATACAATAATTATAAAAATGGTAAAAAAATTCTATATGATTTTGAGGAGGCGGTGGATGATGACAAGACTGAATTTGGAATACCAGATGGCTTAAGCGTTAATAATAATAGAGATCAACAACAATTTGATTTAGCTATAACCTATTTTGAAATGAAAGATTATCATGCCTCAAAAAACATACTAAACTATCTAATTAAAGAGTCAAAAGATGAAGAAATTAAATCACTTTCCTCAAATCTCCTATCAAAAATCAATCAAGAGTGAAATTAGCTTTTACAGTTGAGTATGATGGTACAGATTTTTCTGGCTTTCAGCGTCAAAAGAATGCAATAACCATTCAAGAACATCTTGAAAATGCTATTATGGAAATTACAGGAAATCCCATTTCGATTAACTATTCTGGCAGAACTGATGCAGGAGTTCATGCTCTATCTCAGGTTTTTGATTTTGAAACAAACCTCAAAAGAGAAGATAATAATTGGATAAAAGGAATTAATTCAAATCTCCCAAATACGATATCTGTTAAAGAGATTCATAAAGTTCCTGATTCATTTAATTCAAGATTTTCTGCAATTTATAGGAATTATTCATATGTCATTTATAATTCATCAAGTAAGCAATTATTTTTTGATAAATATTCACACAGGGTGTCAAATACACTTGATGTTGAAGAAATGTCCCGACAAATAAAAATGTTTATTGGAGAGCATGATTTTAGTTCTTTCAGGAGTTCAAGTTGTAACTCAATGAATCCTATTAAAAAAGTTCTTAAGGCTGAAGTGAAAACTTTTAATAAATTTATAATTATTTCAATATCTGCAAATGCTTTTTTGCAGAATATGGTAAGAATTATGGTTGGAACAATATTAGACATATCAAAAAATGAAAACATTCTTTCAGTGAGTGAAATAATTGGAAAGAAAGATAGATCTTTTGCTGGAAAAACTCTTCCTGCGTCTGGCTTATTCTTTCTAGGCCCGAGCTATGACTCTAAATTAAAAATACAAAGTCCTGTAAAAAATTTACTTGATAGATTCAAAATATGAACAAACCACTTTACAAAATATGTGGAATCAATAATCAAAAAATACTTGATTATTTAATCTCATCTGAAAGTAATGCAAGTTTCCTAGGATTTATTTTTTATGAAAATAGTCCAAGGAATGTAAATAATGATTTCTTAAGAACGATTAATCAAACAGATTTTAAAGATAAAAAACCAGTATGTGTTTATGTGAATGCCTCTGAGGAGTTTGTCAGAGAAACTTCATCATATTTTAAAAATCCTCTTCTCCAATTCCATGGAAATGAGACAAATACATTCTGTAAATTATTCAAAAAAGAATTTTGGAAAGTTATAAGATTCAAGGATATCAATTGTCTTGATAAAATTCATACGTATCCAGATGCTTCTGGGATTTTGTTAGAAAATTATCAAAAGGGTGTGCATGGAGGCACTGGAAAATCATTTAATTGGCAGCTTATTCCAAAAAAAGTATTAAAAGAGCATAAAATTATTTTATCAGGTGGCATTAATTCAAAAAATGTTGATAATGCTATAGGTATAGACCCATGGTGCATTGATATTAATTCGGGTGTTGAGTCCATAAAAGGCGTAAAAGAAATAAAACTGATTAAAGAGATTTTTAAAAATTTTTAACAATGAAAACAAATAAACAAAATTTGCCAGATAAAAATGGTTTTTATGGAGAGTTTGGAGGAAAATTTGTTCCTGAGACCCTTATGTATGCTCTTGAGCAACTGGAGACGACATATAAAAAACTAAAAGATAATAATGAATTTAAGGAAAAATTTTATAGTGATTTATCAGAGTTTGTTGGCAGGCCATCACCACTATATTTTGCAGAAAGACTTACTAAGCATTATGGAACTGGTTCAATTTGGCTTAAAAGGGAAGATCTAAATCATACGGGTGCTCATAAAATTAATAACACCATTGGACAAATTCTATTAGCTAAATACATGGGAAAAAAAAGAATTATTGCAGAAACTGGTGCTGGACAACACGGAGTTGCAACTGCTGCTGTTGCTGCAAGATTGGGCTTAGAATGCCATATTTATATGGGTTCGGAAGATGTTGAGAGACAGTCCTTAAATGTTTACAGAATAAAACTTCTGGGTGCTCACGTTCATGCTGTTAATTCTGGTTCTGCAACACTTAAAGACGCATTAAATGAAGCCTTGAGAGATTGGGTAACAAATGTAGACGATACTTATTACATCATTGGAAGCGTAACTGGACCTCATCCTTATCCAATGATTGTAAGAGACTTTAATTCAGTTGTTGGAGAGGAATTAATATCACAATCGAAAAAATTATTTAATGCAATGCCAGATGCGATTGTTGCTTGTGTTGGAGGTGGCTCCAATGCAATGGGAGCTTTTTATCCATTTATTTCTATGAATGAAACAAGACTTATTGGTGTTGAAGCTGGTGGTGAGGGTGTTGAAACTGGTGAGCATGCAGCACCATTAAATGATGGTATTCCAGGAGTACTGCATGGTGCACTAAGCTACTTAATGCAGGACGAAAAAGGTCAAGTAAAAGAAACAAAATCTGTATCTGCTGGCCTAGATTATCCTGGTGTTGGACCTGAGCATTCCTGGCTTAAAGATTCGGGAAGAGCTGAATATGTTGCAGTTAGCGATGATGAAGCTTTAAGAGCATTTCACGAAGTATCAGAATTAGAGGGAATAATTCCTGCTCTTGAAACAGCTCATGCTTTTGCTTATCTTGATATTTTGATGAAAGAATATGATTCATCTGCAAACATAATTGTTAATCTGTCTGGAAGAGGTGACAAGGACATTAATACTGTCGCTGAGATAGATGGAATTAAACTTTGAATAGATTAACAGAAACATTAGCAAACCTTAAACAACAAAATAAAAAAGCTCTTGTAGCCTACTTAGTTGCCGGTGATCCTGATATACAGACAACTGTTGATTTAATGCATTTATTTGTTGAAGCTGGCGTGGATGCAATTGAAATAGGCGTTCCCTTTACGGACCCAATTGCAGAAGGTCCAATAATTCAAAGAGCGCATGATAGAGCCTTAAAGAACAATATTTCTTTAAAAGATATTTATTCAATGGTTGAAATTTTTAGAAATAAAGATTCAACTACACCTCTTATTTTAATGGGTTATCTGAATACATTCATGTTTCATAAAAAGATTATTGAAGAAAATAAAAACAGTGCTATTGATTCAATATTGGTTGTCGATATTCCAGGAGAGCTCAATTTAAATGATTATGGTATCAAAAGTTCTTCAATCAATACTATTTCACTTATATCACCTACAACAAAACAAGATAGGATTGAATCTATTGCAAAAAATAGTTCTGGTTTTGTTTATTATGTAACCTTGAGAGGTGTAACAGGAGCGTCTAACTTAGATTCGAATGAAATATCTAACAATGTAAATGAAATAAAAAAACATGCATCAGTTCCTACGCTTGCTGGTTTTGGTATTAAATCTGCAAGCGACGCATCACTATTATCTAAGCATTCTGACGGTATTATTATAGGATCATCTATTGTGCAAATGATTGAACAAAACTCAGTAACAAAAGAATTTGATAGAATAAGAAAGTATATTACTGAAATAAAACAAGCAATATCATGAACTGGTTAACAAGATTAATACCTTCAATAGGCACTTTAAAGACTAAAAGCAAAGTACCTGATGGAATGTGGACCTCTTGCAAAAATTGTGGAGCAGTCTTATATACGCCTGAGCTTGAAAAATCCTTATACGTTTGTCCAAAGTGTGACTATCATTTTAGGATAGGTGCAAGAAAAAGACTTGATATTTTCTTAGATAGTAGCTCTTATACTGAAATAGCACCAAACCTAACTACAAAAGATCCACTAAAATTTAAAGACTCAAAAAAATATTCAACTAGAGTAAAAGATGCAGTTGCAGCCACAGGTGAGAAAGAAGCGATAATAGTTGTAAAAGGTGAATTAGATTCAACAGATGTCGTGGTTGCATCTTTTGAGTTTAGATTTCTTGGTGGCTCTATGGGTAGTGTTGTTGGAGAAAAGTTTGTGCAAGGTATTAATTTAGCAATAAAAGATAAGTGTCCATTTATATGTTTTGCAACGAGTGGTGGAGCAAGAATGCAAGAATCAATGATCTCACTTATGCAAATGGCAAAAACATCTGCAGCTATACAAAAGTTTAAGAAAGAAAAACTACCTTTTATATCTGTTCTAGTTGACCCTATTTATGGAGGTGTTTCTGCAAGCATTGCTATGTTGGGTGATATTAATATAGCAGAGCCTAATGCTTTAAGTGGCTTCACAGGCAGAAGAGTTATAGAACAAAATTTGAGAATTGAGCTTCCAGATAATTTCCAAAAATCAGAATATTTATTGAAAAATGGGGCGATAGATATGATTGTGCATAGAACAAATCTCAGATCAAAGATTACTGGAATATTAAGAAAAATTTATAAAAATTAATGCATATTGAGAGGCTTGCTGGGTTATTTGGTATTTCATCTTTAATAATATTTATTCTTTATTTCTTTTACCCAAATGGATCACCTACCTTAATTATTGAATCAAAGATCATTCAAGAAGATATATCAGAGGCTAAACCAATTAACAAAAAGACATCTGATTCAAAAAAAATAAATACAGGAGATTTTGAAACATACGAGGAAAAAGATTTTGACTTTTTTGTCTATCGCGCTCATATATTATCAATAAGGAATAATGCAGATAAACTTGTTGAGGATATTAGGATTGCAGGGCTTCCGGCATTTGTAGAAAAATTTGATAATGAAAAAGATTTATTTGCAGTTTATGTAGGGCCTTTTATTTCAGAAGATGATATTGTTGTTAATATGAACAAAATTAAGGAATTATCTAAGTCAACTAATGGAGAAATAACTCGTTGGAAGCTTTAGGATTAAATTTAACTGATTGGTCAATTTTAGTTATTTTGATTGCATCTGGAGTGATATCTTTATCGAGAGGCTTTACCAAAGAATTTTTGTCATTATTTCTATGGCTTGCTGCGTTTGTTGCGGCGATAAGCCTTGAATTCTTAGCTACACCAAAAATTAATGAATATATAGGCAATGAAGAAGTATCAAAAATAATTTCATACATTGTTGTTTTTATAATTTTTATATTTCTTGGTGGGATTCTTATAAAATTTATTAGCAAGCTCATAAAATGGTCAGGAGCTTCTGGTTTTGATAAATTTTTAGGAGTTCTTTTTGGTCTTAGCAGAGGCTTGGTAGTAATATTTGTTATTTTTCTCTTATTACCATCAAGCTTGAAATCCACTGACTTAATTATAAACTCAAAAATAACTCCAATAATTCAAACTTATGCTCCAGAAATAGAAGCATATTTTAGAAATTTAGTAGATAATAGAAATCTGGTAGACGAAGCATTGGAGATGATAGAACCTCTTCAAAATAGGGTACCTCCAGTGCCAAATGAAAACAACACTAAAGATGGGGATTCTTAATGTGTGGAATAGTTGGAATTTCAGCTGAAACTAATGTAGCTGCTGAAATTTACGATTCTTTACTGATGCTTCAACACAGAGGTCAGGATGCAGCCGGTATGGCTGTATGTGATCAAGACGATAAAGTTCAAAGTAGAAAATCCATGGGTTATGTCAGAGATGTCTTTCAACAAAGGCATATGGAAAAGCTTACAGGAAATTACGGCATTGGCCATGTGAGATATCCTACTGCTGGTGGAGCTGGTAAAGAATTTGCTCAGCCAATGTATGTGAATTCACCTTATGGAATTAGTCTTGTACATAATGGAAATCTAACTAACTCTAAAAAACTTGGAAATGAATTATTTCATGCTGAGATGAGGCATTTAAAAACTGATTCAGATTCTGAAGTACTTTTAAATATTTTTGCACATGAATTTGGAAAACAAAGAGAAATTTATCCAACTGCAGAGCATATTTTCAAAGCTGTAAATAAAACTCATATAAGGTGTGATGGGGCATATGCTGTTCTTGCGTTGATAACAGGCCATGGAATTTTAGCTTTCAGAGATAACAATGGAATTAGACCATTATCGATTGGAGTCAGAGAAGGAAAAACAAGAAAAGAATATATTATTGCATCTGAAGATTCTCTTTTTCTTTCAATGGGATTCACAAAACTAAGAGACATTGAACCAGGTGAAGCAATATTTATTAATAAACAAGGTAAACTTTTTTCACAACAATGTTCAGAGAATCCTCAAAAAAGACCCTGCATTTTTGAATATGTTTATTTCTCAAGACCAGATTCAAAAATTGATGAGATTTCAGTATATAAAGCTAGAATGAGAATGGGATCATCACTTGCAAAACAAATAAAAGAAATAAACCCTAATCATGATATTGATGTTGTAATTCCAATTCCTGATAGTTCCACTACCGCAGCAAACCAATTAGCAGTAGATTTAAATATTCCCTATAGAGAAGGATTTGTTAAAAATAGATATATTGGAAGAACTTTTATAATGCCGTACCAGGAAGAAAGAAAAAAATCAGTTAGAAGAAAGCTAAATATTTTAGATTTAGAATTTCAAGATAAAAATGTTTTGCTTGTTGATGATTCAATTGTTAGAGGAACTACAAGTAAAAAAATTATTGAAATGGCAAGGGAGGCTGGTGCGAAAAAAGTTTATTTTGCTTCTGCAGCACCTGCTATTAAATATCAAAATTTATATGGTATTGACATGCCTGCAACATCAGAGCTAATAGCATCAAATAGGTCAAATGATGAAGTGGCAAAAGAAATAGATGCGGATTGGCTAATTTATCAAACTTTAGAGGATTTGATTGAAACGGTGAGATTTGGAAATCCAGAAATAAACGAGTTCGAAACTTCAATTTTTACTGGTGAGTATATAACTCCGCTAGTAGAAAACTATTTAGAGGAGCTTGAAATTTCAAGAAAAGACGAGCTAAAGATGCAAAGAGAAAAGTCAAAATCAAACAGAGGTTAATTTAAGAGGGGTTTACAATATTAATCGCTGGTATATCTGCACTATCAGCACTTTTTACATATGACTCAATTTCATTAAAGTTCAAATATCTGTATATGTTGTCAGCTAATGGATTAATGTCATTCATGTATTCGTGATACTCATCAATTGATGGCAATCTTCCTAAAACAGCCGAGATAGCAGATAATTCTGCTGAAGCCAAAAATACATTCGCTCCATCCCCTAATCGATTAGGAAAGTTCCTAGTGGAAGTTGATACAACAGTTGAGTTAGCAAGAACTCTTGCTTGGTTCCCCATACAAAGAGAACAGCCTGGTAATTCTGTTCTAGCCCCTGATCTATCAAAAATATTATAAATTCCTTCTTCAATAAGCTGCTCTTCATCCATTTTAGTTGGCGGTACTATCCATAATCTTGAATTAAGAGATTTATATTTTTCTAGCAATGTTCCAGCCGCTCTAAAATGTCCAATGTTTGTCATACATGACCCAATAAACACTTCTTGAATCTTAGTATTTGCAACATCAGAAAGTGGTTTAATATCATCTGGATCATTGGGGCATGCTAGCAAAGGTTCTTTTATTTCATTAAGATCTATATCAATTACCTCAGCATATTCTGCATCATCATCAGGCTCAAGAAGCTGAGGATTTTTTATCCATTCTTCCATTGCTTGTGCTCTTCTCTCAAGGGTCTTAGAGTCCCCATAACCACTAGAAATCATCCATCTCAACATAACTATGTTAGATTTAAGATATTCTTCGATTGGTTCCTTATTTAGCCTTACCGTACATCCAGAAGCAGAACGTTCAGCTGAGGCATCAGAAAGCTCAAAAGCTTGCTCAACCTTTAAATTTGGTAGACCCTCTATTTCAAGACACCTTCCTGAGAAAACATTCTTTTTACCATCTTTATCAATTGTTAAAAGTCCTGTTTGAAGAGCAGCATATGGAATTGCATTTACAAGATCTCTGAGGGTAATTCCAGGTTGCATCTCACCTTTGAATCTAACCAAAACTGATTCAGGCATATCAAGTGGCATAACTCCAAGTGTTGCAGCAAAAGCTACTAAACCGGAACCAGCTGGAAAACTTATACCAATTGGAAATCTAGTATGACTATCACCACCTGTTCCAACCATGTCTGGCAATAACATTCTATTCATCCAGGAATGGATTATTCCATCTCCTGGTCTGAGTGAAACTCCACCCCTATTCATTATAAAGTCTGGAAGACTATGCTGAGTTTCTATATCAACTGGTTTTGGATAGGCTGCCGTATGACAAAACGATTGCATCACAAGATCTGCAGAAAATCCAAGACAAGCTAATTCTTTTAATTCATCTCTTGTCATTGGTCCAGTTGTATCTTGAGATCCAACAGTACTCATTCTTGGTTCACAATATGTTCCAGGTCTGACTCCATCAATTCCACAAGCTTTTCCCACCATTTTTTGAGCAAGTGTATAACCTTTGCTAAAATTATCATTTGAGTCAGGCCTTTTAAAAATTTCAGTTGGATCTAAACCAAGTGCTTCTCTACTTTTATCAGTCAATTGTCTACCTATAATAAGTGGAATTCTGCCATTTGCTCTTACCTCATCCAAAATGACATCTGTTTTTAATTTAAACTCTGATAAAATTTCCTTTGTATTTGCATCTATAACTCTACCTTTGTATGGCTCAAGGATAATTTCTTGTCCCATAATCATCTGTGAAACGTCCATCTCTACAGGAAAGGCACCAGAGTCCTCCAGAGTATTAAAAAATATTGGTGCTATTTTTCCTCCAAAGCAAAAACCACCTTCTTTTTTATTAGGAATAAAAGGTATTTCATCACCCATATGCCATAAAACGGAATTAGTTGCTGATTTTCTCGAAGACCCTGTACCAACAACATCACCAACGAATACAAGGGGATTCCCTTTTGATTTTTGTTTATCTATTTCTTTCAATGGTTCTTGTAAGCCTGTTCTTGGCATTTTAAACATTGCTAGAGAGTGCAGAGGAATATCTGGTCTTGACCAAGCATCTGGAGCAGGTGACAAATCGTCAGTATTTATTTCTCCTGTTACTTTAAAAACTGTAAGTTTAATTTGTTCTGGTAATGGAGTTTTGTCAGTAAACCACGTTCCATCAGCCCAGGCATTGATTACTTGTTCAGCATATTTATTTTCTTTTGATAATTCAAAAATTTCATTAAATGCATCAAAAATTAACAAAGTATTACTGAGCGATTTTGCTGCAACTTCGCCAAGTTCCTCAATTTTCAAACACTCTATAAGAGGTTGAATATTATATCCTCCTAACATGGTACCTAATATTTCTACTGCCTCCCTTTTACTTATATAAGGGCTTGATGAAGACCCTTTTGTAATATCTGATAAAAAAGCTGCTTTAACATATGCTGATTGATCAACTCCAGCAGGGATTCTTTCTTTGAGTAAGAACAATAGAAGCTCTGATTCATCATTTTTCTCTTTTAACAACTCAACAAGCTCAGTAGTTTGATCGACATCGAGAGGAAGAGGTGGAATGCCTAATTTTTCTCTCTCCTCAACGTGTTTTTTGTAATCTTTTAACATCGTTTGGTCTCCGATGGCAATATTCTACTCCTCTAATAAAAAGGTAGCCACTAAATGCTTAAAAATAATTAAAAATGCGTTATTATTTTTATAAATTATGAAAAAAATGAGAAAAAATAGATCCTCAACACCATGTTTGGGCATATGCACCACAACATTTGGTGACGAGGTTTGCAAGGGCTGCAAAAGATTTTCATATGAAATAGTAAATTGGACAAAATTTACAAAAGAAGAAAGGAGCATTGTAAATAATCGTCTTGAAGAATTTAAAGTAACTATTTTAAAAGATAGATTTGAGATAATTGATCAAAATTTGTTGGAGACAAGACTGGATGAAAATGCAATTAATTTTAATCACTCAATGAATCCACTAACTTGGATTTTTGATTTGTTTAGAGCAGCTGGTTCGCAAGAATTTGACTTAGAAAAATTTGGAATAAAAAGTATCAATTATTATGATGCCAAAACCATTAAAGACGAAATTAACAACGAGCTTCTTCAGTTATCAGAAGCTCATCATGAAAGGTATTTTAAGAAAGCTAACTAAAATCTTTTAACATTATTTTAAGCTCAAGAGAATGTTGTTCCTCTTCACCAATTTGAGCTCTTGCATACTCTTCCAAATAAACAGATTTATTCTCAACACAAGTTAATAATTTTTTATATAAGCTTAGTGCATGAAGTTCATGACTAAGACTTTCTTCCAAAATATCTTTTATAGAATGACGATTTGTTTCTTCAATCTTAGCTATCCGTTGACTTGGATGACCATCTAATCCAGCAATCATTTCACCAGCTTGCTGTGCATGAAGAAGGGACTCAGCCGCTTGTTCTTTTAGAAAGGCAACAATTGGAATTCTATAGGGACCTGTAACCATCATTGAAGAATGTGTGTATCTAACAACACCGGCTAATTCATATTCCATAACTTCGTTCAGGATTCCACATACTTCGTTATTATCAATGGTTTGTTCTTCCATAATTTATTCTCCTTTTTATTAAGTAATGGTAAATATGAAGAAATTATAGTATATTCAATATTATTGTAAACTACTGATTTAAGGTATTTATTTAATGATAATTGTTTTGATTATCATTCTCATTTAACAAAATATTTATATCTCCAAAATAAAAGATATGCTAAAAAGAAATAAGCAATTTTAGCTAAATGATATATTCCTTTAGCCTGTACAATATTAGCTAGCCAACCATAGCCCTTTGTGTTTTTCCAAACTAGAATAAACGCATCAACTCCAGATAACTCTGAACCATCGTCAAATACGATATGTAGTTTTTTTAGGTATTTGTCTTCCATTGAACTGCAGTCAACAAAATTTAAATTTGATCTTTTTTTATAATGCTTAACCTCAAAATTACATATTGAACATTTTTCATTAAACAAGACTTTGCATTCTTTCATAAAAATATAATACCAATAATTATTAAAATTAATATAATAAAATATATATATTCTGCGAGGTTAAAAAATGAAATTTGTATTATTGATTTGTATGTTTTTCTCTGGACTATTTTTTGCAAATGATGAGCCTGAGAGAACAGTTAGTGAATTATCAGTATCTGAATTAAAACAGATTGTTAGAATGATTGTTGAAGAAAGTATTGAACAATGTACTGTCACTGGAACAATGGAAGGAAGAGCTAAATTAAATTTAGCAGTTGAAGGAGAAGTTGTTGCAAAAATGACCTGTGAGTTTAAGTAATAAATATAATGTCTGATAAAAAAAATATTTCAAAATTATTCAAAGATGGCTGGAATAAAATTTTTGGTAAAGAAGAAGATATGACAAAGCTTAGAACAAAAAGTTTGTATAGAGCTAAAAACGGAATTCAAAATGTTGGAACTCCTCATGACTGGGAAGATTATGAAAAATATAAAAAAGAGTTAAATGAAGATTCAACAGATTAATGTTTATGGAGATTCCATAGAGGAATGTTGTTCAAATCCTATTACTGGGTTTTATAGAGATGGCTTTTGTCGAACTGATGAACTTGATAGAGGTCTTCATGTTGTTTGTGCAAAAATGACTGAAGACTTTCTAAGTTTTTCGAAGGGTAAAGGTAATGATTTAAGTACACCCCGACCAGAATTTAACTTTCCAGGCCTCAAAGAGGGTGATTCTTGGTGTTTGTGTGCTGAAAGATGGAAAGAGGCATACGAATGCGGGTTTGCGCCTAAAATATATCTAAGAAAAACTAATAAAAAAGCCTTGAATGTTATTGATATAGATACTTTAAAGAATTTCGCACTAGATTTAACTTAATTTACTTTAGGTAACTCATACCAGTTTGTTGTGTATTTGGGAGATGTCATATTTTGTTTCATAGGAGACCACTTTTTTGTATTTTGTGAAGCAAAATATATTTGAGTCTCAAAGGCGTTCATATAGTCAATGTATTTCATAAACTCTGTATTTTCTTTTGGTTCATTTGGATCTTTGAATAATGAAAATTGCTTAGAGTCCTCATTCGAAAACTTACTTAATAGTATTCCAGCCTTTGCATAATCATATCCAGACCTAAAGATTGGTACCAATGCTTTTTTTGCTGCGATTAGAATATCTCTAGTATCGTTTGTGGGAGTTAATAAACTGATTGTTTTTAAATCTGAATGTTGTGGTTTATTTTTATTAAAAGGACTGGTTCTTACAAATACTGATACTTTGGAACATTTTTGTTTTTCTCTTCTTAATTTTTCCGAAGCTCTTACTGCAAAGTTACTTACGATTGGTTTTAAGGTCTCAAGATTAGAAACTCTTTCACCAAAACTTCTGCTTACCACAATTTGTTTTTTTGATGAGACATCATCTTCTATACTAAGGCATCTTTCTCCCCGGAGCTCTCTTACGGTCCTTTCTAGTACTACGCTAAATTTTCTTCTAATATTTTGAGGACTCACTTCTGCAAGGTCTAGAGCTGTATTAATTTTTGCTTTATTCAGGTGCTCATTTAATCTTCTACCAACCCCCCATACTTTATGTACAGGTGTATTTGCAAGAGCACATCTGATTTGATCTTTATTGGATAACTGTAAAACATGTGTTGGTACATTTATTCTTTTAATTTCATTAATTGCAATTTTGCTCAGTGTTTTGGTGGGCGCTATACCTATTCTTACTGGAATCCCTGTCCATTGCTTTACAAGGATTCTTATATGACAACTAAAATCATAAAGATTATAGTTTTGTCTCAGAGTATCTAAATCTAGAAATGCTTCATCAATACTATAAATTTCCACCTTGGGTACAAATCCCTCTAAGATGTTCATAACCCTGGCAGACATATCCCCGTAAAATGTAAAGTTAGATGAAAATACTTTACCTTTTTGCTTTAAAAAAGAGTCCTTTACTTGAAACCAGGGAACTCCCATCGCAATGCCCATTTTTTTTGCTTCGGTACTTCTTGCAATGACACAACCATCATTATTAGAAAGCACAACGATAGGTATATTTTTTAAGTCCGGACGAAATACCCTTTCACAGGAGGCATAAAAACTTTCGCAGTCTACAAGAGCTATAGCCATTTAAAATTTGTTGATTGCCGCAGTAACAGTACCAACTATTTCTAATTCCTGACCATGATTAATAAAAATGGGAGGGTATTCTGGATTATCTGGCATTAAACACATTCTTGGCTTTAACTTTAATCTTTTACAAACAAACTCTCCATCAATGGCAGCAACGATAATACTATTGTGAGAAGGTTTTATACTCCTATCTACGATAAGGACTGCCTGATCAGTTATACCAGATCCGACCATAGACTGTCCTTGAGCCCTAACCAGAAAAGTTGCAGCACCATTTTTTATTAGGTGCTTATTTAAATCTATGGGACTCTCAATATAGTCACTTGCTGGACTGGGAAATCCAGCATGAACTGATTCAAGAAAATACGGCACAAATATTGCCGGCAGATTTTCTTCAGAAATTTTTCCGATGTAATTTACTTTCATAAGGATTTTTTTAAATACTGTATAAATATACAGTATAAATTTGTTTTAGACAATAGGTTTAATAAGCTTGATTATTTGGATATAACAAACTTTTTTAGGGAATGATTAATACCATCGATTGATAAATACCATCCATGAGAATTCCAGTCTCCAAGCACGATTCTTTTAGATAAATCGCTGTTGTGCACCTGCGGTCTGTGAGTATGACCATGAATAAACAAATCTGGTTTATTTTCTTCTAGAAAGTTATTTACAGATTCAATATTAACATCTGTGATATCAAGAGATTTTTTAGAAGTAGCATTTTTACTTTCCGATCTTAATGAATTTGCAATTTCATTCCTTTCACTAATGCTTTTAGATAAGAAATTTTTTTGCCATTCTTCAGATCTAACTTTGTTCTTAAAATTTATATAGTCATTATCGTCAGTGCATAGGAAATCTCCATGACTGAGGATTATCTTTAAGCCATTAATATCTATAGTATAAGGATCGGGAAGTATAGAAATACCAACTTCATTTGCAAAAGCTTCACCTATTAAAAAATCTCTATTCCCGTGCATAATAAATACTTCAGGACCACTTGTTGTAAATTCAATAAGAGCTTTTTTTATTTCTTGGTGGAAAGAACTATCATCATCATCGCCAATCCAAATTTCAAAAAGGTCTCCTAATATGAATAAATGAGTACAAGTCTCTTTAGATTCATTTAAGAATGTTTTGAATGCACTGGTGAGGTGAGGATTATCTTCGCTAAGATGTATATCAGATATAAAGCGTGGCTTCATTCACTAACTGTAACAGACTCAATTGTTATAACTTCTTCTGGGACATCTTGATAAGCTCCAGATGAACCAGTTGCAACATCTGCAATTTGATCAACAATATCCATACCTTCAGTTACAATTCCAAAAACGGCATAACCCCATCCTTGAGAATTTTCTCCAGTATGATTGAGGAATGCATTATCCTTATGGTTTATAAAAAATTGACTAGTTGCAGAGTGAGGATCCATTGTTCGGGCCATTGCAATCGTTCCCCGATCGTTTGTTAGGCCATTATTTGCCTCATTTTGAATAGGACTTGTACCGCTAGGTTTATTACTCATATCAGCAGTCAATCCTCCTCCCTGAACCATAAATCCATTTATAACTCTATGAAAAATTGTTCCTTCATAATATCCAGATTCTGCAATTTTCTTAAAATTTTCAACAGTTATAGGTGCTTTTTCCTCATTGAGTTCTAGTTGGATATCACCTAAGTTTGTTTTAATAGTAGCGTTAGTCATAGTTTTCTCCATTTTTTTTTCAATCTTTATATTATCTGTTTTATCTGCACATGAAGTTATCATAAAGATCAGAGCGAGTGAAAAAGTAACAAAAGTTGTGGATTTAAAGTTTCTCAAAAATATTTCTCTTAATGTATAGAAATTTTATCATTAAAACTTATAGTTCAACACGTAGTTCTGAAAATGTTTGCTTACTTTTTCTTCAGATAAATTAAACTCTTCAAGTGAATATGTATGCCTTCCTTTTTTTATACTTTTTTGAGCAATAAGATAATCACTCATTTTATTTTCTGTTTCAATATCAAGATCAAGACCTAATTTCTCATAAACACTTTTAACTGAATTAATAGGATTATTTATAAACTCTGAATAAGCTACATCTGCTATCTGATTATCTGAAAGTACTTTGCGATCTTGAATACCTTTATTTAAACTATGCTGCCAAAAATCTAATACAGTCTCACCAATGCTTTCAGATTCTACATACTTGCTAAAAGTTGATCTTATATTTTTTGTCAGGCTACAGAAAGATGCTATAGATTCAATTGGACTTCTATGAATATTGATGAACTTAGCATTTGGGTATGTAGTTATTATTTCTGGAATATGTCCAATATGGCTTGGATCTTTCAAAAGCCATCTGTTGGGTCTTCCAGAACATTCAAGCATTTGAAAGAACTTTTTATGCCATTCGAATACAGAAGTGAAACTGCAGTTTTTAAGATACTCAACATATTCAGGAATATTAGCCATACATATATAAACAAAACTTCTTACATTCATAGTTGCAATAAGTTCACACTCTTCTGGTGTTTCAGCTCTAATGTGATGCATGTTTTTTAGTTTTGGAATAATTACTCTTGCAAACTTAAGCTCTAGATTGATCTTTCTTTTTCGCCAAACCTCTTGCTTATTATTTTTTACAAGCGGAAGGGGGTTCATTATTTCCCAATATAAAGGAGATCTATGATTGTTATCGAGTGAAAGTAGATTGAAAAGAAAAGTTGTACCAGATCTTGGCAATCCAATTACAAAAATGGGAGCAGCGGGATTAGGTAGATTTTTTTGACTTATAAACTTATGCAATTTTTGCCTAACTAAAAATCTATCTTTAAGCTGATTCTTAAAAGCAATATAGCTTAGAGGATTTAGTCTGTTATTGTTATTAATTGAGTCTACTAATATATTTAACGGTTCCGAATAATCATCTATACCAAGATTTCCATCAAGACCGCCAAGCATTTGTTTAAAACTTACTTTATTTAACACCTTATCAATATTTGTTATTAAATATAAGATAACCTTATATTTTAAAATCTACAATTAAGTTTTATGAATATATTATTTTTATGTGTTGGAAATTCTGCAAGGAGTCAGATGGCTGAAGGATTAGCTAGAGAAATCTTAGGATCAAAATTTGTTGTTGAAAGTGCAGGTTCGCAACCATCAAACTTGGTTCATCCAAATGCTATATGGGCTATGGATCAAGTTGGCATAGACATCAGAGAACATTTTACAAAATCCATTGTCGATATTGATAAGGAATTTTTAGATAATCTTGATCTTGTTATCACATTATGTTCTGAGGAAATATGCCCAGTTTTTAATAATAATGTGAAAAAAATACATTGGATGAATGAAGATCCTGCAAACAAAAATCTTTCAGATGAACAATCAAAAATTGTCTTTACTAAAGTAAGGGATAATCTATACAATTTAATAAAAAAGTTCTTTTTATTAAATGCTTGAATGATTTTTTTTTTAAAAAATGTAAAAATTGGCTCCTCAGGTTGGGATCGAACCAACGACCAATTGATTAACAGTCAACTGCTCTACCGCTGAGCTACTGAGGAACGCTAATAGCAGAGCATTATAAGTAATTTTTTATATATAAGTAAATGACAAAAACATTAAAGGTAGTTTCGGACTTTGAACCAGCCGGATCGCAACCAGAAGCTATTAATAATTTAGTTACAGGTTTGCAAGATGGTCTACTGCATCAAACTCTTTTAGGTGTTACCGGTTCTGGAAAAACATACACAATGGCAAAGGTTATTGAGCAAATACAAAGACCAGCAATTGTAATGGCGCACAACAAAACTCTTGCAGCACAATTATATGGAGAGTTTAGAGACTTCTTCCCCAACAACTCAGTTGAATATTTTGTTTCTTATTATGATTATTATCAACCTGAAGCATACGTTCCAACTTCAGATACTTATATTGCTAAAGATGCATCAATAAATGAGCATATTGAGCAGATGCGATTATCTGCAACCAAAGCTTTGATAGAACGTAAAGATACCATTGTAGTTGCAACTGTCTCCTCTATATACGGCCTAGGTGCTCCTGAATCATATCTGAAGATGGTTGTTCATTTAGACAGAGGCGATACAATTTCTCAAAGAGATTTAGTTCTAAGGCTTTCTTCACTTCAATACACTCGAAATGATTTAGATTTCAGAAGAGCAACATTTAGAGTCAGAGGTGATACAGTTGATGTATATCCAGCAGATTCTGATAAAGAAGCTTTGAGGATAGAATTTTTTGGGGATGAAATAGAAAAATTATCATGGTTTGATCCTCTTACTGGTGTTCTTATAAATGAAATACCAAGGGCAACCATATTTCCAAAGACGCATTATGTTACTCCAAAAGAAACTGTTACCAATTGCATTCCAGATATTAAGAATGAGCTTAAATCGCGCCTAAAGTTTTTAAAAGATAATAATAAACTTGTTGAGGCTCAACGTCTTCAAGAAAGAACAACTTATGACATAGAAATGATGCGAGAGCTTGGTTATTGTCAAGGCATAGAGAACTATTCAAGATATTTAAGTGGAAGAAATCCAGGAGAATCACCACCATGTCTTTTCGACTATATACCCAAAGATGCTGTTGTTTTTATAGATGAGTCTCATGTATCAGTACCACAAATTGGTGCTATGTATAAAGGAGATAGATCTAGAAAAGAAACTCTCGTTGAATATGGTTTTAGATTACCTTCAGCACTAGATAATAGACCATTAAAATTTGAGGAATGGGAGATGTTAGCTCCACAAAGAATTTATGTTTCTGCTACCCCGAGTCGATATGAAAAAGAACATCAAGATAATCTTGTTGAGTTAATTATTAGGCCTACTGGCTTAACTGATCCAGACGTTGAAATAAGACCAGCCTCAAATCAAATTGATGATGTAATTGGTGAATGCAATGAAAGAGTAGCCATGAAGGAAAGGGTACTAATTACAACATTAACTAAAAGAATGGCAGAGGATTTAACAGACTACCTTAATGAAAATAATATCTCAGCTAGATATATGCACTCAGATATCGATACTGTTGAAAGAGTAGAAATTATTAGAGATTTAAGACTTGGGAAATTTGATGTTTTAGTAGGTATAAATCTTTTGAGAGAGGGATTAGATATACCAGAGGTAAGCTTAGTAGCAGTTTTAGATGCTGATAAAGAAGGATTCTTAAGATCAGACACTACTTTAATACAAACTATTGGAAGGGCTGCAAGAAACTTAAGAGGAAGAGCGATACTTTATGCTGATAAAATTACAGGATCCATGCAAAGAGCTATTGATGAGACCGACAGAAGAAGATCAATACAGGAAAAATTTAATAAAAAATATAATATAAGTCCTAAATCTATCTCAACTAAAGTAAAAGATATTATGGAGGGAGCAAGAGTAATTAAGGGTAATACAAAGAAGAAAAAAGAGGATATAGAAAAAATTATTCCATTCAAAATTAAGGATGACACAATTGATAATTTAAATATAACTCTTAGCAAACTAGAAGACGAAATGTTTGCTTTAGCTAAAAAAAATGGAATTTGAAAAAGCTGCTTTATGCAGAGATAAAATTAATTCTCTTAAAAGAAAATTAATTGATCTTTAGGAGCTACACAATCATGTGCGTTCATCAGCAAGTAAAACTCTCTTACTCTATTTACATAATCAATAGCTTGTTGGCCTCTAGAATAGGATTCTTTATCTACCAAGTTTAAATCTGAGCCTTTTACTGTTTTTAATTTATTTTTTATTTCACTCCAAGTAACTTTTTTAACATCGTCATTAAGTGAATTTGCAATATTTTTAATATTAGTAGGACCTAAATTGTAACTAGCAAGTGTTATAGATAATTTATCTGCCTCAGTAAGACCAATTTTATTTTTTTGTTGCAGCATTGAGAAATACTTTGCTCCACCATTTATATTTTGTTCAGGATTTAGTCTTTTTTCAACTCCAACAAGTGCTGCAGTTTCTAAGGTAACCATCATCATTCCTCTTACACCCATATTTGATTTTGCTTTTGGATCCCATTGTGATTCTTGAAATGAGATAGCTGCAAGTAAATTCTTTTCTATCTCATTTTCTATGCCAGCCTGACTAAACATTTCATCAAAGTTAGGATATCTAGTGGACAACAAATCTTTAAATTTATTTTTTTCAAAAGTATTAAGAGAAGAATTAGAGTACGCTGATTCTAGAATTTTGTTGCAATCAACCTTAATAAAATATTGCCAAAATCCTAATAGCACAAGAACTACTAGCATGCATAAAAAAAGTTTAAAGATATTCCCCATTTTTAATTATTTAATACATAAAGACTCTATAATTGTTATATACAATATTTCAGACTTAATGAAGTGTCAAAGATAAAGAGCTTTATATTTAAGGGTAAACAAAGTTTTTCAAGATCGAAACTTGATAAAATAAATCACGAATTCAACAAATTTAATAACCTAAATTCTGAGATATCTTCCAATGAAATTTATTTCGTCCTTACTGATTCATCAAAAATTGATATGGATGCAATTAAAGATGTATTGTCAGCAAGCGAAAATAATCAAGACTTTTCATTTTACGTTGGACCTAGGCTGGGGACGATTTCACCATGGTCGTCAAAAACAGAGGATATTATAAGAAATGTAGGATTTAAAAATATCCTTAGAGTAGAAAAACTTTTTGGTTATTTAATTGATTCAAAAATCAGCAATCAAAATTTAAATACATCCATGTTTATTGATCGAATGACTCAGTCAATATATTGGAATAAGGAAGACTTTGAAAATCTTTTCATACCAGACAAGCCAAGATCTTTAAATCAAATTAATATATTGGACAAAGGCAAAGATGCGCTTAAAAGAGCAAATCAATCTTTCGGCTTTGCAATAAGCGATGACGAAATCGATTACCTCTTTGATTTTTTCTCTTCAGAAAAAAGAAATCCAACAGATGCAGAGTTAATGATGTTTGCTCAAGCAAATTCAGAGCATTGTAGACATAAAATCTTTAATGCAAAGTGGAATGTTGACGGCACTCAAAAAAATAATACCTTATTTGATTTAATCAAAGAGACAAGCAAATCATCTCCTGATGGAATCATATCAGCGTATAAAGATAATGCAGCTATTGTTAAAGGTGAAAAAGTTGAAAGACTTCATTTAAATGAAGCAAATCAATATGAATTTATTGAAGATAATTTAAATTCAACAATTAAAGTAGAAACACATAATCATCCTACAGCGATTTCACCTTATCCAGGAGCATCAACTGGATCTGGTGGAGAGATAAGAGACGAAGGTGCTACTGGAAGAGGTGCCAAGCCTAAGGTAGGCTTGATTGGTTACAATGTTTCAAACCTTAGAATTCCAGACTTGCTGAGGAGTTGGGAAGGGGAAGAACAAAAACCATCGAGAATTGCATCTCCTTTGCAAATAATGACAGAGGCTCCTATTGGTGCTGCAGCTTTTAATAACGAATTTGGTAGACCTGCAACATTGGGATACTTTCGTTCTTTTGAAAGTAAATTTGTTGAAAATAATGCATATGGTTATCACAAACCTATTATGTTAGCTGGCGGTATTGGAGAAATTAGGGAAAAAAATAATTTCAAGTTACAGATTGATGAAGAGTATTTAGTAATTGTTTTAGGTGGACCTGCAATGTTGATTGGTCTTGGAGGAGGAGCAGCATCTTCAGTTTCTTCAGGTGATAGTGAGGAGGATTTAGATTTCGCATCTGTACAGCGTGACAATGCAGAAATGGAAAGACGATGTCAGGAGGTAATTAATAAATGCTCCAATCAAGAGAACAGTTATATAGAGTTTATTCATGATGTTGGTGCTGGAGGTTTATCAAATGCAATTCCTGAGCTTGCTAAAGATTCTGAATTAGGGGTTTATATTGAGTTATCAAAAATTCCAACCTCTGATAAATCGATGTCACCTATGGAGATTTGGTCAAATGAATCACAAGAAAGATATGTTTTAGCAATTCATAAAGATAATCAAAAGGCTTTTGAAGAAATTTGTTACAGAGAAAGATGCGAGTTCGCAATTGTTGGAGCAACTACTAAAGAAAAAACTGTAAAGCTTTATGATGAGAATAATAATAATTTTCCAGTCAATGTTCCACTGTCTATGCTTTTTGGTGATCTGCCTATTAAGGAAATAAGAGCTACTAGCAATTATATATACAAAACTCATGATGATAATGCAGAGGAATTAGATCTCGAGTCATCAATTATAAAGGTCTTGCAGCATCCAACCGTTGCATCAAAATCATTTCTAATAACAATTGGCGATAGATCTGTGGGTGGAATGGTGGCAAGAGATCAATTTATTGGTCCTTATCAAGTTCCTGTTTCTGACTATTCTCTTAGCTTAAGATCTTTTACATCAAATTTCGGTGAAGCTATATCTATTGGTGAGAAACCAACATTGGCAATTTCAGATCCATCAGCTTCAATGCGCATGGCTGTTGCAGAAGCTCTAACAAATATGGCTGGAGTTGTTATAAAAGGATTAAATTACGTTCAAGTTTCAGCAAACTGGATGGCTCCAACTGGAGAAATACAAGAGGATTCAGCCTTAAGAAAAGGTGTGGAAGCTTTATCAAAAATGTGTATTGATTTAAAAATTTCAGTTCCTGTAGGAAAAGACTCTCTATCAATGAAGACTAAGTGGAAAGATGGTAAAAATGAAATGCAAGTTGCAAGTCCCTTATCTGGAGTTGTTTCAGCAATGGCTCCAGTTGATGACGTCACAATTAGCGCAACACCAGAAATAGAATCTGATATGGATACATCATTTCTGCTTATAAAACTAAATGATAAAACAAGATTATCAGGCTCCATTTTTTCTGAAGTAACTGAAACAAGTTACACAGAAACACCAGATATAGATGATGTTGACGACTTCAGGACAATGTTTACATTTATACAAGAAATGATTTCGAATCATCAAATATTAGCTATCCATGATATCTCTGATGGAGGACTTATAACTACCTTGCTTGAAATGTGCTTCACTAAAAAAATTGGAATGAAGATTAATATACCCTTATCTTCTAATACAAATGAACAATTATTTTCAGAAGAGTCTGGTTTTGTTATTCAAATCAAAAAAGATTGCGTAAGTTCGATAATAAATACTTTTACAGTGAAAGGCTTAATTGCTAGAGAATTAGGAAGTCTTCAAGATAATAATTTTTCAATCATTAAAGGGGATACAGAATTATTTAAAAAATCAATAATAGAGCTCGAAAAGGTTTGGCGTGAGACATCTCATGCTATGCAGTGTTTAAGAGATAACAAAGAGATTGCTGATTCTGAACTAAGTTTACTCGATGATAAAAACTTTTCTGGCCTTATGCATAATATTTCTTTTGATGAGTCACAAATATTCGTACCTAGCCTAAAAAGTAAAAAACCAAAAGTTGCTGTTCTCAGAGAACAAGGAGTGAATGGTCAAAATGAAATGGCTGCTGCTTTCAACCTAGCTGGATTTGATCCAGTTGATGTTCACATGCAAGACCTTCTTGAGGGAAATGTCCTTTTAGATAATTTTCAAGGAATGGCTGTTTGTGGTGGTTTTTCTTATGGAGATGTTTTAGGTGCTGGAGGTGGATGGTCTAAAACTATTCTGTATAACAATAACGTAAAAGATCAATTCGAAAAATTCTTTGATAATCAAAAAACATTTACCTTGGGTGTGTGCAATGGATGCCAAATGTTATCGAACTTAAAGACTATAATACCTGGCGCTTCATACTGGCCTAGCTTTGAAAGAAATTTTTCTGATCAATTTGAGGCAAGACTGGTCCAGGTAAAAATTAAACAAACTAACTCAATACTATTACAAAATATGACTGGTTGGTCGTTGCCTGTAGCTTCAGCACATGGCGAGGGAAGAGCAAATTTTGCAAACAATGATCTTCAAGAACTAAAGAATCAAAATCAAATAGCAATAAATTTTGTTAATTCTAATGGAAATAGAACTGAAAAATATCCTATAAACCCAAATGGATCTGAAGAGGGGATCACTGGTGTGACTGCTGCAGATGGCAGAATCACAATAATGATGCCTCATCCTGAGAGAGTTTTTAGAAAAATTCAAATGAGCTGGCATCCAAAAGATTGGTCAGAGTTCTCTCCATGGATGCAGGTATTTGTAAACGCTAGAAAATTTACTGAAAACAATTAATTACCAGAACTTAATACCTTCTTCCCGAAAAATAAATTCACCTTTTTTTGAGTCTTCAATATAGTATTCAAGTGTCTTCTTAACAGTTGGAAATGCAATTTCATCCCATAAAATTTCTTCAATATCAAATAGTCTTACCTCAGAACTCTCAAAAGTTGGTCCATAATTATCATCGAGAAGATCAGCTAAAAAAAACATATGCACTTGATTAATATGCGGAAGACTAAACATGGTATAGGCTTTTTTAATTTTGGCTTTAGAACCAGTCTCTTCAAATGTTTCTCTTAATGCACCCTCCTGAAGGGTCTCTGCATTTTCCATAAAGCCTGCCGGCAGCGTCCATAGACCTTTTCTCGGATCGATATCTCTTTTAGCCATTAAAATCTTTTTATCTCTTATGCAAAGCGCTCCAACAACGTTATTTGGATTTGTATAAAAGATTGTGCCGCAATCCTGACAGCAATATCTTTTAATGTTGTCATGCTTTGGAACTATAAATTCCAAATTTGAGCTTCCACAGTTAGAACAATATTTCAAATTTTTTCCTTAATTTACAAATATAGATACTTATGAAGTTAAACTAAACAACATGTTTGACAGCATAAAGCAAAAACTAAAACAAATAAATCTAAATGCTTCCACAAGGTATAGAAAAGCAGGAGTTTTGATTTTATTAATTAAAGAAAGTGAAGAGAATGAGTATAAAATTCTTTTTACTAAAAGATCCACAAAGTTAAAGTCACATGCTGGAGAGGTAAGCTTTCCTGGAGGTAAATGGGAAGAAAATGATATTGATCTTTATCATACTGCTTTGAGAGAATCCATGGAAGAAATTAATTTAGATGTTAAAAATGTTGGCAAACTAGGAGCATTAAATTTTTTATTATCAAGACATAAAATAGAAGTAAATCCGTATGTTGGTTACTTAAAAGAACTTCAAATTTTTGAGGGTAACTATGAAATAGATGAGATTTTTACAGTACCAATTAGTTTTCTAGTAGATGAGAGTAATATTCAGTACAAAGAGTTTAAAAGGAATGATTTGAAAGTATATATCCCAAGTTGGGTTTATAATAATAATAAGATTTGGGGTTTAACAGCAATGATTACAGCAGACTTTTTAAGAATTTGTTTTAATGCTCAAATTAAAACAGATTTAGATTTAATTAGAAATTACGATGAATATTGATATTGGTGATAAAAAATTACAGACTGATGGAGATAATTTTTGGATAGCTCCTAATGCGACCATCATTGGTGATGTTAGATTAGCAAAAGATTCAAGTATTTGGTTTAACGCTGTTCTTAGAGGAGATAATGAACCAATTTCTCTTGGAGAGGGTTCTAATATTCAGGATGGGTCAGTTATTCATACTGACCCAGGATATCCGTGTTCAATAGGCAAAAATGTAACAGTAGGGCATATGGCTATGCTCCATGGCTGTACTATTGGTGATGGAACTTTAATTGGCATTGGTTCTGTTGTTCTTAATGGAGCAAAAATTGGAAAAAATTGCATCATTGGTTCGAAGGCATTAGTTACTGAGGGAATGGTTGTTCCTGATGGTTCAATGGTTCTAGGTGTACCAGGTAAAATCAAAAAAACATTAAACCAAGAAGAACAAAGCATGGTTTCAATTGCATCAAATCATTATGTTGAAAATTACAAAAAGTATAAGAAGCTTTTAAAAAAAAATGAAAACAAGTGATATAAGACAGTCATTTTTAGATTTTTTTAAGTCTAAAGGTCATGAAGTTGTTTCATCAAGCTCTCTTATTCCAAATAATGATGAAACATTATTGTTTACAAATGCAGGAATGGTTCAGTTTAAGGATGTTTTTCTTGGAACAGAAAAAAAGAATTTTAAAAGGGCAACTACCTCGCAAAGATGCATTAGAGCTGGAGGTAAACATAATGACTTAGAAAATGTTGGCTATACGTTAAGACACCACACATTTTTTGAAATGTTAGGTAACTTTAGCTTTGGAGATTATTTTAAAGAGGATGCAATTAAATATGGATGGGAATTTTTGACCAGAGTTTTAAAGCTTGATAAAGATAAATTATGGATAACAATTTATAAAGATGACGATGAAGCAGAGGAGATTTGGAAAAATGTAATTGGTATTGATCCCGATAGAATTGCAAGATTAGGTGATGATGATAATTTTTGGTCCATGGGTGACACAGGACCATGTGGGCCTTGTTCTGAAATATTTTATGATCATGGAGATCACATTGAAGGCTCGCCGCCAGGTGAAGAGGGAGACGAAGGAGACAGATTTGTTGAAATATGGAATCTGGTTTTTATGCAATTTAATAGAGATGAAACTGGAGCAATGGAGCCCTTACCAAAACCGTCAGTTGATACAGGAATGGGCCTTGAAAGGATTTCTGCTGTCATGCAAGGAGTAAATTCTAATTATGAAACTGATACATTTGCAGACTTAATTATTGCTTCTGAAAAAATTCTTGGTAAAAAAGGTAGCCCTTCTCATAAGGTAATTGCAGATCATATTAGATCAACTGTATTTTTAATTTCCGATGGAATCATTCCTGAAAAAGAAGGACGAGGTTATGTGTTAAGACGAATAATGAGAAGAGGGATAAGACATGGTTATAAAATTGGAGCTAAAGAACCTTTTATGTATTTGCTTGTAGATGAACTTCTAAAGTTAATGAGTTCTGCATACCCAGAATTAAATAATAAGCAAATCGAGATTACTAAAGTGATTAAAAATGAAGAAAGTAAATTTTTTGAAACATTAGAAAATGGAATTGATATCCTTGAAGAATCAATTTCTAAAATGACTGGTGATACTATTTCAGGCGATATTGTATTCAAACTTCATGATACTTTTGGATTCCCATTTGATTTGACAGCAGATATTGCTAGAGAAAAAAATCTACTTTTAGATGAAAAACGTTTTAATGTTTGCATGGATAAACAAAAAGAGACATCAAAAGCCTCAAGCAGCTTTGTTTCGTCACTTCCAGCTGCTTCAGGTATAGATGAGACTCATTTTTTAGGATATGAGGAATTAGAATCTAGTTCAGAAGTTATGGTTTTGTGGAAAGATAATAAAAGAATAAATACTGCAAAAAATAATGAAGAAATATTTATTGCATTTAATCAAACACCTTTTTATGCAGAATCTGGAGGTCAAGTTGGTGATCGAGGAAAATTTGCATCTAAGACTGCTACTGGTAATATTTTAGATTGTAAAAAGCAGGGAAAGGTATTTATACACAAGGCCTATATAAAAGAAGGTAAAATTAAAACAGGTGATATTATAAAAATGACTGTTGAAAAAGAAAAAAGGGCTGCAATAGCCATTCATCATTCTTCTACTCATTTAGCCCATGCAGCACTTAGAGAGGTTCTGGGCGATCATGTTCAACAAAAAGGTTCATTAGTAGATGAGAATAAATTACGTTTTGATTTTTCTCATGATAAGCCTTTAACTAAAGATCAAATATCTGCCATAGAGGCAATTGTAAACAAAGAAGCATTAAATAATTCAGAAGTAAAAACTGAATTAATGAGACTTGATGATGCTCTTAAATCTGGTGCAATGGCATTATTTGGTGAAAAATATGATGATGATGTAAGAGTTCTTACAATGGGAGATAACTCATATTCAGTTGAATTGTGTGGAGGAACTCATGTTAAAAGAACTGGTGATATTGGATTTTTTATAATTATCAATCAATCAAGTGTTGCTTCAGGTATTAGAAGGATTGAAGCAGTTGCAGGCATGAAAGCAATTGACTATATTGAAAAAATAAGACAAATTAATCTATCACTTCAAACCAACCTTAATGTCTCCGCTGAAGACATGCTTGAGAAAGTACAAAATCTCATTGAAGAAAATAAAGAGCTTAAAAAAAACAAAAACAAAGCTGTTAAGAAATCTACAGTTTTTTCTGATACATTTGAAATTGATGATTTCAAATTAATAGTTGAGCAAGTAGAAATAGATAACCCAAAAGAGCTAAGGAATCTTGTTGATGCAAAAAAAAATACAAATGAAAAAGTATGTGTCGTTCTGATGAGTGTTTCTAAAAATAAAATTGCTTTAGTTTGTGGCGTTACTAAAAATCTATGTGAATCTCTATCAGCTAAAGATGTGATTGCTGAACTTTCTAAACAAATTAATGGCACAGGTGGGGGGAGGCCTGATTTTGCTCAGGGTGCTGGAGATACAGAAAATGTTCAAGACTTCGTGACATCTATTTCAAATACAGTAAAATCCCTCGCAAAATAGATAAATATGTCAGACATAATTGTTCAAAAGTTTGGAGGAACCTCTGTTGGCACAGTCCAAAGGATTGACGCTGTAGCAGAGATTATAAAAAAAACATCTATAGAAAATACTGTTGTTGTTATTGTCTCTGCAATGAGTGGAGAAACAAATAGACTAGTAGATTTGGCAAAACATTTTAGTAAAAGTCCTGATAAAAGAGAATTTGACGCTCTTATTTCAACTGGAGAAACTGTGAGCTCTGCTTTGCTTACAATAGCTCTTCAATCTAAAGGAATTCAAGCAAGATCGTACTCAGCATCTCAAATATCGATGAAGACAACCAGTTCATTCTCAAAAGCTAAAATCTTAGATGTCGATGAAAATAAAATTAAAGACGTATTGGATGAAGGGATAATTCCAATAATTACTGGATTTCAAGGAATAACTGAAAGTGGTGATATCACTACCTTGGGCAGAGGAGGGTCAGACACAACAGCTGTCGCAATTGCCTCAAAAATTAATGCAAAAAGATGTGATATCTATACAGATGTTGATGGAATTTTTACTGCAGATCCAAAGGTAGTTCCTAATGCAAAAAAGTTAGACTCTATAACAATGGAAGAAATGCTAGAACTGGCAAGTCAAGGAGCTAAAGTAATGCAAACAAGGGCTGTTGAATTTGCAAATAAGTATAAAGTTCCAGTAAAAGTATTATCGAGTTTTAATGAGAGTAGTGGTACATTAATCTCATTGGAGGAAAAGAGTATGGAAAATGCTTTAGTTTCAGGTATTGCGTATCAAAAAGATCAAATTAAATATACTCTTCACGGTATAGGGGATATACCAGGAACTGCCTTCAAAATTTTAGGCCCAATTAGTGATGCTGACATTGATGTTGATGTAATTGTGCAAAATGTAAGTGTTGATGGTAAAACTGATTTTACTTTCACAGTCCCGATAGATGAAAAACCAACTGTAGACACTATTATCGAAGATATTAAAAAAGATGTCAGCTTTAAAGATGTTATGGTTGACTCAAATATTGGTAAAGTCTCTCTTGTTGGAGTTGGTATGAGATCTCAATCTGGGATTGCTAGTAAAGCTTTCAAGGCACTATCAGAGAACGATGTGAATATTCAAATTATTTGTACCTCTGAAATAAAATTAACGATGGTAATTGATAAAAGCTTGGTTGATAAGGCTGTTCAAGTACTTCATAAAGAATTTAATTTGGAAGAATAATGTATGATTTAATATTAAAAAATTGCAATGTAGTAAATGAAAATAAAATCACTGAATCAGACATTGCAATTAGGTCAGGAAGAATTGAATTAGTAGCTTCTTCAATTTCATCAGAATCCAAAAAAACTATGGACATTGATGGTAGATTTGTTCTACCAGGACTTATTGATGATCAAGTGCATTTTAGAGAGCCTGGATTAACTCATAAAGGTGACATTTCAACTGAATCAAAAGCTGGGTTGGCAGGGGGTGTAACCAGCTACTTTGAAATGCCTAATGTAAATCCCACCACAACAACCAATGAAAACTTAACTAAAAAATTTGAAATAGCTAGCAAAAAGTCTCTATCTAATTACTCTTTTCATCTTGGAGGAAGCAATACTAATATTGAAGAGATAAAAAGAGTTGATATTACACAAGCAGCAGCACTAAAAGTTTTTATGGGCGCTTCTACTGGTGAAATGTTAGTCGACAGTATTGATGCACTTAATGATATATTTAATTTTTCTCCACTTATTGTTGTCACTCATTGTGAAGATCCTCAAAGAGTGAAAGATCGTGAGCAAATATTTGATAATAAATATGGTGATAACTTATCTGCTGAACATCACCATTTAATAAGAGATGTTGATAGTTGTTATCTATCAAGCTCATTGGCTGTTGACCTTGCAAAAAAATATGATGCTGATCTACATGTTTTCCATTTAACTACTGAAAAGGAAATGGAATTATTTACATCAGGAATGATCGATGGAAAAAAAATTACTGCAGAAGTTTGTGTGCATCATATGCTTTTAAATGATTCATATTATCGTGAGCTTGGAAATCAAATTAAATGTAATCCATCTATAAAAACTGAAACTGACAGACAAGCTCTCATTAAATCCTTAAAGGAAGATAAGATAGATATTATTGCTACAGATCATGCTCCTCATACCTGGGATGAAAAAATGCAAAATTATAAAGATGCGCCAGCTGGCCTTCCTCTTGTTCAACATGGATTACAAATTCTCATGGATTTTTATCATAAAGACATACTCTCGCTTGAAACAATTGTTGAAAAAACAAGTCATAACGTTGCTAAAAGGTTTCAAGTAAAAGATAGAGGATATATAAGAGAAGGGTATTATGCAGATTTAGCAGTTCTTGATATTGATAAATCATATGAAGTAACTAAAGAAAACATATTATACAAGTGTGGTTGGTCACCATTTCTTGGTAAAACCTTCCCTTCATCAATATATTTAACTATTGTGAATGGAAATATTGCATTTCAAGATGGAGAAATTAGTAAAGATTTACCATTTGGTATGCAAATTGAATTCGATAGATAAACTAGTTATCTTTATATTTTAAAGAGTTATAATCCACCTCTTAATTGTAAATAGGAGAGTTGGCTGAGTGGTCGAAAGCGCCTCCCTGCTAAGGAGGTAACTGGGTAACTGGTTCGAGGGTTCGAATCCCTCACTCTCCGCCAAATTTATGTTTTAATAAAGTATGAAAAATAATATTTTAAATAATTTTCTTAAAGATTTTTCAATTGAAGTTACTCCAAAAGCTGCATCAAAAATTGAAAACTTTTCAGATTATTTACCAGCTAAAACGCTAATTTATATAGCTCATATTGAGGGAACTCCAATTGATGATATGGTGCAGACTGCTAAGAAAATTACAGATCAAGGTTTCTCAGCAATGCCTCATTTTCCGGCCCGTATTATAAAAAATAAAAACGTATTGGGCGAATGGATTACACGATATCAAAGCGAAGCAGGCGTTGAAAATGCGCTTCTCATTGCAGGGGGATCAAATAAGCCATATGGTGAATATGATTCATCAATTAATTTAATTGAATCAGAACTGTTTGATAAGGCTAACTTTAAAAGACTTCATATTGCTGGACACCCTGAAGGGAGTAAAGATATTGATCCAGATGGCTCCTCAAAGAATGTTGATGAAGCTTTATCATGGAAAAATCAATTTAGTAACCGAACAGATGCATCTATCGCAATAACAACACAATTTTGTTTCGATTCTAGTTCAGTGATTGATTGGGCTAATTCAATTAAAAGCTCAGGAATTGATTTACCTATTCATATTGGAATAGCAGGTCCAGCGAAACTACAAACCTTATTAAGATATTCTATAGAATGTGGTGTTGGAGCTTCTATCGGAATCATTCAAAAACGAGCTAAAGACTTAACAAAACTTTTACTCCCATATAAGCCAACCGAAATTCTTAAAGAATTAGCAGAATATAAAATAAGTAATCCAGAATTTAATATCGAAAAAGTACATTTCTTTCCTCTTGGAGGAGTCAAGATGGTCTCTGATTTTGTAAAAGAGATGTAACACAAATGTATAAAAAATTTACATAATTCTCATACAAATTTTGCATCCGTTTAGTACTATTGGTATTTATTAATAAATAATAAGGGAGAAAAATTATGGAATTAATACAAAGTGGAATGGCAGAAATTGCTTTATGGGAAGTCTTTTCACAGGCTAGAGGTGCTAACGCAACTGTATTTTTAGCGACTGTGATTGCTGTATGGATTGCAGCAAGATTTTCAAGTGTTCTTTTAGAAAAAAATGTAAACCTATTAGGTAAAATTCTCTGTACTGCATTTGCGGTTGGTGTTTTTATATTTGGATTTAACCTTGGCGGTTTAATATCTGGAACATACGAAGGTCATGCAGCAGCTTTAGCATCGCTGGATGTTGCAAATGGTGATATCGATATTGGAGCAGGCTCTCAAGCTTTTATTGATGCTATGTCATCAGGTGGAAATACAATTGCTTCAATAGGAGCATATTTATTTTATATTTCTGGACTTCTTATTGCAGTATTGCCACTTTGGATCAGCCAGGATAATTAAATAATTTCTTTTCATTAAAACGCCTATGGAATCATAGGCGTTTTTAAAATAATTCAGTTAACATACATCTCGCAGATCCACCTCCATATTTTTCAATGGTCGGTATATCTGCGTGAATTATGTCTTTATAATATTTTTTTATTTTTAATATTTGAGGTGATGTTAGAGATTTTTGGGCTCTGGAAGACATAATGAGATATTTTTCATCTATATTATTTCTTGCTTCAAGTGCATTTCCACAAAAATCTAGAATTTGATCCTTTGTGAGTAACATAACATCATGATATTTTTTAGCTTTAGATAGGACTTCTTCTTTGTACTCGTCATTTATAACCTCATTACATAGACCAATCATATTTGTTCCTACAAACATGAGAACATCTGTATGATAAATAGGATTATTCTTATGATTAGTTGTTTCAAAAATGACTACTTTAAAACCATTTTTTGAGCACCATGCCCTGGCTAGATCTTCATTAGTTCTTACTGATTTTCCAATATAAGCAATCATATTTACTCTATCAAAAACCATACTACTAGTTGATTCTAAAAAAATCCCTTTTTCTTCATAGGGGGTTAAATCATCTGTAAGCTTATATTCGGTTTCTAATTTTTTTATCATTGATGGAATTTTTTCAGCACGTCTATTAAGTGCTTTCATACTAAAAATTTGCATAGATTTATCTTGAAATGTAGCAAACCAATTTGGGAAAATATGATCGGGACAGCCATTACTTCCAAGCATGAATGTCACTTTTATATCATGTGCTTCAATTATATTTTTAAAATTAAAAAATTCATCTTTAGCTTTCTTCAAGATTTGATCTTTACTCGTATCTTGTTCAACAATCTGATAATCATTTGAATCAAGAGTTTGAAGATTATTACAAAACTCTTTTGGTTCTATCATGAAAAGATGATTGGGAGATTGAAGTTTTTTCATTTTTATTTGAATAGTGAAAGAACTATTTTATTAAAAATTTTAAGACCGTCATCTATTAGACTATTTTCTATTACTAAACTTGGTGAAAACCTAACGCTAGTTTTATTTGCTTTCAGAATCATTAAGCCTGATTCATGGCATTTTTTTATTAGTTCATCGACATCAATAGAAGTTCTTTTTTTATCAAAATGAATGCTTATCCATAGACCAGCAGACTTAATTTCTTCAAAGCAATTATGCTCTTTATTAAATGCCTCAAGTTTTTCTATAAATATAGCTTCTTTTTTAATGACACCATTCAGTAACTTTTTCTTTGATATTAAATCAACAACTTTAGAGCCAATTGCACAGGCTATAGGGCCCCCTCCAAATGTAGTTCCATGGGCTCCATAAGACATTTTTTTTGAAATTTTTTCAGTTGTTAGGATACCTCCAATTGGAAATCCATTAGCTATTCCTTTCGCAAAACACAAGATATCTGGTTTGATGTTAAATTGTTCATATGCAAAAAACGAACCAGTTCTTCCAATTCCTGATTGAACCTCATCAACAATAATTAAGGATTTATACTTTTTTGATAATCTTCTAATTTCCTTTAAAAATTTTTGATCAGCCTTGATTATGCCATCATGCCATTGAACAAGCTCAAGAATTACCGCTGAAGTATTTTCAGAAAAAAGTTTTTCAAGGTCATGTACTTGGTTATATTTATGTTGTTTTATACCTTTTAAAAGAGGTGCAAACCCTTCAGTAAGATCCTTAGAATTTGCTAAAGATATACTCGTCATTGTTCTGCCATGAAATGATGACGTAAAAGAAATTATTTCAGATTTTTTTTTATTAAAAGAGGATGTATATTTTCTAGCAACCTTAATTGCACTTTCAACAGACTCAGCTCCTGAATTGCAAAAATATACTTTATTTGCAAATGTATTTTTGCAAAGCTTTTTAGATAAATCTATAGCAGGTTGATTTACATACAACGGTGACAAATGCCAAAGCTTTTTACTTTGTTCATTCATTATTTTAACAAGTTCTTTGTTGTTATGACCTAAGTTTGTAACAGCTATACCAGCAGTAAAATCAATATATTTTTTATTATTTTTATCCCAAACCAATGAACCTTTTGCCTTATTAACAATAAAATTTGCTGGTTTATAGAAAGGAATTATATTTTTCTTATAATCATTGATGTTTGCCATCAATATTCCTCAAAAACTTTAGAAACTAAGAAATAAAGATAATCATAATGCTCAGACTTGAATCTGTTTTTGCGAGTAAACGTAGAAATTTCTTTTAAAGCATAGAAGATTGCTGATTTTGAAATGTCATCATAGGGCGCCTCTTTAAAGCCACTAATAAGCAGATCAACATAAGAGGATTGCAAATTTCTCTTAAACGAATCAGGATCCTCATTATCAATAAATATTGCAGAATTAAGATCATTTAAAACTTCTTGAGGCATATACTCATTACCATATAAAGAGCTATTAACTAATCTCTTCATTACAGTTGGGTGTAATATATTTCTTAATATATTTTTTTGGCTTGATAAAACTATTGCATGAAAATCTGGATCATTGTTGCCGTTACCACTTCTTCTTGATCTTTGAAAAGTTCCTCTTTCATATATTAAATTTGATAATATTTTTGGATCATAATTCATAGCACCATTAGAAAAAACTTGCTCTTTCAAAAGGTTAAAAGCTTGTTTTTGTTTATCGTATGGTACTGGTTCGAGAACTGTATATTCATCTTGAGTAGAAGATATTTTGTTGATATAAACACCACCAATTTGTTGAGCAACAGTCTCTAAAAATCTGCCTTTTGTTCTAAAAAGTCTATAAAAAGAGCTGGTATAGTTATTAAAACCTTCTTCGTCTGCAAAAATTTCAGGTAGCTCATTAATTTTTTGATCAACAATCTTTACTATATTTTCTGCATAAGTAATTGGATCATTACTCATGTCATATCTTTTGGTACGTGGATCTATATTATAACCTGGCGATGACATTGCCTCTTCATCAGTTCCAAAAGTCAGTTCTTTCTTTACTGACTCTAAAAGTAAACTCTTTCTATCTTCTTCTGATAAATTTGGAGTATAACCAAACTTAATCGCCCACTTATCATAAATACCAGGTTCAGTGGAAAAATAAATTCCTTGTTCAACACCTTCTGGAGCAACATTTATAGGATCATAATCCATCACAGAATTCATGATTGTATTACCTGTTAATTCTTTGTTATGAATTTCAATTGGATTATATAGATAGCTTCCTCTGAAATTATGACGAAGGCCTATAGCGTGGCCAACTTCATGGAGTGTTAAATTTGTTATGTACTGCATTAAAGGATCATTATCTTCTGTATAACCATAGAGTTTGCGATAATTTCTTCCAACTTTAACCGCAAGAAGTTTGTTAACAACATCAGCTGATATAATTTCGCCTGTTAATGGGTTTGTAACTCTTGGTCCAATACCAAGTAAGCCACCATCTGGTTCTGATGACCATCTTATTACATTATATTCATAGTCAGCAGCATCCCAATCAGCATCTTCGGGTTGAATTTTTGCAACAATTGCATTTTTAAAACCAGCTTCCTTGAAAGCAATATTCCAATTTTCAATACCTGCAATAACAGCTGGAACAATCTCTTCAGGAGTTGTGTTTTCAACCCAAAAAACAATAGGTTCAACTGGCTCAGATATTTCAGCATCTGGATATTTTTTAATAAGTCTCCATTTATTTATTAGGGCAAAATTCGGAAAATTTTCATAAGAGGTAAGATCAGTAGAATTATTTACAAAATATCCCACTCTATGATCGTTTACCCTTGTTTCATATTTGTCATCGGGCATCTTTATAAAAATATGCCTAGCAGTTACAGATAAATATCTTGGATCTGTTACTGCAGAAACTGAAAATGCGTCAGAATCAGGCATCATATTCATATATGAAAAAGTTACCTCTACTGCTGTGTTTGTAGAATAATTAAATACATCATTTATATATGTTTTGCTTTTGTCTGGTCTTCCATAGTTAACAGAAATATACTCTCTGTATTCTTTTGGTACATAACTAATAGATTCCATTTTTTCAGACATTAGCAAATTGTTTACACTTATAAGAACAGAATCTTCTGATCTTGCGACAGGTTTAAAAACTTCTATAAATGACTCCGTTATATTTGTTATAGTGGATCTCCCGATATTATTATCGTCACCATTAACATAGGCAGTATTAATTTGGTAGAGACCAATATTTTCTTTTTTAAAATTGCGAAATTCTAAAACTTTTCCATCTGAAGGTAGGCCGCCAGTAAGTGAACTCTCCTGGGGAGCATTCATAATGTAAGCAAAATATAAAAATCTTTCATTTAAATCAGAATTGTTTAATTTTAAAAAATACATTGACTGGTCTTGATCAGAAAATATTTTTAGAAAACCGTCTATTGATTCTAATTCTTCATCTTCAATAAACTCCTCGACAGTTGGCATATTCTCTTTTTCACAGTTTTTTTTGTCTTTCATGCTTTTTGCTTTCATTAAGCACTTTCTTAGTTTTGAAGATGGACCCATCACATCCTTGTCTGTTATTGACTCACTTTCTTCATCATTATCAGAATCTGAAATTCCTTCATCCGTTTGCGACAATGCACCGATGCTAAATATGGCCAAAATAAGACTAAATAGCAGTAGTGAAAAATAATTTTTATAGTTTAATAAATTCATATTGAAATTCGAAAAAATAAGCATGTAATTCTATCTTAGAACTAAACATACTGATAGTATATTCTTATGAATAATTCATATGCGTTAATCACAGGTGCATCATCTGGAATTGGCTTAGAGATTGCAAAAAACTTTGCAGAAAAAGGATATAACCTAATTCTGACTGCTAGAAGGAGAGATTTGCTTGAAGAAATTGCAAAAGACATAAGTTCAAAAAATAACATAAATGTTGATATTATTTCTAAAGATTTAAGTTTAAAAGAATCAACACAAGAAATCTTTGAATTTTGCGAAGCAAAAGATTACTCAATAGATATTCTTGTAAATAATGCTGGGTACGGTATCAAGACTGCATTTGATAAAACAAGTGTGGAGGAAGAAGAAAAGTTCATAAGAGTTCTTGGAACCTCAGTAATAATGCTTACAAAGTTATTTATTCCAAAAATGATCCAAAATGGAGGAGGAAGAGTAATGATTGTTTCCTCTGTAGCTGCCTTTGCTGCACCGTCAGCAATTCAACCACTTTATGGACCAATTAAGACCTTCATGAATAGATTTAGTGATTCTATTAATGTGAACTACAGACATAAGGGTATTACTTCAACTGCTTTGTGCCCTGGTTTCACTATTACCGGTTTTCATACAGCAAGCGGTGTTCAAGAAGAGATGGATCGCGTTCCAAGATTTTTAGTATTTTCAGCCAAAAGAATTGCAGATGAAGCGGTTGATGCAACGCTATCAGGAAAAAGTCTATGTGTACCAACTTTTACTTATAAGGCCCTAGTGTTTACTTTAAAATATCTTCCACAATGGTTTATAAATGCTCTTGGTAAATTATTAGCACCAGGAAGATACGATAAACAATAGTCTACAGTCCTAAAGCATCATTAGAAACAAAAGGGTTAGTTTCCATTTCATTTTTGAATGTCGAAATGGGTCCATGTCCAGGAAAAAATTCAACGTCATGACCCAATGGCCAAAGTTTATTCTTTACAGAATCTATTAAGTCATTGAAATTACCACCTGGAAGGTCAGTTCTCCCGATTGATCCATTAAATAAAACATCTCCAACTATTGCTAGTTTTTGGCGATCATTATAAAAAATAATATGTCCTGGAGTATGTCCAGGACAGAAATATACTTCGAGATTCTGATTACCAACAGAAATTTGATCACCTTCGTTAAGCCATTTATCGGGACTACAATTTCTTGATGGCATTCCAAACATTTCGCCTTGCTCTTTTAGCTGATCTAGTAAATATTTATCATTAATATGAGGACCATGAATTTCAACTTTTAGAATCTCTGCTAATTCTGAGGCACCACCAGCATGATCTATGTGACCGTGAGTTAAAAGAATCCTTTCTGGAATTAAATTATTATCTTGAGATATTTTAAGTAGAACATCTATATCACCACCTGGATCAATAATTGCACATTTTTTAGTATCCGAGCAATAAACTATCGAAGAATTTTGTTGAAACGGAGTCACTGATTGGATTAACACTTTAAGCATGTGCTAATTATTAATTATTAAGATTGTATAATCTAGATATACATTTTTATTTTTTTATATAAAATGGTCATCATAAATATTAGGAGCTTAACAAATGGCAAAAAAATCATCTAAAGACGAGGCTTTAAAGGCTGTAAAAACTATGACTGAAGAGATTTCTAGTAAATCTCTAGAAAATGAAGCTTTAGAAGCAGTGAGAACCCTTATTTTGTGGGCTGGTGATGATCCTGAAAGAGAAGGATTGATTGATACTCCCAAAAGAGTAGTAAAAGCCTATAAAGAATTTTTTTCAGGATACACAGAAAATCCAGAGGAAATTTTAAGCAGAACTTTTGAAGAAGTTGAAGGCTACGATGATGCTGTAATTGTCAGAAATATAAGAGTTGAGTCTCATTGTGAGCATCATATGGTGCCAATTGTTGGTGTCGCTCACATTGGCTATATTCCAAAAAAAAGAGTTGTTGGCATTAGTAAATTGGCAAGATTAGTAGATTTATTTGGAAAAAGACTTCAAACCCAAGAAACAATGACTGCTCAAATAGCTGACACTATCGATAAAGTGCTTCAACCAAAAGGTGTTGCAGTTGTAATAGACGCTAACCATCAATGCATGAGCACAAGGGGTGTCCATAAAACTGAATCAAGTACAATTACATCAAGAATGTTAGGTACTTTTAGATCTGATCACAAAGCGAGAGAAGAATTTATAAGCCTTATTCATTCGCCTAAAAAATATTAAATGACAAGGTCTCTGGAATATTCCAGTATCAAGCCAAAAGTTCCGTTAATTCTTGCTTCTGGTTCAGAAAGCAGAAAACTAATGCTAGAAGAGGCAGGAATCGCATTTGATGTAATGGTATCCCCAACCGATGAGGATTTAATTAAAAGTGAAATATCATCTCTTCCACATAGTGATCAAGTAGTTTGTCTTGCTAAAGCTAAAGCAGAGCCAGTAAGTTCACAAAATCCTGAATATGCAATTATTGGAGGTGATCAGATGTGCGTTTTAAATGATATGCTTCTTCATAAACCGGGCACAAAAGAAAAAGCTGTTGAAAGTTTAAAGCTTTTGTCTAACCAAAAACATTTTCAACATAGTGGTGTTTGTATTTTTAAGAATAATGAGTGTTTATGGGAATATTCGGAGACAGTAGAATTAAAAATGCATAATTTAACTGAAAAAGAAATTATTAATTATGTTGATATTGAAAATCCAATAAATGCTGCAGGAGCATATAAATTTGAATCACTAGGATGCAATCTTTTTTCTTATGTAAATGGATCTTCACACACTGTAAGAGGAATGCCATTATTGCCTTTGCTTAATGCATTGAGAGAATTAAACATAATTGATTTAGAGTAAATTTATGAGCGTTAAAAAAGCATTTCATTTATTTAATACTTTAAGTGGCAATAAAGAAAAATTAGAGGCAATAGATCCTAAGCATTTAAAAATTTATGCTTGTGGACCAACTGTATACAACTTTGCACATATTGGAAATGCAAGAATGGCAGTTGTTTTTGATACTTTAGTAAGAACTCTAAGAATGATTTATCCCAAGGTCACATATGTATCAAATATTACCGATATTGATGACAAAATTATTGATGCTGCAATGGAACAAAATGTTGAGATAACATCTATAACTGAAAAATATACACAAATTTACAATGAAGATATGTCAAAACTTAATGTTTTATCACCTGATATTCAACCAAAAGCTACAGAATATATTTCCGAGATGATTGATCTCATAACTGAATTAATCGAGAAAGATTTTGCTTATGAAAAAGAAGGTCATGTTCTTTTTCATGTACCAACTTATCAAAATTATGGAAAGCTTTCTAACAGAAACAGAGATGAACAGATTGCAGGCAGTCGAGTAGAAGTCGCGCCTTTCAAGAAAGATCCTGCAGATTTTGTTCTATGGAAGCCAAGCACCGATGAACAACCAGGTTGGGATTCCCCTTGGGGAGTAGGAAGGCCAGGATGGCATACAGAGTGTTCTGCAATGTCAAAAAAAACTCTTGGACTCCCATTTGATATTCATGGAGGAGGAAGAGATTTAATTTTTCCTCATCATGAGAATGAGATTGCTCAAAGCTGCTGCTCATCTGCGAACGTGAATGTCCCTGAATCTTATGCTAAGTACTGGATGCATAATGGATTTGTAACAATTAATGGTGAAAAAATGTCAAAATCTTTAGGAAATATTATTCTCACTAAAGATCTTTCATCTGAACATCATGGTGAAGTAATTCGTCTTGCACTTTTATCTACTCATTATAGACAAGGACTTGACTGGAATGATTCAATTATTCATCAATCAAAGAAATTACTTGATAAGCTTTATAAAATATATTTTGATCTATCTGAAATTGGTGCATCTGAAGATGATAATAGCTTGAGTATCATTGATAGTTTGCTTGATGATTTAAATACACCAGCTTTGATATCAAATTTGAATAAACTTGTTAAAGACTATTCAAAAGACGAAGATACAAACCATGTTTTGATAAAAACAAAATTAGATGTCATTGGATCTGCTTTAGGCATTTTGCAAGACGAAAACTATAATCATATTTTTATACCAGAAGAGTTAAAGGTAAAAATTGAGAAGTTGTTATCTGCAAGAGTTATTGCCAAAGAAAAAAAAGATTATTCTCATGCGGATAAGATCAGAGACGAATTAAGAGAATTAGGAGTTGAGATAAAAGATACGAAAGAGGGCACATCATGGAATCTAGTAAAGTAAATTTAGATATCCCTAAAAACTTTGATAGTCTCAAGCAAACTATCGATATATCGAATCTTATACTCATTGACGCAGTAAATAATTCAAAAAATCAATTTCACACCCCAGTCGTTTCTTCAATTGATGGAGATAAAATTATTTCAAGGGTAATGGTTTTGAGAGAATTTGATTTGAAGAAAAAAATTATGAGATTTCATACCGATAATAGAGCTGCAAAAATTAAAACTTTTCAAAAAAATAGTACTGCAACAGTGATCGGTTACGATCCTGGTCTTAAAGTTCAGATTAAACTTCAAGGGAATATGAAAGTTCATATTGATGATAGCCATACTCTTAATGCATGGGATGGCTCTACTGCAAGATCCAAGAAATGTTATTCTGTAAAAGATGGCTCAACAAATCCTATTGACAGTCCTGAAACACATGACATCAAAGATTACAATGTGGAAGAGGGATATAAAAACTTTGCAGTGTTGATATTTTCTTTTTACTCATTAGAGTTTCTTTATTTAAAAAGTTCTGGACATCGAAGATCAATTCATGACTGGCAAGATGATTATAAGACGTCTTGGCTTGTCCCATAAAAATATACACAATTTTTACATAATAGTCTCTTATTAGATATATCAGCTAGATGATATTAATGTATTATTAATAATTATATTTTAATAGGAGATCAATAATGAAATATATTTTTTCTACAATACTTGTTCTAAGTATTTCGGTTTTTGCCCAGGAACCAGACATAGAGGGATACACAAGTGTTTATGCACAGTATTCATTCTGTAATTTAAAAGAGGGTAAGACCTTTTCAGACGCTCGACCATACATTGGCGAATATGTCGAATTGGCAAATTCATTTGAGAATGATGTAAACGTTGGAGTTCTTTTTCCAATGCTCGCTAATGAGCCTGATCATGACTTTTTCTTTGTAGAGCATGCTAACAGCAGAGAAGAGATGGGAGCATATAAAGATAAAATGTTCTCATTAATTATGGCTGCAGGTAATAATGAGCAACTTCCAATGGAATGCAATGTGAATTT